>CAYMXT010000001.1:0-27658 GCA_964394415.1 uncultured Planctomycetales bacterium
AGCTGAGTGGGCACGTGTACGGGGGGAGCATCGGCGTCCCGCCGGTGCGACCCGATTCGATTCGCACCGGCGAGACGCCGATGCTCCCCGCCGGGGACCGCGAAGCCGGGGACCGCGAGGCCGGGGACCGCGAAGCCGGGGACCGCGAGGCCGGGGACCGCGAGGCCGGGGACCGCGAAGCTCCGCTTCGCATGATTCGCACCGGCGGGACGCCGATGCTCCCCGAACGCTACGCCGTCATGCGTCCCGCCGACCTGCGTGACGAAGCCTGCCGCGTGATCGCCGACCACATCCGCTGTCTGACGTTTGCGCTGACGGATGGTGCGGTCCCCGACCGCGAAGGCCGCGGCTACGTCCTCCGCCGGATTCTCCGCCGGGCGGTGCGTTTCGGCTGGCAATACCTGGGGCTGCACGAGCCGTTTCTGTGCCGCTTGGTCGATACCGTCGTGGAGACGATGGGCGACGCGTTTCCCGAACTGCGGAAGAACCCGCAGCACGTCAGAAACGTAATCCGCGAGGAAGAGGAGTCGTTTGACCGGACGCTCGAGCGCGGCATCGCCCTGTTCAATGAGGCGGCCGAGTTCGCCATCGCACAACACTACGGCGAAATCCGCGGCGAGGATGCATTCAAGCTCCACGATACCTACGGGTTCCCGATCGACCTGACGCAGATCATGGCCGCCGAGCGCGGACTGCGCGTGGACATCGGCGAGTACGAGCGGCTGATGGAAGCAGCCCGCGAACGTGCGCGGGCCTGCGCCAAGGGCTTCGAGGCCGCCGGCGTCGCCGTTCCGGCCGAGTTGCTCGCACCGTTCGGACCAACGGACGATGCACCCAAGTACGCAGGCGAACAACTCACCGTCCCCTTGCTGGCGTTTGTCGCGTGCGCCCCGGGCGGCTCCGCCGCCGTCCACGCAGGCGGGGACGTGCTGAGGGCCGGCGAGACTGCCGGGCTGATCTTCAAGCGCACGTGCTTCTACGCGGAAGCCGGCGGACAGGTCGGCGACCACGGCGAAGCCGTGACCCCCGGGGCCCACTTCCAAATCGAGAGCACGCAGCGTGTCGGTGACGTGGTTGTCCACTTCGGGACGCTGGCGCACGGCGATCTGCACGTTGGCCTGCGGGTCGAGCTGCGCGTTGACGTGCGCCGCCGCGCAACGATGCAGAACCACACCGCCACGCACGTCCTGAACTGGGCCTTGCGCGAAGTGCTCGGCGACCACGTGCAGCAGAAAGGCTCCCTCGTCGATCACGAGAAGACGCGGTTCGATTTCTCGCATCCGAAGGCCGTCACGCCGGAGGAAATCGAGCGCGTCGAGCAGCTTGTCAACGACAAAGTCCGCCAGAGTCTGCCAGTGCATTACGAGAACGTGAACCAGGCCGATGCACTCAAGATCAACGGCCTGCGGGCGGTTTTCGGCGAGCGCTACCCCGACACCGTCCGCGTGCTTTCCGTCGGCGTGCCGGTCGCGGACCTGTTGAACAAGCCCGACAACCCCGCGTGGCGTAACGTCTCGATCGAATTCTGCGGCGGCACCCACGTGCGGAACACCAGCGAGATCGAGCATTTCGTGCTCGTCAGCGAAGAGGCCGTCGCCAAGGGCGTACGCCGGGTCGTGGGCCTGACGGGGGCGACCGCGAGGCTGGCCGAGGAGCAAGGCAGCGCCCTGGTGAACCAGGCGGAGGCCCTGAAGCGCGGTTCCGCAGAGCAGATTCCGGCGGGATTGGCGCAACTGCAAGCCGCGCTGGCGACCGCGGTGATCCCAATTCGTCTCCGCGTCCGCTTACGTGCGTTGATGGAGGAGCTACAGCAGGCCGTCAAAACGCAGCAGAAATCGGCGGTCGCCGACGCCGGGCACGTTGTTCAACAGAGAATCACAGACCTGCTGGCACAGGCGGAGAAGATCGGCGGCACGACCGTGGTCGTAGCCGAGATGCCGGACGTGCCGGTCGAAGCGCTCAAGCACGGCGTGGACACGATCAAGCAGAAGTGCGGCTCCGCCATCGTGCTTTTCGGCGTCCGCCAGGGCAGTAGCGTCGGACCTCCGAGTCCGACGCCGGGCAAGGCCCTGCTCCTCGTCGGCGTCACCGACGATCTCATCAAAAAGGGCCTCAAGGCCGGCGACCTGGTCAAGGCCATCGCCCCGCTGATCGACGGCGGCGGCGGCGGCCCGCCGACGCTGGCCCAGGCGGGTGGGAAGAACCCGGACAACCTGCCCGCGGCGCTGGCGGCGGGGCAGCAGTGGATCGCAGGCCGGCTGTCGCGGTAAGATCGTGTTCACGTGCCCGTCGTCACCACTTGGAGGCGAGTATGACGGAAATCGTGTTTGTGGTTGAACCCGATCCGGACGGGGGGTACTCCGCCCAGGCGGTTGGAGCGGCGATCGTCACACAGGGTGACACGCTGGACGAGCTCCGCGAGATGGTCCGTGACGCCGTCCGCTGCCACTTCCCCGATGAGTCCGCGCGGCCCAAACTGATTCGGCTGCACTTCGTGAGCGACGAGGTCATCGCCGCTTGAAGCTGCCGCGCGACATTTCCGGTCGCGAACTGGCCCAGGCGTTGGCGCGGCTGGGCTATCAAGTCGAGCACCAGACGGGCAGCCACATGCGACTACGCGTGGTCCGCGCCCAGGAACACCATTTGAGCATTCCCGTCCACACCAGCCTCAAAGTGGGGACGCTGAACGCCATCCTGAAGCTCGCCGGCGCACAGGTCGGTTTGGCCCGTGACGAGTTGCTGAAACAGCTCTTCCCGTAGGCCACCCGCCTTGCACTACCGCCCCCAGCGCCGCGGGCTTCGGTGTGCGCCAGGGCAGTAGCGTCGGACCTCCGAGTCCGACGCCGGGCAAGGCCCTGCTCCTCGTCGGCGTCACCGACGATCTCATCAAAAAGGGCCTCAAGGCCGGCGACCTGGTCAAGGCCATCGCCCCGCTGATCGACGGCGGCGGCGGCGGCCCGCCGACGCTGGCCCAGGCGGGTGGGAAGAACCCGGACAAGCTCGGCGACGCCCTGGCGGCGGGGCGCGCGTGGCTCGCGGCGCGGCAGCTCTGACGGGCGGGCGGCGCCTCTTGCGCCGGCGCAGGCGTCCGGCCCATCGGTTGCCCATTGACCCTGCGCCGGCGAGAACGGTACCATACGGACAGGCGAGGAATTCGGAGAGGAGAAGCGCCATGTCCCCTTGGCATAAGCGGTTGCGCCAACTTCCATTGGCCGTGGTCCTGACCATGACCTGCTGCGTCTTCGCGCAGCCGACGCCCCTCGGCGCGAAGACCGGCGGGGCCCTGGTCGGCGATATGGACCTCGACCAGATCTACCGGACGCGCGATCTCAACGGCGACGGCGACGCCGACGACGCGGGCGAAGCGTGGGTCTTTTTCGACGCCGCCAACGCCTCCGGCCTGCCCAGTCCGACCAACGCCGTGTACACGATCTTCCAGGCGGCCGACGGCTACGTGTACTACGGCGACGGCGGGTCGCACGCGGTCTATCGCCTGCGCGATGTCAACGGCGATGGGGACGCCCAGGATCCCGGCGAGGCCAGCATCTGGTTCTCCGAGGCCGACAACTACCACGGCTTCATCGTGACCAACCCGAATGGCCTGTATCAGGATTCCGCCGGGGCCACGTACGTCGTACACGTCGGCACATCGAGCCTGCCGGACGCGATCTTCCGTACCGTGGACCTCAACGGCGACGGCGACGCGAACGACCAAGACGAAGCCACGCTCTGGATGGACACGCAGAACTTGCTCACCAGCTCGTCCGCGTTCAGCCTCGTGTTCATCGGCACGACCGCGTACTTCGCCGACCTCATGGCCGGCGATCCGGACGCGATCTTCCGGGCGGAGGACGCCGACGCGAGCGGCGCTATCGACGCCGGGGAGTTCAATATCTTCATTGACGAAACTAACCCCTACGGCGTGCAGATCGGCACCGGGCTGGTCACGGACGGCGTGAGTCTGTTCATCTCCGAGAGCCTGGTCGGCGTGAACCCCCAAAAGGTGTTTCAGCTCACCGATCTGAACGGGAGCGGCACCATTGACAGCGCCAGCGAGGCCGTCGAGGTTTGGAACGAGACGCACGTGCCCCCGGGGTACGAACTCGGCTCATCCTACTACCTGGCGATCGGCCCGGGCGGCGAGCTGCTGGTCTCCTCCGCCGGCACGGACATCCGCGACAACGTGTTCCGCCTCGTCCACCTGGATTTCGACGGCGATTTCTTCGATCCGGGCGAGACGATCGTGTGGCGCTCCGCGCACGGCGGCGCTTTCATCGAATACGCCCGTTCGCTGGAGTACATCGTGCTCGTCGGCGACGCGAATTGCGACGGCAGCATCGACTTCGACGACATCAACCCGTTTGTGCTGGCGCTGGCGGACCCTGATGCGTACGGCGCTCAGTTCCCCGATTGCCGCCTGTTGAACGCGGATTGCGACTTTGACGGTGCCGTCACGTTCGACGATATCAACGCGTTTGTCGGCCTGCTGAGCGGCGGGTAGCGGCCAACCCCGGCTCATTCAGACCCGCACAGCAGGGGAGCATCGGCCTCTGGCCGGTGCGTTGCTGAACCGCGACCGTAAGGAAGCGGATCCAAACGTCGCGAAGCAGAGCTTCGCGGTCCCCGGCAGAGCTTCGCGATCCCCACTTTACGCAAACGGATCGTCTGGGCTGCGCACGCCTCACGGTCCAAAGAGCTTGAACCACAGCTTGAGCGCCACGAGGTTCGCGACCACGCGCTCCTTGAACGTCGGCCGCAAGAGATATGCGCGCGTACGGGCCAGCGGCTTGGCCAGCCGCGCGCTGTCGGTCGGCCAGGGCGCCCGGGGGCCCTCGGCCAGGGCGTGCTCCAGCCACGCGCGGATCGCCGTGCGGTCGAACCAGGCGTCGAACGACGCCAGGGGCTCGAGCAAGGTCTCCACGAAGTAGTGCTGCACGCGACCAAGCCGGCGAAAGCGCGAGCGCCAGCTTGTGCGGCTGTGCTGGGCCGCGAGCGGCAGGGCGAACTCGGCGGGGAATTCAGTCCGTACGCACTCCAGGATGTAGCGCTTCTCAGCCCGCTGCGTGCGGGTGCAGGGCAAGACGAGGTCCACCAGCGCGCTGTCCATCAGCGGACAGACCACGTCCAGGTGAGCGCGGAATACCGGCGACTGGCTGGCAATCACGCGCGGAAAGCGGTTCTGCGGATAGAGGATGTCCGTCACGTCGGAGGGCGAAACCGCGGCCGGGACGGTGTCGAGCAGTCCTTGACACTGCGCCGCATAGTCGTCGAGCACGGCCCGGCGCACGTCACGTTTCAGCAGAAATCGCAGCCACCACAGCCGTTTGCCGACTTTCACCCCCAGGTGCTCCAACGCCGACGCCCGCGACGGCACCGGCGGGTAGCCGTCGAAGACTTCGTCGCCGCGCACGACGGCGTCGAACTCGGCGGCCAGCGTGCGGGCGGTCTGCTCACCCTCTACGTAGTTGCCGAGGTGCCCGGTCAGGCCATCCGTCAGGTACACGATCCGCTCGGCGTGGTCCGCGAGCGCGTCCACATCCAGACGCAGCAGGCGGTGGCTCGTGCTCCCCTGCCGGGCCAACTCGCCGGCGACCTGGCAATCGGAGCCGGGGTCATCGATGTGGTCGAAGCCCCAGCTCACCGCCGGGAGGTGCAGGCCTGATCGTCGCGCAGCGGCCAACAGGAGTCGAGAGTCCAGCCCCCCACTCAGTGCGAGCACCGGACGACGAAAGGGCGCGAGGTGCCGCCGAGTCGCGTCGCACAGAGTTTGCGCGACTTCCGCGGCGGTGGGGGGGCGCCGTCCCGCGTCGATTTGAAAGCTGCGCTGCCAGTAGCGGTCCACGCGGACGCCCTGGGTCGTGATCGTCGCGCGGCGGGCCGGGCCGAGCAATCGCACGCCGCGGTAGTAGGTGTGTTCGTTGAGCAACGCGCCGTTCAGCGCCATTGCCGCGAGCGAACCGGGGACGAGCGTGTCGTCGACGCCGGGCAGGCCGCGGAAGCACTTCAGCTCCGGGGCGACGACGACCCGCTCGCCGCAGACCGCGATGAAGCTGGGGCGTGTCCCCGCGCGATCGGTCCAGAGCGTCACCGTCCGCGCGACGCGATCGACGACGACGAGCACGAACGAGCCGGAAAGTTGCTCGCTGGCGCCGGGGCCCCGATGCAGCAGCTCGGCCACGCGCTCCGCGTCGTTGTGGTCGTGGCGCGGACCCGGTACGTCGCTGGCAAGATAGCCTTCGAGCACGACCTCAAACCGGTCATCTGACCACGTCCGGATCGGCTCGGGTTGGCCGTTTCGCCGCGAAAGCGAGGCCACGAAGAGATCGGCTAGGTCAAGGTGAACGGTTGCCCGGCGCCCGTCGGTGGCCAGCGGTACCAACACCGCGTCGGCGAGCGCGCGACACCAGCCTGTGGCACCGGCTTCCAGCCGGTGAGCCTTCAGCCGGAGGTTGCGGTCGGCGGCCAAAGACGCTACCAGCACCAATGCAGGCATCGAACCCTCGCGACCTACGTCCTGCCTGGCGGGACCAGCTCGAAGATACGCAGCTCGCTGCGATCCGGTCCCGGCACGGTATGCACAATCCGCAGGCACGGGCCCACGCCGGGATCGGTCAGCAGCCGCGTGAGTAGCTGGTCATTGTCTTCGAATTCGTACTGTGCGCCGGCCGGATCGGTGGGCACCTGGATGACAAAGTACCCCGGCTCCGGGCTGCGAATCTTGCCCGCCAACTCCGCGTAATTGACCGGCTGGTCGTCCCAGACTTCCCAGCGCATTTCGGTGTAGAACGCGATGCGGCGTGGACTGCCCGCCGTCAACAGCCGCTTGGACGCGAGCTGGCCGTCGTGCCCGTCTAGCCAGGCCGCCGCGTCCGCCAGGAAAAGGTCTTTTGAGTTCGGCACCCGGAGCGAGTAGCGCACGAGCGGCGCGACGCAGATCAGCACCGCCAGTACGCCGAGCCACGCACGCCGGGCTTCCGACGCCAGGGTGACCAGCCGCCCGAGGACCAGCGCGGCCAGCGGAATGAGCAGCACCGCAGGGACGAGCATGTGCCGCGGATCGAGGTAGCCCTTGCCGGCAAGCACCAACAGCGCCAAGCCGAAGTGTCCTGCGGCACAGGCCAGCGGACCGACCAGTGGCGGCGTCAGCCAGCGGCGGCGGAGGTTGATGAGCGGGAAGACGGCGAGCAGTGGAATGACGACTCGGCCCGCGCGGAAGAGCTTGTAGAACGCGTGCGGCAGGAGCGCGTACCACGACAGGTCGAGCGTTTTGAGGCGCGCATACATGGTTGGGGGGCATCGACATTCGCCCTGGCGCGCGTCCAAGGCGGCGCGCCCGTGATCACCCTCGGTGACGCCCCGAAGGGGCGACGGGCTGTAGCCACGGGCGGCGTCCGCGACAGCGGACGACACCCGTGGTTGATCTCCGCGAGGGCCGCACCCCGAAGGGGTGCCGGAAACGTCGCGCCGCTCCGCCGCCCCTTCGGGGCGGAGCATCCCGGGGGCGCGTTTTCCACGGGCGGCTGCGGCCTGCGGCCTACGCCGCCCGTGGCTACAGCCCTGCACCCCTTCGGGGTACGGAGTAGCGCCCGCACGCCCCCACACACGCGCCGCGCTGGACACACGCCCGTCCCGTGGCGCGCTCGGTTCGCACGGGCCTGAGGCCCATGCTCCCCACGCGGATGCGACCAAACTGTCCTGAGTCACCGTGCTGGGACGTATCGCCGCTGATTCCCACAGATCAGAAACGCCTTTCTTGGTCGAAAAACGGCCGACGGTGAGCCAGTACGGTGCGGCACAGACCAGAAACCCGGCCAGCAGCAGGATCGCCTGGGTCACCAGACGACGGACGGGGGCGCTGCGCCAAGCTGCTCCAAGCGTGAGCAATCCAGCCAGCAGGGGCACGAATCCCTCTTCACGGGTCATGAACGCCAGCCCACTCAGCAGGCCACAGCCCACCGCGGCCCGCGCCGAGTCCAGTCGTGTGAGCAGCACGACCGCACCCAGGTAGAACGCGAGATGCACTTGCTCGGACATCACGTCGGCCGAAAGCCAGACGTTCAGGTCCAGCAGCGCGGCGAGGAGCATCGCCAGCATCACCGTCAACCGACGATCGATGGGCAGAACCAGCCCGCGCACCAATCGAGCGGTCAGCAGGCCAACCAATCCGATGACGACGAGCCCGGCCAAGATGCAGACTCCCTGCCCGCAACGCTGCCAGGTCCACGGCCCGTCCGGCATCCCCACCGCCTTTGCCAAGGAGGTCGTGGCGAGCAGGAGCGCGGGAAAACCCGGGTGTTGTTGCGCCGCCGGGGTTTGGAGATAGTCCACGCCCGTGCGTTCCAGCTCGCGGGCGTACCAGCAGAAGGTCACGCCGTCGCGCGAGATCACCGGCAGTTGCACGGCCATGCCGATCCGCCACGCGCTGGCGAGGACCAGCACGCCCACGACCCCCGCGAGGTACCAGCTTCTGCGCAAAGCAGCAGGCCCGACCACTATCGACCTCGAGGCCAGCGCCGTGCCGCGCCGTCGGCCAGCACCGCGGCGGGCCTGACTCCGCGCGAGGCACGACCGGCGCCAGGGCGGGATTATACGTCGTGCGGCTGGCGCCGGGGGTGCCGCGGCGTCAGGGTGATCTCAACCGGAACCACGTTGGCGGTGTGCCAAGACGAGCCGGACGAGATCCACGGTGCTGTGTATCCCGAGCTTCCCGAGCACGTGCTTGCGGTGGGCCTCGACCGTTTTTTCCTTGATGCCCAGCTCGGCCGCGATTTGCTTGCTCGGTCGGCCGGCGATCACCAGTTCCATGACCTCACGCTCGCGGTCGGTCAGTGCCGCCAGGCGCGCCAGGACGTCGCCATCCTCCTGGCGACGCCGGCGGTTGCCGGCATCAACTTGCAGCGCCGCGCGGATGCGCTGCACCAGCAGGGCATCGCTGACGGGTTTCTCAAGGAAGTCGAGGGCGCCCGCCTTGATCGCTCGCACCGCCATCGGGATGTCCCCGTGCCCGCTGATGATAATCACCGGCAGTTGCAGCTCCTCCTCCGCCAGGCGGCTGTGAAGTTCCATTCCGCTCATGCCGCGCATGCGCACATCAAGCACGAGACACCCGGGCTGGCCCGGCCGGCACGCCGCGAGAAACGCCTCCGCGGAGGTATACGTTTCCGTCCGCAGCCCCTGCGATTCGAGGAGGCAACGCAGCGCTTCACACACCGCCTCATCGTCGTCAACCACGTATACGATGGGCTCCCGCTCAGACCCCAACCCAGCCATGTTTCACCCCTGAAACATCACCTCACTTTGTCGTTCGGGTGCTCGGCCGGGCGCAACGCAAAGCCAAACTCCGCGCCGTCGCCCGGATTGGGCACAACCCACACTGTACCCTCATGTACATCCTCAATAATAGTACGGCTGATGGACAAGCCCAGACCAGTCCCTTTTGGCTTCGTGGTGAAGAATGGGTCGAAGACCTGGGCCGTCGCTTCGGGCAGGAGGCCCGGCCCTGAGTCCCGCACGGCCGCACAGACGGCCCCGTCGGCGCGGACGAATGTCCGCACCACCAGCCGCCGCGCGCCCGCCGGCGACGTCTCCATCGCTTCGACGCCGTTGTGTATCAGATTCAGGATGACCTGCTCAATCTGGATGCGATCGACCAGGACCGGCGGCAGGTCGGCCGCCAACTCGATTTCCACGGCCACTTGGTGGTAGCGGACCGTCACGGCCGCGAAACCTGCGGCTTCGCGCACAATCGCGTTCAGGTCGGCTGGCACCCGATGGGGCGGCACCTTTCGCACAAACGCCTTCAGGCCGCGAATGAACTGCCCGGCCCGTTCCGCCTGGTCCGCGATCTTGTGCAGGGTGCTCGTTGCCTCGGCAGCGCCCCACTGACCTTCGTGCAGTTGGGCCGCGGCGCCGCGGGCGTAGTACAAGATTGCCGAGAGGGGCTGGGCCAACTCGTGTGCGAGGCCCGAGGCCATTTCGCCCATCGTGCTGACGCGGGCGAGGTGGGCGAGTTGCTCCTGGTGCCGACGGGTGCCTTCCTCCGCCTGCTTGCGCGCGGTGATGTCCTCGACGATCCCGACGCGCAGCTCGATCTGGCCGGCCGGCGTGCGCACGCTGTCAGTCTGCACGTGGACCCAGCGCGGCGTACCGTCGCGCCGCAGCAGACGAAACTCCTGCCGGAACTCGTCGCCCGAGGCGCTTGCTTGGCGCGCGGAGCGCCAGGTTTTCTCACGATCCTCGGGATGCACCGATTGGAGCCAGCCTTCGCCTAGGCATTCGTCAAACGACAGTCCGCAAATGGCCTCCAACCGCGGGTTGACATACTGGCAACCGGAGTTGAGGCGCGCGAGAAAGATGCCGACGGGCGCCGCGGTACACAATACCCGGAAGCGCTCCTCGCTGGCACGCAACGCTTCGCCTGCCTGCTGGCGCTGGATCGCCGCGCCGAGTGTGCTGGCGGCCGTGCGCAAGACCTCGACTTCGGCCGGTGACCACGTCCGCTCGCACCTGCATTCATCGAATCCGATGAACCCCCACCACCGCGAATCCACGAACACGGGGACCGCGACCACCGCCCGGATCTCCTGGGCCGCCAACACCGCTCGCTCGCACTCCGGCAGGTCCACGACGTTGCCCTGAATGACCTGCCCACCCCCTAGCACCTCGCACCAACGCCCGAAACCCCCAGCCTGGAATGACGCGGCTTGAAGTTGCGGGCTGTCAATCTGCGGCGTAATGCCCGACGCCGCCCACTCGAAGCGCTGGCTGGTCAGCAACTCACCGCCAGGTCCGACGTGGTTTTCAAACAAATAGACCCGGCTCACGGCGGTCGCCTCTCCCAGCCGGGCCAGCAGGCCGGGCAGCGCGTCCCGCCAGTCGGCCGCGCGCAGCAGATTCTCGGCCCCCGCCGCCACCGCGGACAAAATGGCCTCCCGGCGCCGCAGGGCCTCCTCCGCCTGCTTGCGGTCGTCGATCGCGCGCGTGCAGCAGAGAATCCGGTCCACGTGTCCGTCCTGTCCGCGCAGCGGCGTAGCCTGAATCTCAAGCCACAGGCAAGACCCATCCTTCCGCAGACCGCGGTACTCGCAGCGTGTCGGTTCGCCGCGCAGATTCGCGGCTCGAGCCGTTTCGATCGCGGGCCGGTCCTCCGGGTGAATGCGCGTGCGAAAGTCCCGCGCCGCGAGGTCCTCCGGGGTGAAACCGGTGGCGCGATGGAAGGACGGGCTGACGTACAACGTGCGGCCGTCGGCGTCGTGAAGGCTGACGAAATCGGCCATCGAGTCAGCCAGCAAACGGTAGCGCTCCTCGCTCTCACGGAGCGCGGCCTCCGCACGTTGGCGTTCGGCGAGCTCGGCCTGCAAGCGGCGGTTCGCGGCTTCCAACTCGACCGTGCGGGCCGCCACCAGCTCTTCGAGGTGGTTGCGGTATCGCTGCACCTCGCCTTCGGTCCGCTTGCGCTCGGTGATATCCTGAATGACGCCGACGGTGGCGACGGGCCGGTCCGCGTCGTCGCGAATCACGGAACGCCGGGTGAGGATCCAACGGTATTGCCCGTCGCGGTGGCGGACACGACACTCGAGGGCCTCCCACTCGAAGCCCGGGCCGCCGGGGCGGTCCACCGCGCGGACGAGGTGCCAGTCGTCCGGATGGACAAAACGCTCCAGCGCTCCGTCCCGTCCCAGCGCCATGAACTCCTCACGCGTACAGCCCAGCACGTCGAGGCATGCGCGACTGGCGTATTCGATCGAGCGGTCCACCAGGTTCGTCCGGTAAAACAGATCCCGCGAATGGTCCAGCAGCTCGCGGAAATAGCGCTCCTTCCGCCCTAGCTCAGCCAGACGCGCCGCTAGCGCGGCCCCGTACCCGCCCAGCAACTGCGTGTACACCGGCGCCGTCGCGGTCAGCACCCGCTGCGCCGCATCCTCGCCCGCAGGCAGTGCGGCGAGCACCGCCCGAAGATGGGCCGCCGCCAACTCCTCCAGCGGAACGCCCTCCGCGGCCATTCTGCACCCAAGTTCGGCGGCGTCGGTCGCCACCCCCGAGCTTGGCTCGTCCAGCGCGGTCCGCAGGAGCCGGTCATACGACTCCAGCCAAGCCGTGTGCGGACGATCGGGAGATGCGTTCACCGGGCCGGCCCTCCGAGTTGTGGGCTCCCACAGATGTGACCATACCTTGCCGCCAGACGCTCGCCAAGCGATTTCTCGTCCGCCGTGCTATAGTCGCCGTCACCCTGAACGCCACAGGAGCCATTCGGACATGAGCAAAAAGCTGGTCATCGTCGGCGGCGTGGCGGGCGGGGCGACCGCCGCGGCGCGCGCCCGGCGGCTCGACGAGCAGGCCGAAATCGTAGTCTTCGAACGCGGCCCGGACGTGTCCTTCGCGAACTGCGGGCTGCCCTACCACATTGGCGGCGAAATCCCCGGACGGGCGGCGTTGCTGGTTCAAACCAAGGCCGGTCTGACCAAGCGGTTCGCGCTCGACATCCGCACACGCACCGAGGTGACCCGCATCGACCGCACGACCTGCGTCGTGCATGTCCGCGAACTCGAAACCGGTCGGACGTACACCGAACGCTACGACGCACTGCTGCTCGCACCGGGGGCCGTGCCGCTGGTGCCGCCAATCCCCGGCGTGGAACACGCCGCGATCTGTACGCTTCGCAATCTCGCTGATCTGGATCGAATCAAGGCCCGCGCCGCGGCTGCCAGCGCTGCGCTGGTCGTGGGTGGGGGCTTTATTGGCCTGGAAATGGCGGAGAACCTGCGCCGCCGCGACCTCCACGTCACCCTCGTCGAGGCCCTGCCGCAGGTCATGCCGGCGCTCGACCCCGAGGTCGCCGCGCGGCTGCACGGCGAGCTGAATCGACACGGCGTTGAGCTGCGGCTGGGCGACGGCGTGATGGCGTTCGAGGATGCCGCCGGTCGCGTGCGGGCCCGCCTCAAGAGCGGCGTGCTGAGTGAGGCAGACCTCGTCGTGCTGTCAGTCGGCGTGCGGCCGGAGTCGCAGTTGGCGCAGGAAGCCGGCCTGGAACTTGACCCGCGCGGGGCGATCGTTGTTGACGAGCACATGCGCACCAGCGACCCGGACATCTACGCCGTCGGCGACGCGGTGCAGGTGCGCGATCCCGTGCTCGACGGAACGACCTGGGTGCCGCTCGCGGGGCCGGCCAATCGCCAGGCTCGGATCGCGGTGGACCACGTTTTTGGCCGGCCGTCCCGGTTCCGCGGCGCGGTGGGCACGAGCGTCGTGCGCGTCTTCGGACTGACGGCGGCTCAGACCGGCGCTGCGGAGAAGTCACTGAAATCACGCGCCGTGCCACACCGCAAGATCTACGTGCATCGTCCGCACCATGTCACGTATTTTCCCGGCGCGCAGGCGATGATGATCAAACTGCTATTCTCACCCGACACGGGCCGCCTGTTGGGCGGTCAGATCGTCGGCGGCGAAGGTGTGGACAAGCGCATCGACGTGCTCGCCACCGCGCTGCACGCCGGGCTGACGGTCTTTGATCTCGAGGATCTGGAGCTGGCCTACGCGCCACAGTACGGCGCGGCCAAGGACCCCATCAACATTGCCGGCAACGTCGCGGCCAATCTGCTCCGTGGCGACGAAGACTTCGTGTACGCGGAGGAACTGGCGGAGGCGACGCGGTCGGCTTGGACGATCCTGGATGTGCGCGAACCCGGCGAGTTCGCCGCCGGGCACATCCCCGGCGCGGTACACATTCCACTCGGCGAGCTCCGAACCCGGTGGGCGGAGCTGCCGCGCGACAAGCCGCTGGCCGTCTACTGCGCCGTCGGACAGCGGGCGTATTACGCCACGCGCATCTTGCGCGCCCGGGGCCTGCGGCCGCGCAACCTCGCGGGGGGCTTCACGACGTACGGCCTCATCCACGCGCGCGGCGCGGATCCTCAACCGCAGGTGCGGGCTCCGGCCAGCGCACGCTGATCTGCCAGCCCAGCGCCGGTCCGTAGTTCAGCCACAGCGCCTCCGCTTGCCGCTGGGCCTGCGCAACGAGCTCACCCGCCTGGACGTTCTGCCCCACCGTCTCCCGCGCGGCCCGCATCGCGAACGCCCAGCCGATCCGGCAGACGGAGCGTGCTTACCGCCGGCGGCGGGTTTCCCGCTCCGCGATTCGCCGGTCGTCGCGGCGTTTGATGTCCTGGCGTTTGTCGGCGTGGGTCTTTCCCCGCGCCAGAGCCAGGGTAATCTTCACCATCCCCCGCTCGTTGAAGTAGATCTCCAGCGGTACCACCGTCAACCCGCGCTGGACGACCTTCGCCTCCCACTTGTGAATCTCGCGCCGATGAAGGAGCAGTTTGCGCTCGCGCGTCGGCACGTGCTGCGCGTAACCGGCGTTCTGGTAAGGAGATATGTTGCAGCCCCGCAGGTGAACCTGGCCGGCGCGGAGGAAGGCATAAGCCTCATCGAGCGACGCCCGGCCCGCCCGCAGGCTCTTCACCTCGCTCCCCGTGAGCGCTATCCCGGCCTCGACCTTTTCCAGCAGCTCGAAGTTATATCGGGCCTTTTTGTTGATGATCCGGGGGGTGGGTGGTGGACCTTTACCCATGCGACCGCTAAATTTAGACAGGCTGTAGAGTTGTTGCAACTCCGGCGCCTATCCGTTGTAGAAGGTGTGTGCGGTGGCGACGAACAGGCCCCCGGCGAAACCAGCCATGGCCCGCGATGAAGAGCGGCGACTGATCGAACGCGCGAAGGCGGGTAACGCCGACGCATTCCGTCAACTCGTCGACGCCTACAAGGAGCGCCTGTTCGCCTTCGTCTGGCGGACGGTGCGCGACCACCACGAGGCCGAAGACATCGCCCAGGGCGCATTCGTCAAGGCGTACGAGGCGCTGCGCAGCTACGACGAGCAATACGCCTTCAGTACGTGGCTGTTCACCATCGCCCACCGGCTGTGCCTGAACCACCTGCGCAAACGCCGGGACGTGGCCGGCGAGTTGGACCTGGCGCGGGTGACCCGTGCCGCCCCCGACCCCCCGCGAACGCTGGCGGGCACCGAGGAAGCCCGGCGGCTGCGCGCGGTGATCTGGTCGGCGGTCGCGGAGCTGAGTTTGCCGCAGCAGTCGGCGGTGCTGCTGTTCTACCGCGAAGGCAAAGGCTGTGAGGAGATCGGACGTGTGCTCGGGATGCCGGCGGTGACGGTGAAGAGTCACCTGCATCGCGCCCGCGCGAAGTTGCGCGCGGCGCTGAGCGCGGAGCTGGCGGACGACTGGTCGGCGATTCGCCTGCTCGGCGAAGCGCAGAGTGCGTGAAGAGAACATGAATTGCCCGGAATTCGAAACCCTGCTCGACGCCTACCTGGACGGCCAACTCGCCGGCACGCTGCGGCTGGAGTTTGACGCCCATCGGCTGAACTGCCGGCGGTGCCAGCAGACCGTGGCGTTGCTCGAAAGCGCGGGCCACGTGATCGCGTCCGACGCGGACGTGCCGGACCTGCCGGCGGATTTCTCGGCTCGCGTGCTGAGCGCGATCACGACGCCGGAGCCAAAGACGATTCGCTTCCCCGCGACGCGGGTGGCGGTGTTTGCGGCGGCGCTGGCGCAGATCGCCGCGGCGCTCTTGTTCGTTGTGCTTTGGCAATACAGCAGCCCCCCGCCCGCGGCGGACCGCGTCGCAGATGTCGTGGCGCCGCCGCCGCCGGCAGACCGCGCGCGGCCGGACCAGGCGACGGTCTACAGTTCGCTCGTCGAGGGCGTGGAAGATCACTTGTGGGAGATGCGGGCCGCCGGCCGGCAGCTCACCGCCGACGTGCTCCACCTGGCGCGGTATCTGGACATCCGCGTGCCCGACGAGGTGGTGCGTGAATCCACGCGCCTGGCCGAGCGCAACCCGTGGCAGGCACTGTGGGATGTGCTTCAGCCCGGCGAGGCAGTGGAACCGTCTCAGAGCGCGGGCGAAGAAATACTCTCAATCTGACGCCGGCGGCGGCACGTGTTGGTGTCTCGTGTACCGGCCGACCTGGGGACCGAATTAGAGGCGCGAAGCGCCAGCGAGCGAGCGTCGCGAAGCAGAGCTGTGCGGTCTCCACTGCCGTCTTGCGGTTCGAGCATCGCGCGTTCTAACGGGCTTTTCTTGCCAACCCATGTTCTTATTCGCGGTCGCTAACTCGGCGCATTCGACGCGGCTGCGGGTCGCGCTGCTCACCGCATTGACGCTGGCCGTCGGAGCCGTCGCACAACCGGACGAGTCGCTGGCCACGCAGGCGCCCGCGGATGTGGGGCTGTTCATCGAACTGCGCAACGCCGGAGACCTGCTCTTGCCGCTGGTCGAGCCGCAGATGTGGCTCACGGTGGCGGAACTGGCCGGCCAGCCTGCCAACCTCGCCGAAATGGAGCAATGGCAGCACCGCGTCGCGCAGGTGATCGCGATGTCACCCGCCGACGCCGTGCGAACGCTTTTTTCCCGGCGGGTTGCGTTCGTCGCCCGCGACGCCCGGCAGACGCAGGACGCGGTCATCCTGTGCCGGCCCACGGCCCCAGCGCCAAGCGTCATTGCGCGCTGGCCGGCGCAGCCGCTGCCGAGCAGCGGCCGCACGTCGGTCTACCGCCTGCCGTACAACGTCGGTCTCGCGGTCCGGCCGGAGCTGCTGCTGCTTGGCGACCAGACCGGCGCGGGCCTGTTCGATCGCGTGCTGGCGCACCTGGATTCACCGCGGCCGGCGGCGCTGGCCGCCGACCCGGTCTACACGCGGTTGCTGGCGCGCGTGCCGCCCGACCCGGACGGCGTGTTCTTCGCCCGCCGGGCGCCCGCGACGCCGACCACCCCGGCCGCCACTCAGGCGAGCACCGCCCCCGCAACGCCGTTGGACACGTCGGCGTGGTGGGACTGGCTGTTGCCGCTGCCGGGGGCGGAGCAGGTGCTGTTGGCATTGCATCGGGACGCACGACTGCTGCACTTGCACGCGGTCGGCGACGCGCCCCGCACGACACGACCGTCCGACGGCACCGCGGCCGCGCTGCTGCGCCGCCTGCCGGCGCGGACGTTGCTGGTGTGGGCCGGCCCGGTTGATTACGCCGCGCTCAAGCGTGGAATCCAACGTTTGCCCGAGCACAACCTGCTGCGCGTCATGGCGAACGTCCACGAGCGACCGGGGACGGTCGCGCATCTGACCGCAGCGTTGCATCCGAGCGTCTGTCTCGCGGTGGGCGCGGCGACCCCCGTGTCGCGGGAGCTGCCCGCCCCACCGATTCCGTGCGTCGCGCTGCTGCTGCCGGCGGGCGACGCGGAGACGGCCGCCCAGGCCTGGACCGAGCTGCTGCACTCGACCGTCGCGATGTACCGGCTGCTGCTGCTCAAGGTCGGTTCGTCGCCGCAGTTTCCGGCGATTGAATCACTGACTCTGGCCGGCGTTGCGGCGGAGTGCCTGGACCTGAGCCGCCTGCTCGGCCCCGAACCCGGTCAGACGCCGCTGGGCGAGCTGCACCTGTGCTGGGCGCTGGACGGCGACGTGCTGATCATTGCGTCACACACCGCGTGGCTCGCGGAGATTCTGGAAGCGCGCCGGGCGGCGCTGCCGCCGCTGCTGCCGCTGCTGAGCCTATCACCCGGCGCGGCACCGACGGCAACCTCCGCACCGACGACCGCGCCGAGCGCGCCGGCGACGGTGTTCGTCGCCCAACCGGGGCCGCTCGCCGACTTGGGCCAGGCGTGGCTGCGCTTTCTTCAGGAGTCCATGCCGGCGGTGCTGAACGAGAAGTACTGGCAGCGCTATCAGCCCGGCGGCGGCCACGTGCGGCTTGGAATTCAGGTGTTCGTCGAGCGCGAGGAGCCGCGGCTGAAGGTGCAGAGCGTAACGCCGGGCCTACCCGCCGACGGCGTGCTGCGTCCCGGCGACGTGGTGATCGGCTGCGAGCGGCGGCGGTTTGCGACGAGCCAGCCGGCGGAAGAGATGCAGCGCGGGTTGGACCAGCGGCCCAATGCGCGCTGGGTGGACCTGCTGGTCGAGCGGGACCGCGTCGTGCGCGTCAAGCGGATTGCGCTGCCGTTCGTCAACCCGATCGACGTATTGTGGCGGCTGGTCGCGGTCGGTCAGGTCGTGCAGCGGGTCGTCTACCTGGGCGACATGCCCGACCCCGCCGGTCCGCGCGGGCTTGTCACGATCGAACTGCGCTCCGGCGCGCCGCCGCTGTTCGATTTTTCCGCCACGGCGTCGGCGCCTGGCGCAATGTCTGCGCCCGCCGACTGATCTCCACGCATCATCTCAACAACCCAGTCCCCAACCTGCCGATAGCGAAGGCCGGCGCAAGCGAACTGCGCAGTTCCCATTGGCCGAACCTTGGCAACATGCCCCAGGAGAGTCATCATGCGACGAGCCTTGCTGGCAAGCTTGATCGGTCTGTCCCTGCTTAGCCTCGCCGGCTGCCCCGCCATCTTCAGCGGCGGCGACGATGGCACGGAAACGACCTCGGACAACAGCAGCGGCGGCGACAGCACCGACGGAACCGCTGACGCCGACGGCGATGACCTCGCCGACCTCATCATCAGCTACCTCGGCACGCTGTCCGGCAACGCCGACACGCTGAGTACAACGAGGGCGTCCACGATCACCGAAAGCGGCCACAAGATCCCCGGCCGCGCGCTCGGCGCGGGCGCCGTCGGCTGGATCACCGACCTCGCCGGCAACCGCATCACCGACGCGAACGGCGTCGAGATCGCCAACTTCTCCGTCGGCCCCAACGGCGAGTTCGGCCCCCTCGAGGGCCTGCCTGTCGGCGTCGATCTGCTCCTCAACGTCGATGAGAACGGCGATGGCGTCCCGGAACTCATCACCATCATCAACATCCCCAAGGATCCGGTGGGCGACACCGGAACCCTCGCCGACACGACCTGCGATCCGCTCAGCACGCTGATTCAGGCCAAGCTCTATGCCCTCATGGTCGCGCGCGGCATCGACCCGCACCGCCTGGGCATCAGCGCGTCCGGCCTGGTCGAGCGCATCCGCGACGCCTTCGAACACCTGTACGCCGAGAGCGGCATCGACGAGGAAGTCTCGATCGATGACATCGCCAACCTGTCCGACGAGGCCCTGGCCACGCTCTTCGACCAGATCATCCCCGAGCTGGCCCGCCGGGCGATGGACATGGCCGGCGGCAACATGCGGCTCGCCTTGGCCGACTCGGTCGAGGAAGTCGTCAAGGCCGTCGCCGAAATCCTGGTCGTCTCCGGTTTCGCCGTCGGCGATGACCCGGACGGCATAGACCTCTCCTTCCTCGGCGACCTGCCCAACGTCGAGACCATCTCGTTCCAGGACTTCTTCATCGCGAACAACCCCGGCGGCGACGGCTCGCCCGACGAACCGCCGCCGATGTCCGGCCAGGGCGCCCCGCCCCCGCCGACCACCGGCCCCACCGTCTACCAGAGCACGCTCGGCGGCTTCGACCGCAACTTCACCGACGCCGACCAGAAACAGGACATGCACCGGCCCATGTTCAACGAGCACATGCTCGCGCGCATGGCGGACGTTTACCTGGCCGGCAAGACGATTTCGCTGCATGAGCTTTACGACGTGCTCGTCAGCCTCGACGGCATGGGCGTGCGCCTGAACTACATGAAGTTCGGCGGACCCGGCCAGCCGCCCACCAATGTCTTCGAAACCGCCGACGGGAACGGCATCGAGCTGAATCTCCAGACGCTGTTCGAGCAGGTCCAGGCCCTCGGCCTGCACAACGCCGACCCGCGCACGTTCGAACAGAAGAAGGCGCAGCTTCGGACGTTCCTCAAGGACTTCTTCGCCCGCACCGTCGGCCCGAGCTTCGAGCGGCTGTTCGAAGGCGTGCTGATGGACCGCATCCCCGACCCGCTGACCTTCGCGACGCTGATCCGCGACGCCCGCGCCCATCTGCCCTTCAGCCGTTCCGGCCCGGCCCAGTTGCACGTCCTGGCCGACGGCGACGTTTGGCGCGGCGAGGACGCCAGCGCAATTACGGTTGATGTGACCGTCGATGTCGACGGCCAGGCCACCCAGGTGAACTACAACGCCTCTGGCGATGGCAAGCACTGGCTCGGCTTCGGCCCCCACACGCCGGATGGCACGATGAAGGTCCATGTCATCTCACGCAACACCGGTCGGCCGCTGCACAGCCGCCAGGGCTGGATGCAGGAACTTGACCTCGGCGATTCGTCCATCTTCCCCGTGACCAATGGCGAGAGCCTGCTGGATCTGGTCAGCGAATCGCACACCGGCTACCCCGGCGAACCCGCGCTCCGCCTGCCCAATCCCGGCTACAACCCGGACCTGCCGCCCGACCCGGCCACAAACCCGCCGGACTTCAACGCCTTCGTGCTCGTGGACCAGCCCGGCCCCGACGGTGAGCCGGTGCGCGTCAACTACGACAACGGCAGCGCCACCTACAACGCGAGCGGCCAGTGGTACCTGCTGTTCACCGAACGGACGGCGGAAGAAGGGCTGTTCGAGCTGATTTCGGAGAGCGGCGAGATCTACCACGATCCGACGGCGTTGGATGACGCGCGGGTGTTCGTGGCCGCAACTGAGATCGTCGGCCTGGACCTGTCGGCCCAGACGTTCACCAACTACTTCGGCATTGACGTCCCGAACCCCAGCTACGATCCCACCGGCGCCCCGTACTTCGACGACATCAACGACGACGGCCAACAGGGCGCGGGCGAGCCGAGCTTCGATCACCGCGACTTCCTGTGGAACGCCGACGATTGGCGCTCGACGCGGGTGGAAACCTATTACCGCCGCGGCGACAACAACGGCTTCTTCGCCCCCGAGCAGGTGGACTGGCCGGCGCCGGAGCCGCGGCTGATGGACGGCACGCCGCTGGTCGTCCGCAACCTCAAGCCGCGCCTGAATGCGTTCCGCTTCGGCAGCCCGAACCTGACGATCAACCTGCTGACCGCGTTCAGCCCCGCGGACTTCTTCGACGGTACGCACGCGCTCAACGGCGACACACGCGTCAACCCGTTCACGGCGATGGCCCTCATCAACCTCGCCTTCGGCAGCATCCACAACGTCGAGGCGGTGGTTGACTTCGACGGCCCCGGCCCGATGCCGCCGCACCCCGAGTTGATCGACGCCCACATCTTCGTCGCCCCGGTCGGCGACCCGGTGCAGCTCATGGTCGACGGCTTTATCGAGCACGCCGCCGCGCAATAGCCCAAGCGGCCGCGCGCCCGCGCACGGCCTTGTCGCGGCCGATTCCCGTGTCGGCCGCGGAACGTTGACGACCTTTCGAACGCGTGTGCCACTGCTTACCGAGCAGCGGCACACGTCGTTTCCGCACAGCGGCAAGCAAGCAGCGCCGGGGAGCCGGTCGCGGGTCGCCGGGGTCTCACGCCCGCGGTCACCCGATCAAACCCAGGATTTCCTCGACCGTCCGAGCGGTTGCGCCGCGGCGACTGACAACGGCGGCCCGCGCGGCTTGTCCCATCTTCTCCCGCCGGGCGGGATGCCGCAGCAGGTCGGCGACCGCCGGCGCGAGGTGTTCCGGGCCGCTGATACGACGACAACCACCCTCGGAGAGCAGCAGATCCACGGCCTCGGCGAAATTCGCGGTGAATGGGCCGACGAGCGGGGCCTTTCCGAGCCCGGCGACTTCCATCACGTCCGAGCCGCCCAGCGGCACCAGGCTACGCCCGACAAACACGACCGTGGCCAACGCGTAGAACTTCCGCAGCTCACCCAGGGTGTCCCCGAGAAAAACCGGCTGCGGCTCGGCGACGCCGGCGGGCAGCACCGGCTGCCCAGTACTCCGCCGCAAACACGCGCACCCCCGGCGGACAATCAACCCGGCCACCTCGTCGAACCGCTCCGGCTTTCGCGGGATGATCGCTAACTGGAGGTTGGGAAACGTCTCGCGCAGGCGCGTGTACGCATCGAGAATCAGCTCCTCCTCCCCCGGCCCCGTGCTGCCGCACACCCACAGCGGCCGGGTCGTGTCGATGCCCATGCTCTGGGCTAGTTCGTCCTGCCCGGGGATGCGGTCGCTCACGTCCGCGGCGTCGTACTTCAGCGAACCGGTCACCGCGACGCGGTCGGCGGGCACGCCGAGCTCGACGAACCGCGCCTGGTACGTCGCGTCCTGGACTCCGACCCACGTGATCCGCCGGAACATCCGCCGGGCCAGCCAGCGCACGAGCGGCCAGCGGAACCGCCGCATACTGCGTTCCTCGGTCACCCGGCCGTTTGCGATGACAACCGGCACGCCAGCGGCGGCGGCGACTTCCAGAAAGTTCGGCCAGACCTCCAGCTCCATCAGGACCACGATCGACGGGCGAAGGCGGGCGAAGGCGGCTCGAATCGCGAGCGAGAAATCGAGCGGAAACCGAAACGTGATGAGCTGGGGGTACAGCTCGCGGGCCCGCGTCCAGCCGGTGTCGGTCGAGCTGCTGACCACGACGGCGACGTCCGGCGCCCGTTGGCGCAGCTCCGCGACGAGCGTGCGCGTGGCGTTCATCTCGCCGAGCGACACGCCGTGGATCCAAACGCACTCGGCGGCGACCGGTCGCGCCGGCACGCGGCCGAAGTACTCGCGCAGGGGGATCGGCGACGGTTGCCGCCGCCGGTGGCGGATCAGGCGGAACAGCCCGACCCACGGCAACACCAGCAGCCAAATCAGGTCTATGACGATGGACAACACGTGCGTGTACCCGGACCCGCGGGCCGCCGACCGCACCGGCGGCCCCCGGCTTTTCCGACGGCAACGGCGGCCGTAGAATCCGCCGCTACCTGTGCGTGCGGAGTTTCCGATGTTCCTGCGCCGCGCTCGCTCGAATCGAGTTGGCATCATACTCGCCCTGTGCGGCAGCGTCGCGGCGGCGGCACAGACCACCGCCCCAACCAGCGCCCCCGCCAGCGCGCCGGCGGTCGTGGACCCGGCCCTGGACGCCGTGCTCAACCGCATCGAGCAGCGGACGGTCGGCAATCTGCGGTCGGGCGTCGCCTGGCGGCAGCAGTACGTCATCGACCTGCCCGAGGACGTGGTCACGAAGCGCGGGCGAATCTGGTACCGGCGCGGCGAACCGGTGGCCAAGTTCCTGATCCACTTCACGCAGCAGGTTCGCGGCGAGCGGCAGGACAAGCTGGACGAGCAATACATGTTCGACGGGCGCTGGTACGTCGAGCTGAACGCCCGCACGAAGACGTGCGAGCGGCGCGAGATTCGGCGGGCGGACGATCGCACGGACCCGTACAAGGTCGGCGAAGGGTTGTTCCCCCTGCCGTTCGGGCAGAAGAAGGCGGACATCCTGCGCGAGTTCGACGTGACGCTGGTGCCGCCGGCGCTGGACGATCCACCGGCGACGGACCACCTCCGCCTGGTGCCGCGCGCGGGGACGAACACTGGGCAGAGCTACAAGGAGCTGGATTTCTGGGTCGATCGAGACGGCACGACGGCGGGCCTGCCGATCAAGGTGCGCGTGGCGAAGCTGGACGGCACCGGCAAGCTGAATTCGCACATCACCGTGACGTTCGACGACGCCAAGTTGGACGAGCCGAAGTTTGACGACCAGGTGTTTGAGATCAAGGTGCCGGACGGCTACCAGCTTATCGAGGAGCGGCTGGAAGAAATCCCCCCGCCCAAACCCTAGGGTGCGTCCGTGACGCCCCACTTGCGAGAGAACGAAGCATGAGCATTCTCGTGGACCGCAACACGCGGGTCATCTGTCAGGGCATTACCGGCAAGGCCGGGGCCTTTCACACCGCCCAGTGCCTGGAGTACGGCACCCAGATCGTCGGCGGTTGCACGCCGGGCAAGGGCGGGACGAAGTCCGAGCACGGTCTGCCCGTGTTCGACACGTGCCACGAAGCGGTCGCCGCGACGGGCGCGAACGCAACGATGATCTTCGTGCCGGCCGGGTTCGCGGCGGAAGCGGCGATGGAGGCCGCCGACGCGGGCATTCAGGTTGTGGTGCTGATTACGGAGGGCATCCCGACGCTGGACATGGTAAAGGCCCGCAAATACCTCGACGACCAGGGTGTGCGGCTGATCGGCCCGAATTGTCCGGGCATCATCACGCCGGGGGAGTGCAAGATCGGGATCATGCCGGGGTACATTCACAAGCCGCCCACGCCGGGGTCAAAGAACGTCGGCCTGATCTCGCGCAGCGGCACGCTGACGTATGAAGCGGTCTGGCAATGCACGACGCGGAACCTCGCGCAGAGCACGTGCGTGGGCATCGGCGGCGACCCGGTGAAGGGCCTAAATTTCATCGAGCTGCTGGACCTCTTTGAGGCCGATCCCGCGACGCACGCGATCGTGCTGATCGGCGAGATCGGCGGGACGGACGAGGAGCAGGCCGCGGCCCACATTCGCAAGCACGTCCGCAAACCGGTCGTCGCCTTCATCGCCGGGCAGACCGCGCCGCCGGGCAAACGCATGGGGCACGCGGGCGCGATCATCTCCGGCGGCGAGGGCACAGCGCAATCGAAAATCGCGGCCCTGCGCGAGGCCGGCATCACCGTCAGCGCCAGCCCCGCCGGCATCGGTGAAGCCGTCGCGCGCGTGCTGGCCTGATGGCCGGAGGTTCACCACAGAGACACAGAGGACACAGAGAAGAGAATGAGAAGTAAGAAGCCGGCCGCAGCATGGTCCGCCATCCAACAGGTTGAGGCGGTCGTTCCTGACTTCTTACTTCTGACTTCTCTCTCTCTGTTCTCTGTGTTCTCTGTGTCTCTGTGGTGAATCTCCCCCGCGAAGCGGTCGACGGGCCGTGGATGTCTGAAATTGTCCTCCCGATTGACGGTGCGGCGATGTTTCGCGAGTCTATGATTTCTTGACCGTTTGCGCCGCCACGGGAACGGGCGGTACTGGCTGAAACCACCGTCATCCACAGTGAGACAGCGATGAGGCACGTAACTTCTCGTCTGGGCGTTCCGGGGACTGTTCTGGCCCTGCTGCCCGCGCTCGTGGGTCTGCCCGCCGCACACGGCGAACGGCGGCCGCACGCCGCGATGATGCGCTACCCCGACGTCAGCGTCACGCACATCGTCTTCGCCTATGCCGACGACCTCTGGCTCGCCCCGCGCGAAGGCGGCCTGGCCACGCCGCTGGCCAGCCCGCCCGGCGGCGAAGCCTTCCCGCGCTTCAGCCCCGACGGCCAGACCGTCGCCTTCATCGGCAACTACGACGGCGGCCGCGACATCTACACGATTTCCATCGCGGGCGGCGTGCCGTTCCGCGTGACTCATCACCCGGCCGGCGAGGCGCTGTGCGATTGGACGCCCGACGGTGAATCCTTGCTGTTCTTCGCCGGCGGGTACGTCGGCCTGGGCCGGCAGACGCAGCTTCTCACCGTCAGTGCCGCGGGCGGACTACCCGAGCAGCTTCCCATCCCCTACGGTGCCAACGGGGCCATCAGCCCGGACGGCACCTGGCTCGCGTACACGCCGCACTCGAACGACGCCCGCACGTGGAAGCGCTATCGCGGCGGAATGGCGACCGACATCTGGCTGTTCAATCTGCACGACCATTCGTCGCGACGAATCACCGACTGGGAGGGCACCGACAGCCAGCCCATGTGGCACGGCGCCAAGGTGTATTACATGTCCGACGAGGGGCCGACACACCGCCTGAACCTCTGGGTCTACGACACCGTCAGCAGTCGGCGCGAGCAGCTTACCAGCTTTGACGCCTACGACGTGAAATGGCCCGCTATCGGCCCCGGCCCGGACGGCGGTGGCGAGATAATCTTCCAGAACGGCGCCGACCTCTATCTGCTCGACCTCCGCACACGCCGCAGCCGCATCGTCGAGATCACCGTCCCCGGCGACCTGCCGCGAATTCGCCCGCAGCGTGTCGAGACCGCCGGGCTGATCCAGAGCATGGACCTGTCCCCCAGTGGTAAGCGGGCCGCCTTTGATGCCCGCGGTGACATGTGGACCGCCCCGGCCCAGAAGGGTTCGCCGCGGCAACTCACCCGCACAAGCGGCGTCGCCGAGCGCAACCCGACCTGGAGCCCCAACGGCCGCTGGCTGGCCTACTTCTCGGACGAGACCGGCGAGTACGAGTTGTACGTCATGCAGAGCGATGGCCGCGGCGACACGCGCCAGCTCACCGAATCGGACCCGGACGTAACGAACGCGATGTGGACCACGCCGGCGGACGCCTCGCGGCCGGCGGGGCTGAAGCTTCCGGCGTGTTTCCGCTACAACATCGTGTGGTCGCCAGATTCGAAGTACATCCTGTTTACGGACAAGACGGGGGCGATGTGGCTGCACACGTTCGAAGCGGCAGGCATCGACGAAGCGACGAAGGGGACGGAGGCGGGCGCCGATTCAGAGCCGCGAAGCGTTAGCGAGCACGAGGGTGAACAACCCGACAGCGACGCGACGCCGACCACCACCACTTCAACCGCGGAGGCGGAGCCCGCTGACGAGAAGAAGGTCGAGAAGCGCGGCATCGCCAAGCCCGGTGAGACAATCCTGCTCGACATCGACCCTTGGGCCCGGCAGCCGCAGATTTCCTGGTCGCACGATTCCAACTGGATCGCCTACTCACGCACCGCGGAGAACAACCAATCGCACCTGGTGCTCTACTCGCTCGTCACAGGCGAAAAGACCCAGGTGACCAGCGGCCGGTTCAACGACTCGTGGCCGACGTTCGATCGCAAGGGCGACTATCTGTACTTCGCAACCAACCGTCGCTTCGCGGAGCCGCAGTACGAGGACGTCGGCAGCACGTTCATTTACGCGGACACCGACCAGCTCGCGGTCGTGCCGCTGCGGCCCCAGGTCGGCTCGCCCTGGGCGCCGAAGACCGACGAAGAGACCTGGCAGGAGTCTGAGAAAGACAAGAAGAAGGACGAGGAACCGTCCAGGCCAGCGGAGTCGCAGCCGACCACCGCCGAGTGCCGACCTGCCTCAGAGGCGGAATCGCAGCCGACGACCGACGACGCCGAGTCGCAACCAAGCACGACGCAGTCCGGCAGCCAGCCGTCGTCGTCCACGTCGGCGGAAAGCAAGCCGGCCGACAAGAAAGAGGAAAAGCCGCTGGAGATCGTCCTGACCGATTTCGAGCAGCGGGCGATTCTGTTGCCCGTGCGGCACGGGGCGTTCTGGGGCCTGGGCGTGAACCACGAGAGCAAGTTGCTCTACGTCCGCGGCGGTTCGCGCGGGGCGGGTGCAACGCCGTCCATCAAGCTCTTCGACGTGAAGGACGACGACAAGGAGGAAAAGACCGTCATGGACGGCATCGGCGGCTACGCGCAGTCCGCCGACGGCAAGAAGCTGCTCATCGCCCGCGGCGGCGGCTACGCCGTCATCGACGCCGCCCCGGGACAAAAGGGTGACAAGCCCATTCCGCTCGACGGCCTGGCGCGGGCGGTCGAGCCGCGCGAGGAATGGCGGCAGCTCTTTGTGGAAGCCTGGCGGATTCAGCGCGATTTCTTCTACGTCCAGAACATGCACGGCCTCGACTGGCCCGCGATGCGCGACCACTACCTGGCGATGCTCGACGATTGCGTCTCGCGGGCCGATGTCGGCTACCTGATTCGCGAGCTGATCTCGGAACTCAACGTGGGACACGCGTATTACTACGGCGGCGGTGAGTCGGGCAGTGAACCGTCCACGTCCGTCGGCATGCTCGGCTGCGATTTCGAGCTGCACGACGGCGCGTATCGCATTCAGCAGATCATCCAGGGCGGGCCCTGGGACCTCGACGCTAAGGGGCCGCTC
>CAYMXT010000001.1:27668-52016 GCA_964394415.1 uncultured Planctomycetales bacterium
CTCAGTCAGCCGGGCGTCAAGGTCAAGCAGGGCGATTACCTGCTCGCCGTCAACGACGTGCCGGTGGACACGACACGCGACCCCTGGGCCGCGTTCGTCGGCCTGGCCGGCAAGACGGTCACGTTAACCGTCAGTGATAAACCCGAATACGACCCCCATGCCAATCCTCTCAAGGCCAAAGAGGAGAAAAAGGACGACAAGAAAGACGGCAAGAAGGACGATGCCAAGGAGGAGGAGTTGAAGTTCGAGGGGCAACGCGATGTCATCGTCACGTTGCTCGGCGGCGAGGGCGGCCTGCGCTACCGGGCGTGGGTCGAGCACAACCGCCGTTACGTCCAGGAACGCAGCGACGGCCAGGTCGGCTACGTCCACGTCCCCGACACCGGCGTCAACGGACAGAACGAGCTCTTCCGCCAGTTCTACGGCCAGCGCAATTCCGCGGCGTTGATCGTCGATGAACGCTGGAACGGCGGCGGCCAGCTCCCGCACCGCTTCATCGAGCTGCTCAACCGCCCCATCACCAACTATTGGGCCCGCCGCGACGGACACGACTGGCCCAGCCCCGCCGAAGCACACCAGGGGCCGAAGTGCATGCTCATCAACGGCCTCGCCGGCTCCGGCGGCGACGCCTTCCCGTACTACTTCCGCCAAGCCAGGCTCGGCAAACTCATCGGCATGCGCACCTGGGGCGGACTCGTCGGCATCAGCGGCAACCCCGGCCTGATCGACGGCGCCGGCGTCACCGTGCCCACCTTCGGCTTCTACGAGCTCGACGGTACGTGGGGCATCGAAGGCCACGGCGTGGACCCCGACCTCGAGGTCGTCGACGATCCGGCGCTCATGGTGGACGGCGGTGACCCGCAGCTCGATCGTGCGATCGGCTTGATGTTGGAAGAGGCTGCGCGGCATCCGTTCACGCCGCCGAAGCGGCCGGCCGACCCGGACCGCAGCGGGATGGGCTTGCCGGCCAAAGACCGGTAGCACGACTTACCGTCCGTGGGTGTGTGCCACTGCCCGGCGAGCCTTGCCACGCTGGGTCACTCCCGCGTCCGTGGTCGCATCGGCCCCCGGCAGCCAACGTGGGGCATTGACGGCCATCGTCGTGCCACGTTGCCTCGGAGGGGACGACGCCGGAGGCCGGGGAGTTCTGTCACGCGGCCCGCCCCAGCCGGGGGCCGGGAACGGCTATCCGTCCCAGGCCACCCGGGGTAGGTCCAGGGCTCCCAGCGTGGTCCAGGAGACCTGTCATTGGTTGCGGGCCCGTCTACGCGCGCCGGCGCAGCGTGCGCAAGAGCCCGACGACGAGCAGGCTGAGAGCGGACGGCTCCGGAATTCTGGCAATCCATCCTTCTGTGATGCCCTGCGGGTTGGTTCCGTACCCGACGAACGTGCTGCCGTCCTGGGACATCTCGAGCACTTCGGTCAGGCTCCATCCGGTCAGGTCCAGGCCGTAGTCACTCTCGAGCACGACACGCAGCTCGCGCATACCGTTGGTTCCGTCCCAGATGAACGGCTTCCTGTTGACGCCCGAGTATGGGCCACTGATGCCGACGACGGTCACGCCGTCTCCAGAGACGCCTGTCACAGTCGCCAGATTATGGTCGCCCTGAAGCAGACCCAACCCCTGCATGCCTCCAGACTCGGTCCAACGGAACGGCTCAAACGAGTATGGGACCAACGTGGACGAACTCATGCCGACGATGACGGAGCCATCCGTCGATGCATCGGTCGCGAGCGCACCGATACCGTCCAATCCACCGGGCAGCTTTCCGATGGACGTCCATCCGCTGCCCGTCGCCCAGTACGCGGCTTCAGTCCGGACGCCGGTGTTGGCCGCGCCGACGACCCTGCTTCCGTCGGGGGAGATATCGAAGGCGAACGAGGCCTGGCCCTGGATCAGTCCGCCCAAGCCCTGCATTCCGCCGGCCTCCGTCCATCGAAAGGCCTCGTTCAGCCCTGTGGAGGTGAAGCCCTGTCCAACCAGGATCGATCCGTCGGCGCTCACGCCTGCCCCGCTGCTTCGCGTTCCGCCGGGTAGAAAGCCGAGGCCAACCAAGCCGGTTGACGGCGTCCAGCGGAAAGCCTCGTACTGAAGCGAATCCGCGCCGTAACGTCCCTCGCCGACCACGACGTTGCCGTTGGCTGAAACGCCGAGCGCGAAGCTGCGGATCGGCCCACCCGGCACGTCGCCCAAGAACATCATCCCCCCCGCCTGTGTCCAACGAAACGCTTCGGTCTCCCCGGCCACGTGCCCGGCCTGGCCGGCATTGCCGACCACGAACGACCCATCGGCGGATACAGCGCTGGCAACGCTGCCATACCCGGGAACGTAGCCAATACCCTGAAAGCTCACATCCCCCAGGGCCAGCCCAACCGCTGAAAACGCCAAGACCGCCGGAATGCCGATGTGCGAACCTAGTCGATTCATTGTAACTCCTCCTTCTTGCTCCAAGCGTATGGAGCGCGCACCAAAGGTGCCTCAGTAACGTCATTGAGCTAGTGATCGTCGATGTACCTGCCTGCGGTTCCCATACTCTCGAATCGCCAACGCGCCAGCACCTCCTCCACTCCGGACAAGCCCGACTGGTCTGCGCACCATCGTGCCGAGAGGCCGCTGCTGGACCAATCTACTCGGGGCGCGCCATGCGACAGTCGGATGCGCGCGTGCCGGACAGAACGGTCGGTCACCGGTTTCTATCAGCATAGCTCACTAGGTACTTCCGGTCAAGAACTATTCTGAGAAATCTTTGAATAAGTATCTTGCGAACATCATCGCCGCGCGGTAGGATTGTGTTGAATATGACACCACAGGTTCTCACCGGAGCTGAGATCCAGCCCTTTGAGCTCCATGCGGAGGAGGTTTTGCGCCGCGTGCGCAGTGCTTTCGCGGAGATCTTGGAGGCACTCCCCGGACATATCACGCGGCCACACCAGCTCGAGAAGGCTCTGAAGATCGACAAGCAGCTTAGCTGGCGCATTCTAAAGGCCACCCGCGAGAGCGACCCATTCGCGGCGGCGCGCCACCTCCCGGGGCCGAGTGGCGTGAGAATCTTCATGGAGGCGGCCGCGCGTAGCAACGTGCCGTCTGCGTTGACGGAGCGCGCGTCGCGCGCCTTGGCCGAATTCGACGAACTCGTCGATGTCCATGCCGGAGATCGGCTGTCACTCGAAATGATGATGAGCGCCCACGCCCAGCGTGGCCGTGAGCAGGCCGATCTGGCCCACAGAAAACTGGCGTTTCGGGGGAATAGTTACCTCTGGGGGGTTCAGGCCAAGGCCCAGCTAAAGACCGATATTGCGGCGCCGGCCCAAGAGAAAGGACTCTTGGACATTTGCTCTCTACAGGGTTTCATCGGGCTGCGGCGGCTCCGTGCAAACGTGCCCTGGGTGGTCTCGCGCGCCCGGTGCGTGGATAACGACGGCGAGGCGCGCCGCACATTTGCTCGTGAGCCGTTGGATCCCGGCGACCAGGAAGGCGGAGACGCGTGCGCCGTTCCGCTGTTGCGCGCGTTCTGCTCGAAGCCTCTGCCCGAATTTCGCCGAGTTGGCGGCCGGCACGGGTTCGTGGAGGATGCGTTAGTGGAGGGTCCCGTCGGCGACACCGCCGCGGTCACGTGCATCACTGGGGAGGTTGGCCGAGCCGCGGCGTCGTATTATCGAGACGAGCACAACCGCTTTGGCGATTTCATTGCCCGCGCGCGGACGCCCTGCGAGGCCTTGATCTTCGATCAGATCGTGCATGAAGACGTTTTCGGGCGCCTCCGGCCCGAGTTGGCTGTCTACAGTGAACTCGCCGAGTCAGCACCCTTCCCGGCATCGGGATGCCATCGCAACCTGCTCCCTGTGACCGAGACCGTCGAGTACTTGGGACGGGGAACATCGGTGCTCCACACGCCCCACGTACCACAGTACGCGCAGATGGCACGGTACGCGTTCGAGCGGTTGGGCTGGGACGCGGAGCGATTCAAGGTCTACCGCCTGCGAATGCAGTATCCGATCATCCCCACGTCCGTTGTGCTGCGGTACGAATTGCCCGACAGACCGGCGCCGCCCGAATGATGCCCGCCCACCTCTGAATGCAATGGGGCACCGCGCGGGATGCGCCCGCAACCCACGGAGGGAATCGTTTGCAGATGACGCAAGCGAACACATGGCCTGCTCCGTAGGAAGCTGATCCAGGCGTTATGAGCGTCTTCGGCCCGGCGGTGCCGCAGCCGCCGATGCGCTACTCGGCGGAGGGGCGAGCATCGGCTAGCAGTCCGTTGAAAAAGGGTACAGGCACCGCTGGAAGCCCCCTTGGCGCTGCCGCGAAAGCGGTCTGCGGCGGAGCCAGTCCCCTTTTTCAACGGACTGCTAGGTGTGCCGGAAGCTCGGGGTGGCCGCGCAGACGTTCCACCGCCGGCGCAACCCACACGGCGGGATGAAGGCCCACGGCGTCATGCGACTCAAGGAGCCCCGCCATGCGTGACTGGCCCGCTCCAGGGGCGTCCCGTTTGGGGACGAAGCACCGGCCGACCCGGACCGCAGCGGCATGGGCCTGCCGGCCAAGGACCGCTAGCGTCCTGCGTTCGAGTTCGCGGCAGAAGCTGGGGAGCGCAAGGCTCTGCCTTGCGCACGGGGAGCGCAAGGCTCTGCCTTGCGCAAACCGGAGGTTTGCGCTCCCCGCTTTGCCAGTGGCACACCGGCTGATTTCCCGTCAAACTTCCCCGGCCCAACGGCTCCAGGAGACCACACCGCATGAATCGTCGCTGTCTTCTCACGCTCATGCTCGCCGGCTGGTGTGCCGGCGCCGGCGTGGCGCAATCGCCCGATGCACTGGATGAAACGCTCGCGCTCGTCGGCCTGCGGCGCGGCGATCTCGGCTGGGTGCCCAAGGGCTGGTGGCCCCGCTGGCCGACGGCCGAGTACAAGCTGCGGGCGTTCGATGCCCTCTTCGCCGCGCCGCTGGAGAACGTCACCTACGCGCGGGGCCTGGCCCAGACCGCGTGGGACAAGCTCGACCCGGCCAAGCTCGACCAGGACACCGGCCGCGGCGCACGGCCGCTCTTTGAAGCCGTCCAACGCCTGGGCATCGATCCCAAGTTCGGCGGCTTCCGGGGTTACTCGGTGAACCTGATCGCAACGGAAGTGCCGCTGGAGGAGGCCATCCTCAAGCTCTACACCGTCGCCGGCCGCGACACGCGCGGCTTCACGTTCGGCATGGACTTGCCGTATCCGCGCGTGGCGGACCGGCTCCGTGAGCATGTGAGAGTGCTACCGGACGGCGTCAGTCCAATTCTCGGGCAGCTTGTGTTGAACCTCATCGAGGCCCGTCGCTGGGTGGACCTCGCGTTCCGCAAGGTGGACGGCAACGACCGGCTGACGGTCGCGACGCGCCTGAACATCGGCGAGGAGATGATCGACGCCGTCGATTACTGCCCCGCCTTCGACGACGTGGCGCGAAGCTGGGACGAGGCGTCGCTGTGGTACGCCGCGCAGATTAGCGTGGATGCTCTCGATCTGGCGCGGATCAAGTTGCAGGCGTGGAAGAACCAGCGGACGGACCCGCCGGCGGAATTCGCGTTCGAATGGGAGACGCCGTGGGGCTGGATTCGGGTCTTGAGCCACGACACGCACAGTGCTGTGCCCGGCGACAACGCGCTGCTGATCGTCAGTCTCGCGGGCGACAACAAGTACACCGGTGCGGTCGCGGGCGCGAATCCCACGTGTCCCCTCAGCCTGCTCCTCGACCTGGAGGGCGCTGATGTGTACGAGTCCGACGCACCGGCCCAGGGTGCGGGCCTGACGGGGGTCGGCATTCTCCTGGACGCCGCCGGCGACGATACCTACGCCGGCCAGCGTTACGCGCAGGGCGTCGGGCAATTCGGTTTCGGCCTCCTCGCCGACTTCAGTGGCAACGACAAGTACGACTTGCACTACAGCGGCCAGGGCTGCGGCTACTTCGGCGTCGGGCTGCTCTTCGATGTCACCGGCGACGACACGTACGACATCTGGTGCGATGGCCAAGGTCTGGGCGGCGTGAACGGCGTCGGTGTGCTCGCGGATCGCACCGGCAACGACCGCTTTGTCGCCGAACGCAAACATTCCATCACCGGCCGGCCGTCATATCACTCCCCCGGCCTCGATGTCGGCGTGTCCAACGTCCAGGGCTGTGGCATGGGCCGGCGCGGCGACGGCAGCGACGGCCATTCCTGGGCCGGCGGCCTCGGCGCACTGCTCGACGGCGACGGCAATGACTACTACTCCGCCGGCAACTGGTGCCTGGGCACCGGTTACTGGTTCGGCATCGGCGTCCTGCACGACCGCGGCGGAAACGACGAGTATCACGGCGTGGCCTACTCGCAAGGCACCGGCGCGCACTTCTGCATCGGCGTCTGCATCGATGAAGCCGGCGACGACCAGCATCTCGCCGAGGAGAATTCGCACAGTAGTCTGGCCTGGGCGCACGATTTCACGATCGGCATCCTGCTCAACGCCGCCGGGGACGACCTCTACAAGGTTGATGGCAGCGGGATGTCGTACTCGGTCAACCGCAGCATTTCCATGCTTCTGGACTTGGACGGCAGCGATCGATACGAGATTGATCTGACACGCCGCGAGAAGGACAAGGCCGGGCTGCACCCTGGTTTCGCGATGAACGCCGAGACCTTCCGCGCCCGCGACGGCGTCGGCACGTACTTTGCCGACACGACCTCGCTCGGGCTGTTTCTCGACGTGGGCGGGGAGGACGTTTACCCCGGCGAGTTCCACAACGACATGCACCGGCTCGATCCGTCGGACTCCCTCAACTGGGCCGACCGCAATTTCAGCGTCGCGGCGGATCAGGCCGCCGGAACCGTGAGCTTCTCGCCAACGCCGATGCGGGTGCCGAGCGGCCCCCGGCCCTCGCCACGCTGAGCGGCGTGCGATGTTGCGGCCGCCAGGCGCGGGCCGCGCTCGGCCGTCCAGTCGCCGCGCCGTCGCGCTCTTCGAGCCCCGGGCGTTGCGGCTGACGCAGCCGCGGCGACGGACGCTCGATTTGGCGCTGGAGTTTATCGAAGCCGACGCGCTGATCGAGGTGACGCCGGAGGGAATTCGGCTGTGCGAGCGGCATCTGAACGAGGTGGACCGCCAGCGCGCGAGCCGAACGGCGCAGCAGGGCGCCAATCTGCGGAGCGCAGCCGCACTGGAGGGCTTCGTCACGGCCTGGGCGAGCCCAAGCCGGGCGGGCGCACCGCCCGATACCGAACGGGGGGTACGGACTCACCATACTACTATACCTGGAAACCCTACTTGACACTGCACCGCCGCAGTCACTATCTTATCTATATCGGGTAAGGTATGCCTCGGCGGCTCGCCATTGCGCGGGGTGGACGCGTGCCGGGCCCACGAACCGCCTTAGCCACGGAGGATCAACATGTCGAGGGATCGAAGCTCCCTGTTCGCAGAGGTGGTGCTTGTGGCGCTTTGCGCGCCCGCACTCGGGCCCGCCCAGAATCTGGTCAGCGATCTCCCGCTGGACGCGGGACTTGGGGACAGTGCGACGCGCCGCACCGCTATCTTCACGCGTGGCAGCGCGGCGTACTCCTACGCCGGTGAACTGGTCGGCGCAGACACCCCACGGTACGAACCGATCGCGCTGGCCACCGGCTTCGAGTGGCAGATCACGCTGCGCGAGCACGAACTCGTGCCGATCGCAGTGGCCGCCGGGGAACTGTTCGCCACTAACAATCTGCACCAGATTCTCGCCAGTCAGGATGGCGAGACCTTCGAGTTTCGCAGCGCGGCCCCCGTGCCGTTGACGGGGCGTACGACGGCTTGGACCACCCCCGCCGGGGCACTCATGGTGGCCGGCCTCCCGCCGGGAGCGACCGGGGGTGGGCACGTCTACCGGAGCGCGGACGGGGGTCGGACGTTTGAACTCGTGCTCGTGTTCCCGGCTGGCTTCGCGCGACATTGGAACTTCGCTGCACTCGGGACGACCGTCTTCGTGAGTGAATACGACAACATCGATCTGCCATATCAGGGTGACAACGGCCGGCGCATCTACAGGTCCGAGGACGACGGTCGCACGTTCAACTTGGTGTTCGAGCCACCGCCACAGGCCGGCTGGCATGACCACCAGATCCTCGGCGACCCATGGCGCGATTGCCTGTATCAGTCGGTGGGCGATCTCGAACCGGGTATCTGGCGCTCAACAGACCACGGGGACACGTGGCACAAGATACACGACTACTATATGCCGATTTCCGGCGTGGTCCGCGAGGAGGGGGCCTACTGGGGGCACGACGGGCTGGGCGCGAGTGCCGTCGAGCGGTTTGAACCCGCGACGGGACGCTGGACCCTGCCGCACCGTGCCTGGAACGGCTATCTTTCCAATACTTCCCGGCAGGGCAATTGCTCGGCGCTCTTCGAGCACAGCCGGATTCTCCATGTCCCCTACGTTATCCAGATCAACGAGACGTGGCTTTCGCGCACCGGTGACGACTGGGCCTTCGGGCGCGCGTTTCCAACTACGGACCGGGGCACGTACCGGCTGGTCGGCCTGTTCCGCGGCTGGATCTACGGGATGTACCACCAAGGCAACGGCGAGCACACTGCGTACATGAAGATCCGTCCCGGGCGCGTGGCCACTGTCAACGGGTTGCGAATCGACCCCCCCGTCGTGAACCTGCTCACCAGCGACCAACTGTGCAGCGCCGAGAACGGCTTGGACGGCTGGTATCACAGCTCCGCCGCTACGCTTGCCTGGGACACCGAGCGATCCTATCACGGCAGCGCGTCGGTCGCATTCTCGAATCCCAATCTCGGCTCCGACGCCGTGATCATGACCCCGCCGCTGCCCTACTCGCTCCCCGTGGGGACGGTCGTTCATGGCCAGCTTCGCATCACCGGCGATGAGAGCGCGCTCTGTGTGGGTCTCGTCGACGCCGTCCACAACGTCGGCGGCAAGATCGTCCGCACGTCGGCTTGCGACGACTGGACCGTCGTGCGACCTGAGTTGACCATCACGGACCCGATCAACTCAATCGCCTTCATCATCTACGGCGACGCCGACCGCGTCGGTGTCGCGCGCGTCTGGCTCGACGCCTTCCAGCTTTCCGCCACCCTGCCCGGCGAAACGTGGCAGCCCGGCGGCACGCCGCGGACCGCTGAGACCGTCCGTCACACCGTGGATCTTTCCGGCGACTGGACAGACTTCGTCTGGTTCCGCCCGGACTTCGACAGCGAACAGGGCCCGCCGGGCTGGCGCACGCTCAAGGCCTGGGTTCAGACCGTCAACGACTACGCCGCCGTGGTATTCGACTCGGCCGATCAGCGGTTCAAGCTGGTACAGGTGGTCGCCGGGGCCCCCCCGACGGTGATGGCGGCGACCAACCCAGTGGTGTTCTGGCGCGGCTACACCGCCCGTCTGGCGGTGCGCAGTTCCGCGAACGAATGCTCTGTTCGTGTGCGGTTCGGATCCAGCGCGGACAGCGACCTCAGCGCGGCTGGTCCGCCCCTCGACATCCAGCCGCTTGAACTCTGGATTGGCTCGCGGCCGGGTGCGGACGACCAAGCGCCCGGCGTATATGCGCTCAGCCGCACGTTTGGCGCGGCGCTGTCCGAGGACGAGCTGCTGATGCAATTGGAGTACCTGCCAAGAACCTCGACGTCCGGGTTAAGCGACTGCAACTGCGACGACCGCCTCGACTTCGATGATGTGCCGTACTTCGTGGCGGCCCTGCAAGGAGAAGAGGCGTGGCGGGCGCTTTATCTCAGCCAGCACGCCGGCGCTGCGCCGCCCTGCTCGTACTGGAACGCAAACTGCGACGGCAGCACCAGCGTTGACTTCGATGACCTGGCAGCGTTCATAAACTGGCTCTCCCAGTAGACTCAGCTTCGCCCGCCGCCGCGCGCTTCCACGCCGCCCGTCCCCGCGCGCCCTGGCTGGTTCGAATGCTCTGGTGGCCGCTACGCCGGAGGGTGGCCGCGCGCCTTGGCGAGCCCGCACCGCCCGCATACGCTATTGTCAATGGAACTTTCCGTCACGCTGCACCAGCCCCACCGCCGGGCGGAGCTGTTCGGGCCCAATGACTGCCACCTCCGCCAGATCCGGGCGGCCCTGGGCGTGCAAATCCAGGCCCGCAACACCACCGTCCGCATCCTCGGCGACCCGCCCGCCGTCGCCCGCGCCGCCGCGGTAGTCGAGCGGCTTCAGGACGTGCTGCGCGACCGGCCGGACCTGAACGAGCAAACGGTGCAGACCGTGCTGGCGGAAATCGACGAGGCCGAGCACGGCTCCGGCCCGGACGCCATCAGCGTCTTCGCGCGCGACACGCTCATCGTCCCCAAGACCGACGGACAGCGCGAATACGTCGCCGCGATGCTGAACCACGACCTCGTCTTCTGCCTCGGCCCTGCCGGCACGGGCAAGACCTACCTCGCGGTCGCCGTCGCGATTCACAAGCTCAAGCTGGGGCACACGAAGCGCATTGTGCTGGTGCGGCCCGCGGTCGAGGCCGGCGAGAAACTGGGCTATCTGCCCGGCGACTTACAGCAGAAGGTCAATCCCTATCTCCGGCCGCTCTTCGACGCCATGCACGACATGATGACGTATGAGCAGCTCAAGCGCTTCATGCTCAACGATGTGATCGAGGTGATCCCGCTGGCCTACATGCGCGGCCGCACGCTCAACAACGCCATGATCATCCTCGACGAGGCCCAGAACTCGACCCCGTCGCAGATGCTCATGTTCCTGACCCGGCTCGGCCACCACAGCAAGATGATCGTCACCGGCGACGACAGCCAGGTCGATCTCGAACCTGCCCAGCCCTCTGGACTGATCGACGCGGTTCATCGCCTGACCGGCGTCAACGGCGTCGCCGTCGTCCGGTTGCAGCAGGCGGACATCGTGCGGCACCGGTTGGTCCAGGCGGTCGTACATCGCTACGCGAATGTTCCACCGCTGGGACGCACCGACGGGCGGTTGTCCCATAATCGCAAGCCGTCCGCCACGCCAGAAAGCCCCGCCTCCAGCGACGGCGACGCCGGAGTCATCCCGCCGCCGGACGGCGCCGACACGTAATACCATGCGCCTGTTTGGGCCGCGCACAGCTCGGCAGAAAGAAATCCGGCGCTCCAAGGCCGAGCGCCGCCATACCTGGTATCACCAGATTCTCGAGCACCTGGAGCTGGGGCGGCTGACGTTTCTGGTGCTGTGCTCGGTGCTGGCCGCACTGCTCGTCAACGTCGGCACGGATCCGCTGGGCCTGCACGTCGGTCAAACCGTGCCCCGGGCCCTCACCGCCCGGGTCGCGTTTCAGCTTGCCGACGAGGCGCGCACGCAAGTCGAGCGGATGCGGGCCCGGGACAATGCGGAGGTCTACTACGCCCTGGACACATCACTCGTCCAGGACATTCGCGGGCGGCTCTCGAACGCCCTGCGGCTCGCGCGCGAGCTGGCCGCGGACACGGAGAAGCTCACGGCCCAGGCGGCCGAAATCCGCGTGGTCTTCGACGCCGCCGGGCTGGAGGAAATCGCGCGACTCGCGGCCCTGCCCGAGTCAACGCTCTATCAGCAGGCGGTCGAACGGGCGGTCCAGGTCTTGCGCCGGCAGCCGCTGGTCGAGCCGCTTGAGCTGGCCAACCGCCGCACCGCCACGCGCGCCGTGCTCGTCGATCTTGATCTGGGCACCGAGCAGCAAACCCCCGCCGAGCGCCTGCTCTACGCGCATAACCGCGAGAATGTGACCGCCGTGGTTCATGCCGCCGCCGAGGCGTTTCCGGCGCCGCTGCGCGAGACGGTCCGCGCCTCGCTGGTGCGCATGTTCGAGACCACGACCGAAGGCGTTTCCAAACCGCTGTTCGTCTACGACGCGGCCCGCTCGACCCAGGCGGCCGAAGACGCGGAGCGCAGCGTCCCGCCGCAGTTCATTCCGCTCGCGATCGGAGACCACCTCGCGCAGGCCGGTCCGATTTCGGCGGAGGAACTGAAACTGCTCCAGCACGAGCACGCGCAGTACCTCGCGCACAGCGCGAGCGTGCCCGCGCTCGACCGCACCGCGCGGCTGGCCCGCGCTGCGCGGGCCGCGATCGCCTTCCTGCTCGTGTTCGGCGTCGCTGGCTTTCTGACCAGCGCGTATCACGAGGCCCTGCCGAGCGCGCGCCGGCGCTTCGCCACGGCGGGCGTGCTGCTGCTCATACTGGTGCTGGGCCGCCTCGTTTACCTCCATACGCCCTATGTTCACCTGGCCGCGGGTGGGCAGGCGTTGGCCGTCGGATTGCTGGCCCTCACCTCGCGCCGTGGACCGGCGTACGCCGGCGCGGGCCTCCTGGCGGTACTGCTGACGCTGGCCACGGCCCAGAACATCGCGTTTCTCGCGATGCTGCTGGCGATCACGCTCGTGCTGTTCTTCGGGCTGCGCGCCGTGCGCAACCGCGGCCGGATCATCGCCGTCGGCGCCCTGGCAGCCCTGGGCGGCGGGCTCGCGGCCCAGCTCGCCGGCGCGCTGGACGGCCAGGCGTGGCGTTTCGTCTTCTGGAACCAGACGCTCTAAACGATGTTCACGACGCTCGCCGCCGCGTTTCTGATCGAGGGCCTGCTGCCGGGCATCGAGCGGCTATTCGCGGTCACCACGAGCATGACCCTGCTGGAGTGGTGCGACCCTAACAAGCCGCTGCTGCGAATGCTCGCCGCCGAGTCGCCTGGCACGTACAACCACAGCTTGCTCGTGGGCACGCTGGCAAATGCCGCGGCCGAGGCCATTGGCGCCCACGCCCTGCTCGCCCGCTGCGGGGCGTACTACCACGACATCGGCAAGACCAGCAAGCCTGAGTACTTCGTCGAAAACCAGGCCGTCGGCGTCGGCAGCCGCCACGACCGACTCTCCCCCGCGATGAGCCACCTCATCATCATCGGGCACGTCAAGGACGGCTTGGCGATGGCCCGTGAGTACGCCCTGCCGACCGCCTTGCACGCCTTCATCCCCGAGCACCACGGCACGTGCCTGGTCGAGTACTTCTACCATGCCGCGACGCGCGCCCGCCGGCCGGACGACCCGGAGGTTTCCGACGAGCAGTTCCGTTACCCCGGCCCAAAGCCGCAATCGCGCGAGACGGCGATAGTGATGCTCTGCGACGGCGTCGAGGGGGCCGTGCGGGCCATGACCGAGCCGACCCCCAACCGCATCGAGGACACCGTCGCCCGGATCGTAGATAAACGGCTGATGGACGGGCAGTTGGACGAATGCGACCTGACGTTCCGCGAGTTGGCGACCATCCGCCAGTCGCTCGTCAAGAGCCTGTGCTCGATCTACCACGCTCGCATCACGTATCCTGGCGACCAGCAGGAGCCGGTCCGCAGTGTGTCGTAAGCGGAAGGCACGCAGGCACGCGGGCACGAAGGCACACAGGGGCCTGAGCGCCACGGCCGTGTCGGCCGTGAGGAAGGTCACTCACGCACGGCTGACACAGCCGTGGCATCCCATTAACCACTCGCCCCGCCGTTCACGTGTTCGCATCGCCGTCACTGGCCGGCCTCGCGCCGCACGCGCAGTCGCTCCGCTCCTCGTGCGTACCGCCCGCTTCGTCGCCGCCGCCGAGGGTTTTCACACCGGCGACCTCTCACTGGTCATCGTCGGCGCGCGCGCGATGGCGACGCTCCACCACCGCTTTCTGGGCCAACCCGATCCCACGGACGTGCTGACCTTCGACCTCGGGTGCGACCGCCAGCGCGGCACGCTCGTCGCAGAAATACTCGCCTGTGCCGACGTTGCGCACCGGCAAGCCCAGCGCCGCGGCGGCTCGCTGGCGGCCGAACTGGCCCTGTATGTCACGCACGGCCTCTTGCACCTGGCCGGCTACGACGACCACAGCCCAGCGGGCTACCGCCGGATGCATGCCCGCGAAGATGAGTTGCTCAGCGCCATCGGCCTGGGGTGTGTGTTCGCCGGCGGGCGGCGGTAGAAGCCGTTGCGGTGGGTCTTGCGGGTCGCGGCCGGCGGCTGCCAGGGCACCTCGACCCACTCGTCGCGGCAGGCCTGCATCGTCCCTTCCAGCAGCTCCTTCAGCGGCCGGCGGCCCTTCACACCCAGGTCGCCCCCAAGGCGTCCGGGGCCTTGACCAACGACCAGAGATTGGGCATCGCAAGTCCGTGTCCGATCCGAATCGGTTTCAACGAGTCTCATGGACGTGTCCTCCTGGCTTGAGATTCAACACGGGCCAGAGGATATGCCCTTCTTTTCCGCCTGACAGCCGATTACACACGGCAGCATACGTCACCGGGACCGCGCTCGCGTGGACGTCCTGCAACTCGGACGTTACGATAACCGCGTGCTGGCGCTGGCAGCGCGGCCGGTGCGTGCGGCGGTGGTCGCCGGACGCGGCGAACGCTGGAGGCCGAAGATTTGCTGATTGCCTGGTCGGCCCTGGACGTCCTGGTCCGCAACTGGGCCCTGGTGGCGATTGTGTCCACGACCGCGGTGCTGCTGGTGGTGCCGGCGGTCGTGCTGATGAAGTACGTGCGCATCTCGCTCAACATCATGCGCACGACCAAGCCGCCGCTCTCGCGCAACCCGCTGGATTTCGAGCGGCCCACGGGGGAGGCGGTGCAATTCCCCGCGTACGACGGGCTGCCGCTGCACGGGCTGATTATCCGCGCCGCGGCCCACGTGCCGCGCCGCGGGTTCATCGTGTTCGCCCATGAGTACTGCGCCGACATGCAATCGTGCGCGCGCTACTGCCGGCCGCTGATCGCCGCCGGCTATGACATCCTCGCGTTCGACTTTCGCGGGCACGGGCTGTCGGAGTGCCCGCCCGAATACACGCCCCGGCAGTGGGTCAGCGATCGCGACCTCGACGACATGCGCGGTGCGGTCGCGTTCGCGGAGCGCTGGCTCGAGGAGCACGGCTACCCCGTCGAGCTGGGCGCGTTCGGCATTTCACGGGGCGCGTGCGCGACGATCCTCATCGCGGCGGAGAACCCCCGGCTGCACGCCCTGGTCGCCGACGGCGCGTACAGCACGGACACGACGATCGAGTACTTCATGAAGCGCTGGGCGTACATCTTCGCCCGCGTGCGCTTCGTGTATGAGAACCACCCGCCGACCTTCTGGCGTTTCCTGCGCTGGGCGATGATGCACTTCGCCCGCCGCGAATTCAAATGCCGCTTCCCCTCGGTGCGGAAGGCGATTGCACGGCTGGCGCCGCGGCCGATGCTGTTCATCCACGGGGAGAAGGACTCGTACCTGCCCGTGGAGCAAAGCCGGCGCCTGTATGCGCTCGCCCCCCCGCCGCCCGCCCAGCCCCGCGCGCCGGAGGCCCGGCAGACCCACGCCGTGCGCCGCCCCCCGGAGGTCTACGCACGGCGGACGGTGGGGTACTTCAACCGCTACCTCGGGCAACCGGCGATCGGCGTCGGCTGCGCCACGCGGGAACCCGCCGAGGTCGCCCCGGCCCTCGGCGTGACGGGTGACGACCCGCCGCTGTTGCGGTTCCGCGCGACCGGGTAGCCAGGAGCGCGGACGGTCGCGATGGCCTCGCTCTTTGACCGCCTGGCCGCGAAAGTCGCGGGGCTGCACGCCCGGCGTGTCTATGCGCGCTTTCGGCGTGCGTTGGGGCAGGTCGCGGTTGAGCAGGAGCGTGTGCTCCGGCGGGTGCTGCGGCTGGTCGCGAACAGCGACTTCGGCCGCCAGCACGGCCTGCGGGCGGTGCGCACGCTGGCCGATCTCCGGCGGGCCGTGCCCATCCACACCTACGAGGATTACCGGCCCTACATCGATCGGCTCTGCGCCGGCGACACCGGGGCGCTGTTCGCGCCCGGAACGCCGATCCTGATGTTCGCGACCAGCAGCGGCACCACGGCGGAGCCCAAACGCGTCCCGATCACGCCGGAGTTTGTGCGGGACTATCGTCGCGGCTGGAACGTCTTCGGCCTGAAGATGCTGTCCGACCATCCGCGGGCGCTGCTGCGCGCGATCCTCCAGGTTACCGCCCGGCACGACGTGGGCCGCACCGCCGCGGGCCTCCCCTGCGGGGCCATCACCGGGTTGCTGGCGCGCACCCAGAAACGAATCGTGCGTCGCTTTTATGTTGGCCCCGCGGAGTTGGCGCAGCTTGAGGAGCCCCGTGCGCGGTACTACGCGCTGATGCGGCTGGGCGTGAACCGCGACGTGGCGTTCGCAATCACGGCCAACCCGGCGACGCTGATTCAAATGGCCCGCGTGGCGAATGAGGAGAGCGAAGAGCTGCTGCGCGACGTGCGGGACGGCACACTCAGCCCCCGTCTCGTGCCGGACGCGGGGCTGCGTGCGGTCCTGTCCCGCGGTCTGGCCCGCAATCCGACCCGCGCCGCCGAGCTTGAACAGTTGCGAGCTGCCGCCGACGCGCTCCGGCCACGGGACTTCTGGCAAATCGAATTCCTGGCGTGCTGGACGGGCGGCAGCATGGGGCATTACCTCCAACGGCTGGCGGAGTGGTGGGGACCAGTCCCCGTGCGCGACATCGGGCTGCTGGCCAGCGAGGGCCGCGTGAGCATCCCGCTCGAGGACGGCACGCCGGCGGGGGTGCTGGACGTGCAGAGCGGAGTCGTCGAGTTCATCCCGATCGAAGACGCCGACGCGGCGGCCCCGCCGACCGTCGGGTACGAAGACGTCGCAGTCGGCTCTGACTATGTTGTTGTACTGACAAACAGCAGCGGCTTGGTCCGATATCGACTGGACGACGTGGTACGGATTCGCGGGCGGATTGACGGGGCGCCAGTTATCGAATTCCTCCACCGTGCCGGGCGGGTGTCGTCGATCACCGGAGAGAAGTTGACCGAGAGCCAGGTCATTGCGGCGGTGCGGTCAGTCGCCAGGGCGTGCCGGCTTCCAGAATTCGATTTCGTCCTCGCGCCGTGCTGGGGCGACCCGCCGTCATACCGCCTCACGGCCTGCCGCAACCTGCCCGCGGATGTGATCGCGCAGATCGACGCGGCATTGGGGGAGCAGAACGAAGAGTACGCCTCGCGACGTAAATCATTCAGGCTTGGTGAGTTGCGCGCGCAAACGGCCGGCCCGAGCGCGTTCCGCGCCTTTGATCAAACACTCACTGCGACCCGGAGATCGGCCGCCGAGCAGTTCAAACGCCCCTGCCTGCTGACCGAGGTTGGCGCGGACGCGCACTTCGACACCGCTTTGCCGTGAGCCCCTGAATCCGACGCGTGCGATTCCACGGCCCCGGGCGGTGGGAGGCGATTGCCGGCTTCGCGGGCCTGAATGGCGAGGCAGCCCACCATCAGCGGGGAGAATAATTTTTTTCTCCTAAGTCCCCGAGTTTAGCCACGTTACGAGAAATCTGGCTGGAAATGTTAAAATAGTTAAGATTCGTGCGCGGTCACGCTGATATTTTGTGTCAAGATTAATGAAGTCGCCGATCGATATGACGCTCGTCACCTGCTAGAGGAAAGAGCTTCCAAGTCGCTGCCACAGGTCTTGCAGCGTGTGATCGACGCCGGAAAACGCGTTCATAGGGCAGCCTGCACCAGGAGCCGTGAGAGCAATGCGAAGCAAAACCGACCAGGTCGCCGCGCTTTGGAGCCAGTTCCGCCGCACCCGCTCCGTCGAGTTACGCAACCGCCTGGTCGAGCGATACGTGCCGCTCGTTCACAAGATCGCGGAGATCCTCGCGCGGCGGCTATGGCCCCGAGTCACGGCGGACGAGTTGGCGAGTGCGGGGTTCGACGGCCTGATCGCGGCGGTCAGCTCGTTCGATCCGGGGCGCGGGGTCAAGTTCGAAACCTACTGTCGGCAACGCATCGTCGGGGCCATTCGCGATTGGCAGCGGGAGATCGACCCGCTCGGCCGGTCGGGCCGGAACTTCGAGCGGGCGATGAGCTCCGCCGAGGAGCGGTTCCAGGCGGAGAAAGGCCGGCTGCCGAACAGCACGGAACTCGCCCGGCGGATGGACCTGCCGATGAGCAAGTTTCTGCGGATGAAGCGCACGGTGTCGGCGTCGCGGTGCGTGGCGCTGGAATCCGGCTCCGACCGCCACGACGAGCCGCACACGGGGGTGCCCATGCCGGTTGATCCGGGGCCCGATCCGACCGTCCACACCGAGCGCGAGCTGATTCGCGAGTACATCACGCGCGGCCTGAAAGAACAGGATCGCCTGATTCTCACGCTCTATTACTACGAGAAACTGACGATGTCCGCGATTGGGACGGTGCTCGGCGTGAGTGAATCGCGGGTCTGTCAGCGGCACGCCGAGATCGTGGATCAACTGCGCAACCGGTTTGCGAATACGACTTGCGACCTGGTGGCCTGACGACGGACAAGAAACGCGGTGCGGCGTTGACAGCCGGGCGACGCGCGTGGCCGCTGATGACGAGCCTGTACCTCCCTCCTCCCGCTGGGGTCGCGCTCAGGCGCGGCCCCTTTCTTGTTGCCGGCGGCCGCGCGGGGCGCGGGCCGCTACAGACCGCTGCGCGGGGCGCGGGCCGTTACACTACGCCAGATGGCAGAAGTGCTGCGGGTCATCCTCAACGTTCGGCCGTTGCGCGCAACGCTTACCGGCGTCGGCGTGTACACGCAGCGGATTCTGAACGGCCTGCCGCTCGTCGAGCCCGCGATCCGCGTGAGTCCGTTCGCGGCGGTGCGCTGGCGACGGCAGGGGCCGGTCCTTGCCGGTGGCGCACAGCAGGGGGCACGACTGCCTGGTAAGCTCCCCGTCGCCGGCAAGCGTCGCGCGAAGCGAAACACGACGGTTGGTCTTGCCGGGGAGGGACCGAAAGACGCACTCGGGGGCGCGCGGGATTCCGAACGGTGAAGGAAGGGCCCGAATGCGCGTAGTGTTTGCCACCATGCAGTACGGTCGGGGCTATTCGCAGGGTACCGAGCGCTACCTGAGCATGCTCGCCGACGGGCTGCGGGCGCGGGGGCATGAACCGCTGGTGTTGGCCGGAGATCCCGAACGCCGCGGCCGCCAGCAGCCGCTTGGCGAGGCGTTGCCGAACGAACCTGCCGTGCGTGCCTATCCCACCCGCGGGTGGCTCGCAGTGCGGGGGTTGTCCGCGCGACAGGTGCGGCCGACGCTGGCGAAGCTGCGTCCCGACGTCGTCCACATCGGCAACCCGGCGCACATCGGCGTCGGGGTCTTTGAGGCCGCACGCTCCCTGGGGATTCCAACCCTCTTCACCATCGTTGACTACTGGTGGGCTTGTCCCACCCACACCCTGCAACTGCCCTCCGGCGGCGTCTGCGACGGCCGCGTGGCGTGGACCGACTGTGTGCGCTGCCTGAACTACAACCACCGTCTGCGCGGTGTCCGCTGGCTCGCCCGGGGACGCGGCCGGTCCCGATGGGTGCTCGCGCCGATCTTCCTGGAACATTGGATTCGCAAAGGCATGAGTCCGGCCGAACTGTGGCGCTGGACGCGCCGCCAGCGAATTCTGGCCGGTGTATTAGGGGCCGCAGACGCCGTGATCTTCCCATCCCGTACGGCGCTGGACAGACTCAATGGACTGGTTCCGGCGGAGCGTGCCTACGTCGTCGCCAACGGTCTCGAACCGCACTGGTTTCAACCGCCGCGCCCCGCCCGGGAACCGATCAGTCGCGGGCGGGCGTCGGGTACGGCCCTTGCCCCGGAGGACCTGGTCGTGGGGATGGCCGGCGCGCTGGTGGCCCACAAGGGGGCCCATGTGCTGCTGGAAGCAGTACACAGACTCGGCTGGAACCGGACCCGCGTCCAGATCGCGGGGGGCGGAGATGCGCCCGCCTATGAGCAGCACCTGCGCGGGCTGGCGAGCGGGCTGCGGGTGGAGTTCCTGGGGAGTGTCGCGCCAGCCGACATGCCGCGTTTCCTCGCCGGTCTGGACGTCTTGGTGATTCCCAGCACGTGGCTGGAGAACCACCCCATCATCGCGCTGGAGGCCGCGGCCCAACGTCTGCCGACGCTTGCCAGCGACATCGGCGGACTGGCGGAGATGATGGACCGGCGCAGTCTCTTTGCGCCCGGCGATTCCGCGGCTTTGGCGGCGCGGCTGAGCGCCTGGGCCGCGGGTGATCGGGCGGCGGTGCCGCCGCCGGTGGCGACCGCCGAGGAGATGGTGGATCGTACCCTACAGATCTACCAGCGCGCCGCCGCGATCGTGCGCTGAGGTTCGCGGGCCGCGCGGCGCTCGCCGACAAGCTGCGCCGAGCGTGCCAGGTCGCGCGCCGGCGTGGATTCAGCTCCGGGGTCGGGCGCCACCCCCCGCGGGCGCTACCGGGGTGCTCGCGCGCGACGTGCTTCCACGGCGCGGTTGTACACGCGGCAGAGCAGTCCAAGGCCGTGGTAGCGTAGAAACCCCTGCGGCCAGCCCGTGGCGTCGAGGAAGCGCACTAATGCGGAGCGCTGGGCACGGGACACCAGCCCCAGGGCGGCCAAGCCGTACGGGAAGCGCCGCTGCTTCCACACGTACCGGCCCAGACCAAACTGCTCGTTGTGGTGCAGCGCGAAGTACGCCTGCGCCAGCGAACCTGGGGGGTCGCAGACCAACTCGCGCAGCATTCCGAGCGCGTGGGGACGCAGCTCCTGGGCCGTGAAAGCGTGGGTGCTGACCCACTCAGAGAGCACCGGCGCGGCGGAAAGCACACCCCGCTGAAAGTGCTGCGTGAAGTCCGCGTGGACGGCATCCTCGTCGGGGTTGGCGTCACGCGTCGCGATGGCGCCGGTGGGTGTCTCCTCGTACGCCCGCACGCTTCCGCCAGGACAATTGGTCAACATCTCAATCGGTGCGACGTGGTGAATGGCCAGCGTTGCGACGGGGGCGTCCCGGTTCTCGTCCGGGCCGAACGCGAGCTTTCGCACGTTGGGGGGTTGTTCATTCAGCAGTTGCTTCAGGGCGAAGTAGACGCCCTGCACTTGCACATCGGGAAGCAGGTAGGCGAGGTTGTCCTGAATCGTGCCACGCCACCCGATGTCAACGACGAAGAGCTGGCGCTGGTGCGGCGTGATGCCGCGGGCCGCGAGGTAGGACAGCAGTTGCGCGCGGCGTTGCCGCCGGACGGTGTCCCACAGGTCCCGAAGCTCGTCGTCGGCGAGCAGGGCATGCATACGCGGATCCTGCCACGGATAGCGAATCGGCTCCCGCGGGTCAAAGTTGTGCCGCGCCCAGAAGCCCGCGAACGGGGCCGCCTCGAGTCCAAGCGTGGCGCAGAGGGACTCGATGCTCTGGGTGGAATAGAGGTTCCAGATGCGCATGAACTCATGCGGCGTGAACTCACGCAGCGAAGGCAGGAACGTGGCCAGGCGGCTGACTTCCAGCAGTTCGCTGGGCGGAATGGAAGTACCAAGTGGGGCGGCGGCTCGGAGGTGTTCGTGAAGCTGGCGGAAGAAGACCCCCTCGCGCGTGAAGTAGTAGATGCGCTCCGCGCCAGCCTGTGTCGCTTGCTCGATGCAGAAGAGCACGAACGTGTAGAAGAGCAGGGCGTAGCGCCGTCCCAGCTCGAACAGCCGGGCCGGGAGCTGCGCCGCGGGGGCGGATGCCGAGGCCGCGGTGGCGAGCCGCGCACGTAAGTCACGCACGTACGGTTCGAGCGTCTCGGTTCGGCGGGCGAAGCAATGCTCGCGCCGGCGGCGCAGCCGCTCGCTGGGCGGGTTCGAGTAATGCACCGCCTGAGCGCCGAGGCGGCGGGGAACAGCGACGTCGGAATGTGGGTGGTCGCCTACGTGGACGTGGGTATGTGGCGTGGTCTGCAGTTCGCGGTAGACGTGTTCGAAGAGCCGGCCGCTGCGCTTGTTCCAGCCCACATCGCAGGACACGTAAATAGCCCGTGGCTCCAGGTTCGGGTACGCGTGACGGAGGATGCGCGTCAGGTGGGCCGCCCCCAGGTAGAAATCGGAGACCAGCACCGGGCGCAAGTCGCCGTGGCTCGCGAGGACGGACTGAATCTGGCTGTCAGGGACGGCCATCCGGCACTCGTGTGCGACTTCGACTTCGAGCAGCTCCTGCACCAGCGCGTCGCGTTGCGGGGCCGGGAGCGGTTCACGAAACGCGGTTGTGATCCAAGCGGAAAGCACGTCCGCAATGCGATACTCATCGTCGAACCCCGCGGCACAGGTCTGTTGCCCGATCTGAGCCTCACACGCACGGCGCAGCTCGAACAATGTCCAGGGCGTATCGTGCGGCGAACGCAGGTGCGGCCGGTGCTTCAACCAGAGGTAGCGCGCGACAAAGAGCTTGATCTCGTCGGGATGACAACGCCGCCGCAGCAGCGTGTCCCAGATGTCAACGGTTAGCAGCGGCATGGCCCGTGCGTCAGGCAGCCCTGTGCGCCCCGGTGCAAGCCCGAGCGTGCGCAGGCCCTACGTCCTCGGTGCGCGGTGCCCGCGGGCCAGCGGGGCGAAGCGCGCTGCGCCTCAGCCAGCCGCCGGTCCATGTTTTCTTCTCGCGTACCACCGATAGAGGCGCATCTGTTTCAGGCGTTGGATCGTGCGGTAGGTTCGGCTGGCCTTCAGGCCGGCCAGGCGCGCGCGCGGGTCCGAACCAGTGTCACTCCGCAGGTAGTCCGGCCCCCACCGGCGGCGGGCCGTCCAGCGATACAGCCACATGGACTTGAGGCGCTGTACGAGCCCCCAGATTCGCGAATTCAAGATGCTGTCGTACTCTTCCATGGCACGGACCTGCTCGGCCAGGCGCGCGGCCAAGGCGGTCGCTGCCGCGGCCTGCTCCGCGGCCACGGTCTGCGAAGCGGCGTCCGCGGCGTTCAGCGGCCCAGAGGCCGAGTCGAAACACCTCCGGCGGTAAAGCGGCGGCGGCACGCTTGCGCCGGCATGGTCGCCGCGCAAGAGGGCTTCGGCCGCTTCGGTGAACTGGCGAAAACCCGCGGCCAAGTCGCGGTCGGCCATGAATTCGGCGGCGCTGTGCGACATCTGCGTGCGCCGTTGTTGGTCGTCGAGGAGCGTCAGCAGCGCCCGAGCCAGGCTCTCGGGCCGTGAATCCGCCAGCAGGACGCCGCTGTCCGGCATGTCGAACAGGTTGTTCGGACCGTAAAGGTCAACTACCGGTAAGCCCGCGGCCATCATCTCGAAGGGGACGCGTGATGGGTTGGTGGAACTCAGGCAAAGTCCCACGGCGCAACGGTTGTAGAGCCGGTTGCAATCCTGGACGCCTAGCAGTCCCAGGTCTTGGTGCTCAAACCATGCGTTGGCCGACGTGCGGGAGCCGTACAGGTAGATCTGCACGTCGGGCCGCCAGTGTTTCAGGATGCCGAGGGCTTCGAGACCGAGCCGGGTGCAGCGGCGCGGCTTCTCCGGCTGGCAGATGAAACACACGGCGTGCTCCCGCGCGTGCTGCGCGGATGGGCCGTAGACGCCCAGGTCGGCACAGAAATCGAAGTAGCGACTGGGCGTTCCGAACTCGCGGGTCAGCTTGTCAGTCAGCCAGCGGCCGATCGTGACGGGCAGCAGACCGTAGCGGTAGGAGTTGACCGCGAGCAAGTAGCCGTCCCCCATGACGTTGAAGTAGGCCTCGAAGTCCTGCACGAAATAGGCCTTCGGGCAGGGCACGGCCAACTCGTTGACGAACTTGGCGGTGTACCAGGCGGTCGCAAAAACCAGGTCGTAGCGCCCCTGGACGTTGAACCCCAGCCGCACCGTGGCGGCGGTGTCGCCGAAGTACTCGCGAAGGCGCCGGGCCGCCGCGGCTTCGGAGTCGCGCGCACCGGCGTCCGGTTCCAGGTAGATGTCGCAGGCGTGGCCGCGGTCAATGAGGGCGTTGACGTTCTGCACGATGGTGCGGTGACCGCCCGAGCCTTCAATCAGGGACGGGACAAGCCACGCAATCCTGGCGCCACCGGCTGTCACGAGCGCTCCTCACCTGGGCAGAACGAGGTCCTGGGTCAGCCTTCGCGGATCACCGCCGACCGCGATCATAAGGTCCTAGCGTTTGCCTCGCCAGCGGGACGGCCGCAGCACGACGCCGAAAACGCGGCTGACGCGCAGCAAGCGCCCCAGGACCCCACGGTAGCGGGCGATTTCTGTCTCCAGGCCGTTTAGACGCTCCGTCACGGCGTGCAATTCGCCGGCGAGCCGGTCGGCCCGCGTCCGCAACTCGGATTCCAGTCGACTCACGGCAGCCTCCGCTTCCGCGACCTGTTGTCGCCGGGCCGCAATCTCTGCGTCGCGCTCCGCGATCATGCGCGACTGGGTTTGAATGACCTCATAGCGCTCGCGGGCCAGCGTCTCTGCGGCCGCGATGCGGTTCCGCAGGTCGCCAATCCACGCGTCGCGTTCCGCGACCAAACGGGTCTGATCTTGAATGGCCGCGTAGCGCTCGCCGGCCAGCTTCTCCGCGGTCGCCAGGCGGTGCCGCAGGTCAGCGATCCACGCGTCGCGTTCCGCGACCAAACGGGTCTGATCTTGAATGGC
>CAYMXT010000001.1:52116-61553 GCA_964394415.1 uncultured Planctomycetales bacterium
TCCACGCGTCGCGTTCCGCGACCAAACGGGTCTGATCTTGAATGGCCGCGTAGCGTTCGCCGGCGAGCCTCTCCGCCGCCGCGAGGCAGCGCCGCAAGTCCACGATCCAGGCGTCGCGCTCGCGGAGCATGTTTTCCATCTGCTGGAGGGCCTGCCAGCGTTCCTCGATCAAGCGGGTCTGGGCCGCATTGGTCTCGTCGCGCTCGCGGATGAGGTCTTCGGCGCGCTGCAAGCCTCGCCAGCGCTCCTCGATCATCTGCTTCCAGCACTTGTGCGTCTCGGCCCACAGCAGGGCCGGCGGCATGGTGACCCCCGCGGCCGTGACCCGCAGCGCGTTGGCACATAGGACTGCGGAGTCCAGGAACTCGACCGCAGTAACGAGCGGAAAGGGTAGGGGGTCCTCCGGATCGCCGAGGAACTCGGTCCAGTCGCCGCGCAGCAGACGCCGGGCCTCGGCCAGCCCGTGGCCCCAGCGCTGTCGGGCCGCGGTCAGGTCCGCCCGCACGTAGTTGAGCCAGCCCGCCAGGAACGCCGCCAGCACGGTCTTGGTTCCCAGCGTTGGGCTGAAGTTTGAACAGTCCAGGTCGGCACAGGCGGCGAAAGCGCGCTCGGCCTCGGCGAAACGCCCCAGTTTCATGTGAAGCTGGCCGCGCAAGAACGCCAGGGAGATTCGCCAGCGGAGTTGATGCGCGTTCTGAGGCGGCAAGGTCAAGTACTCGTTCAGGCCAGCCAGGCACGTCTCGACCCCCTGAGCGGAAGCCGAGTCACTTTCCAGCACCCGGTAGCCCTGAACGCACAGGGCGGCGCCCTGGTCAGCCGACCCGTCTGCGGCTTCAGGCAGCACACGCTCAGCTATGTGCAGGAGGACGTTGCGGTTTGCAGCCCGCGTGGGGTACTCCACCAGCGCTCGGACCAACCAAGGGTTGGCATAGTCGCGCGCAAAGGCGAGCAGGTGCGCCGGCGGCGCACTGTAGTCGTAGAATACCTCCTCGTACGGCACATGCGGCGGCTGCGTGGGGTCGGTGGTCCCCACCATGATCCACCATTCCGCCTCGACCGTAGGCGCGGCGTCCAGCGGCACGCTGCGGAGCCGCCGCGGCCGGTCCGACAGCACGACCCCGTTCCCGCCGATCTGCTGGTAGGCGGCCTCGATCAGGAAATGTCCCTGCATCTGCGAGTGCAGTTTCTCCCAGGTATACACGTGCAGGTGATACGGATTCGGGTCACGGCCGTGCTCGTCGCAGCAATGGTTGGGCACACTGACCAGCAGGCGCCCGCCGGGGCGCAGCACGCGCCGGGCCGCGGCGAAAAAACGCTCCGGTTCGGGCACATGCTCGATGGCTTCGAAGCAGACTACCACGTCCAGGCTGTGGTCGGAGAGGAAGCTCAGGTCCTGAAGATCGCCGGTGTGATACTCCAGGGTCTCGACACCGACGGCGAAATTGTCCCGGGCATAGGTGATGGCGCGTTCGTCGTGGTCCAGCCCGATGATGCGCCGCGCCGCCGTGAGGCTGCGGAGCACGTGGGCACCGTAGCCGAGACCGCAGCCGGCGTCGAGCACCACATCGTTGCGTCGCACCCAGTCGGCGGCCAAGGTGTAGCGCGCGACCGCGGCATCGGCGGCGCGCCCTGGCTCGCGCAGGGGATCGATGAGGCCATCGTTGGGCGGGCACCCGACAGTCGGTGGGTAACGCCGCGCCGCGTCCGCGGGCACCTTCTCTAACACCATCGTGATGTCATCTGTGGGGAGTTCGAGCGCCTCGTATGGCGTAACGCGGAGGTAGGACGGGTGCTTGCGAAAAGCCGCCGCAAAGAACTGCTTCTCCCACCACGCCCGGCCTCGGGTCCAGCTCTTAATCTCGCGCTCGCGGGTGGTGGTTAGCTTGACGAACAGGGCGCGCCGCGTGACCCGCCCGAGTTCCGCGAGCACGGCAGGCAGATCCTGATAGGTAACGTGTTCCAGGGCATCAACACACAGAGTTACATCCCCTGACTCGTCCTCGAAGGGCAACTGGGTCAGGCGCGAGTCGTGGATGCGTCCGTGCATTCGTTCCTTTGCCTGCGCCACTAGCATCGGGTGCCAGTCGCAGCCCTGCGCGTCGATTCCCCGCGTGACAAGGGCCTGCACCCGTCTGCCCGCCGCGCACGCTACGTCGAGTACCCGCCCAGCCCCGAGGAACTTCAACACCTGCTCGCTCGTCACGACGGCTTCTTCAATCTCCTGTGCATCCGACGTGGAGTTCGGAGGCGGTTCCAGCGACCGCGGTTCAACAGCTTCACGCCGCCGCGGGCGGAGCCGCGAGAGGGACCTGAAGGTGGTCAGCGGCCGGGTGGCGAGGAGAAACTCGCGGAACCGTTGAAAAACCGCCCGTTGCCGTAGCGCCTCTTCGCACAGCGCCCGTAAGTCCTCCCCGGACCTCCACGCGCGCAGCGGCCAACCAAACGCGGCCAACAGTCCTTCCATCTTCCAGGTATTCGACGGCATCGCCACGAATGGCACGCCTGCCAGCCCCGCCAAGTAGACCCCGTGGTGCCTGGCCGTAACCACCAGCTCGGCGCTTCGCCAATTGGCGACGAGGTGGCGCCAATCCGAACATCGTGACGGCGAGTCGAGCGGAAACCGGACGGCTCGCTCGCCGAGGTCGTGCCCCAGTTGGCGTAGCGTGGCACCCACGTCACTATCGCGCGTCGGGTGCCAGTCCGTAAGAATGACACGGCCGCTGAAGTCCATCGTGGCTTCGTCAGCAAACGGTGCTTCCAGGATGGAGTCCAGCACCAGCCGGTGCGCAATCCCGAGGCTCTGCATGTATGCCGCGCTGTGCGCGTCACGGACGGTCAGGTCGTCGAGCCGGCCGAGCACCTCGTGGTACTCCCGCGGGCAATCCTGCAAGACGGCATTTACCAGGATCGTCGGACACCCAAGCGTCTGCGCAGCATCCAGAATCGCCAGCAGATGCAGGCCGTACCCGTGGTGGATTGTCCCCTCGCCGTTGACCACCACGGCATCGACCCGCGAGAGGACGCGCCGCAAAGGGCTGCACAGAACGGCGGTCCGGCTGGCCTCTCGCCCGGCAACTGAGAAGGTCTCGTGCTGGTCGACGTAGTAGCGGTAGCGGACCACCACTCCCTCTCGAGCCAGCATCTGGGCGTGCGCCCAGGAAACGCCCAAGCACCCTGCGTGGTTCAAAATCTCAGTGTCATTGAATAGGGCGATCGTTGTCATTTGTCCCTAGTCAAACCGCATTTCGCACGTCATCTGCAGGTTGCATATTCCTCCAAAGACCAGTTCGTTGGGCTTGACGTGCACGCTGAAAAACGCCGCTTCATCGCGATAGTGGAGTATCTCCTGCTGACGATAGTAGCGGTCGTGCTCACGGCTGACGAGCGCCTGCACCTCGTAAAAGCCGCTGCCCAGGATGCACTCGCCGGAGAACACCACCGTGAAGCGCTCACCGGATCGAAAGACTCGCTCCCAGAAGGCACCCTCAGCCCGTCCGCGCGCCCAGGCGACGATGTCCGCGTTGAGCGTGCCCCAGGACGTGACGCGCACGCCCTGCTTGTTCACCAGCCGGAACGCAACGTTCAGGTGGGTGAGATCAGCATTCACCTGGCACGCAATCGCCAGGCGGAGCGTCTCACCTGGGTTGTAGACGTTTCTTTGACGATTGTCGCCGTCAAGGATCCGTACCCCCACTATCTCCGCGGCGCGATGTCCGAACGCGAGGTGGTCGATTGGTGACGGAGGCATGGGGGCGATGGAACCGGCCAGAGCCTCTCTGGGCGCCAAGTCCTTCGACCGCGCCGTTGCCGCCTGCAAGCCAGCGTATTCCTCTTCCAGCAAGAAGCGGCGGTACGAACGGATGACCTCCCCCGGCGGCCCCAGCGCATCCGCGTGCCCGTCCCGCAGAAACACTGCCCGGTCGGTCAGGCTGCGCACGCTCTCCAGATCGTGGGACACGAACAGAATCGTGCAGCCCTGCTCGCGCAGCTCACGCAGCCGCTGGAAGCAACGCTTCTGGAACAGCAGATCGCCCACGGCCAGGGCCTCATCCACGATCAATACGTCCGGCTCCACCTGCACCTGCACCGCGAACGCCAGCCGCACGACCATGCCGCTCGAATAGGTCTTCACCGGCTGGTCCAGAAACTGGCCGATGTCCGCAAAGCCGGCAATGCGATCGAAACGCGCGTCGATCTCGCGCCGCGAGAGGCCCAGGATCGCCCCGTTCATGTACACGTTTTCGCGGCCGGTGAACTCGGAATTGAAGCCGCTGCCCAGCTCGAGCAGCGCGGCCACGCGACCGCGCACCTGCACGCGCCCTTCGCTCGGCGTCAACGTGCCGCAGATGATCTGGAGCAGCGTCGACTTGCCGGCCCCGTTGCGCCCCACGATGCCGAGCGTCTCGCCCCGCTGCACCTCGAAGCTCACGTGCCGCAGCGCCCAGAACTGACGGTAGAATTGTCGCCGCCCGCGATACAGGGCCTGCTTGAGGCGATCCTGCGGGCGATCGTAAATCTGGTACACCTTGCCGACGTCCGCGATCACAAGCGCCGGCCCGGCCGCGTGTGGATCAGATGACATCAGCGAACGCTCGCTTGCTCTTCATGAAGAACGCGTAGCCCAGCAGGGTCAGCAGCGCGCCCACGGCGCACGAAGACGCCCACCAGGCCCAATCCGGGGCGGCGCCCCACATCAGCACCCGGCGGGCGTCCTCCAGCGCGTGCGACAGCGGGTTCAGTTCCAGCACCCAACGGTAGGGATGGGGCACGGCCTCTATGCGGTAGAAGATCGGCGTCGCGAAGAAGAGCACCTGCACCAGCACCTGCACCGCCTGCGCGATGTCGCGGATGAAAACGCCCAGTGAGGCCAGCAGCCAAGCCAAACCTGCGCTGGTCAGGCAAACGGGCAGCAGGACGCACGGCAGATAGAGCACCGTCGCTGAGGGCAGCGCCCGGTTCAGCAGCAACCAGCCCAGCAGCCAGGCTGCGTAGCCGACGAGCATGTTGATCAGCCCGGTCAGCACCGCCGCCGGCACGAACACCTCCAGCGGAAAGACGACCTTCTTAACGTAGTTCACATTGCCGACCACGAGGCCGGGCGCGCGGCTGATGACCTCCGCGAACAGGTTATACAGCAGCCAGCCGCAGAACATCGTGAGCGCAAACGTGGCCCGCGACTCGGCGGGATCGTTGCCCCAGCGCGCTTTGAAGACCACGGCGAACGCGAAGGTGTACACGCTCAGCATCAGCAGCGGCGTCAGCACGGGCCAGAGCAGGCCGAGGTGGGCGGCGCGGTAGCGCCCCTCCACGTCGCGCCGCGCGAGCTGCCAGATCAGATCGCGGTGGCGCCACAAACCGCTGGCCAGTCGCCACGGATTCAGGTAGTGCGCCACGCCCGGTGGGGTCGCAGCGTGGATGACGGTCGAAGAGCGCATGGGCCGATTCTCGTTGCGCCGCCCACGGCGGCAGGCGGTTGGTGGGTATGATACCGCCCGCATAACGACACCGGGAGGGCGATCGCGCGGTGCCCGCACCGTCGCGGCGGTTCTCACGGGACGGCGCGCCGCGTCACCAGCGGCTCGAGGGCCGCCAGACGGCGCTGCTGGCGAAACAGCAGCGCGGCCAGTCCCACGACGGCCGCGCCCAGGCAGATCAGCAGCCCGTCCCGCGCGTCGCCGCGGCGCAGCGCCGCGTCGACTGCGGCGAAGTCCACCTGGCGGCCGTTGACGTAGACTTCTCCGAAGAGATACAGGCCGCCGTGGTTGTCGGCCGCCAGGATTTCGCGTGTGTTGTCTTGGTTGGTCAGGCGAATGCCGCCGGCGCCCGCGCGCAACGAGAGCCACTCGCGCGCGTCGGCGAACGCGGGCCAGCGCCGGCCGCCGTACACCTCCCCAGACTGGCCGGTGTTGCAAATCAGGCCGGTGCCCACGCCCGCGGAGCGGAAGTTGACGGCGCCTTCGCTGAACAGCGCGCGCCGGAAGTCCAGCCCCATCTTGGCTCGCTCGAAGTCGGCGACGATGAGGCGCCCGCCGTCCGCCAAGCTGTTCTTGAAGTAAACGCCGGATTCGAACTGCCCGCGACGGTCCGGCGTGTCCCGATCCGCATCCTGGCAGCGCACCTCGACCGCCATGGAGCACGGCTGTCCGAACCCGACGATCTGCACGCCGGTCTTTGACATGTTGGGCCACACCCCGGGCTTTCCGCTGTTCAGTACATCAACCTCCAGGCCAATCAGTTGCGCGTCAAACTCCTCGTCGCAGTCGAGCTCGAGGCCGGCCGGCAGATAGTCCGCCAGCTCAGCACGATCCAGGAATCCGCGGCAATCGGAACGTGCCGAGAGGAACCCCCCCCAGGCCTTTCCGCCCGTAGCGGCAATGCGCGAATCGCCCCACAAGGCCACTGCATTGGCATACGGCGCAAAACTCCAGACTTCGCTGAGAAAGTTCTGGCAGTGGTCATGCGTGTCGTCGTACCGGGGGGCGTCGGGCTTCTCAGCCGCGTGGCGCGCGGCCGGGCGACCCTGGTAGTCCTCCCAGCGCGAATCCGGATACAACACGTCCGTCAGGATGAAATTGGCACGCAGACTGGTTTCCAGCCCGAGGTATTGCGGCCAGATGCCCTTCGCCCGCGGGTGGTTTCCGCGAACGATGGCCACGCGCTGCTCATCTGCAACGATCGTGCGCCCATGTTGGACGGACACGTCAGGGCCTTGGCCCCAAACTTCCTGCGGGTGGCTTAAAGGCAGACAGATGACTACCGCCAGCGCGGCGGCCGACTGTGACTTTGCGAGTTGTACTTGCCGCGTACTTCGCATCCGCAACATCCTCCAAAACCGGCTTCCAAGCACCAGTGTCGTGACGCAGAAAGACCCGGTCGCATCCGTGTGAAAGGCATGAGCCTGCGGCCTGTGCAAACCACGCCCAGGCCGGCGGATCATGCGCCGCTGACGACGTACTTCTCGTGACGCACCCGACTACTGCTCCTTGCGGTCCGCGGCGAATTGTACACCGGCCCAGTATGACCAGTCCCAGTGATCGTTGTCGTTCGGGCCGGTTCGCGTCTCGAACACAAGTTGCCCGGGCGGGCCCGGCGGAAGCGGGATGTCGGCAGTTTGCGTGCCGCGATCCGAGGCGTTGGCGGCCGGGTCAAGCTGACGCGACCACAGCGGGCGCAGCAGGCCGTCGTCAGCCTGCCAGCCGACGCGGAACTCGACCCCATCGCTGCGCCGGTCAGCGTAGGCGCCGGGGAGCATTCCGAACTCGACGCGGACCTGGCCGTCGTGCCGGCGCGGCACGGGCAATCGCAAGCGCGAGGGTGCGTGCGCGAAGAGCACCTGCCGGCCGTTCGCCAGGGCCTCAAAACGCAGACGATCCGGTGCCTCTACCGGTTCGGCGTGCCACCGCAGGGCATCCAAAGCCCACGTGGCTGGCACCGGGAGTTGCCCGAAGATGCTCAGGCGGGCGGTTGCCAGCGCGTACAGCCGCTCACCAAACAGGCGCGGGTTGCCGGGGTAGAAGACGCCGGCGTAGCGTTCACTCAGGACGCTGGGTCGCACGCCGGCTTGCACGTCGGCGATCAGCGCCAGGTTGGCTGCGCGACGCAAACCCATCGCCTGAAGGCCGTCGCTGGTGTTCGGCCAGCAGAGCGCCAGCATCGCGCTGTACAGAAGCAGCCGCACTACACGGGCGGCGTATGGCGATGCCAGCACCTGAAACGTGACATACACAGTCAGCAGCAACGGGCACATCAGCGTGGTGTAGCGGAAGTTGAATCCATTCTGGACGCCGAGCCCGGCGCGCCCATGGCCGATTGCCAGAGCCAGGACGACCAGGGTGCCCAGGCTGAGCAGGAAGCCGAGCGCGCGCCCCACCGTTTCGGGTTGACTCCGCATGGTCTGCCAACACACCAGCCCGGCGGCCAGCCCCATGATCACGACGAAACACAACGAGACGGGCCAGAGGTGCGCGGCGCAATGTCCAAGCGCCATGGTTAACACGCGGAGCCCCGTCTCCAGGCTGGCCCAGAAGCTCGGCGACGGCGGGTGCCAGGCAGGCTTCTCGTAGCCCACGAAGTAGAGGAGCACGTAGGCGTAGGCCAGGACCGCAAGAGAAGCGGCCAGGGCCGCCGTCAAGCGATCCCGGCGCGCCGGTTGGCGCCAGGCACGCACGGCGACCCAAAGCAGCCAGCCGGGCATGATCGCGGTTGCCGGCAGGCCGTTCGCGCCGGACAGACCAGCGCCCAACAAGCCGATTCCGAACCACAAGATTCGGCTCCGTGCAGGCCGGGCGGCGCCGGCGACGACCTGGTAAACGAGCAGGCTCAGGCAGGCTGTGCTCGCAACAAACTGGATCAAAAGCGGCAGCACCATGCTCTCCCAGTGCCCCCAGTGCAGGAGCAGCAGCGGGAGAAACGCGTCTCCGTAGCGCAGGCGACCGCGCCAGCGACGCAGCCCACGCAGAAAGGCCAGGGTTATTGCGCCGAGCAACGTGACGTTCAGCAGCGCACCCCAACGGGCGTCCAGCCCGGTGAGGCACGCCAGCCCGTAGTCGATTGCCTTGGCCAACGGAAAGCGATGTTCGTTATGCAGTGCCCACAGCCAACGCAGAGAAGCGGGCTGCTCCCCCGTGATGTAGGGCACGAACTCCCAGTCATCCAGATACGGCACGCGGTCCGCGTAATGCACCGCCGACCACATACTGCTGAGAAGAAGCGCAATGAAGACGGTCGCGACGAAGAGCGGCGGCCCCAGGCGCCGGCCGCCCACCCGGCGGTACGCAAGCGACGGCCGCCACGACGGGCGGGTCATGGCTCGAGGGCGGCCAGACGGCGGTGTTGGCGAAAGACCTGCACGGCCAGGCCGGCGACGGCGGCGAACAGCGCGATGAGCAGCCCGTCCCGCGCGTCGCGGTGGCGCGGCGCCGCGTCGGCTGCGGTGAGGTCCACCTTGCGGCCGTTGACGTAGACGTCGCCGAAAAGATACAGGCCGCCTTCGTTGTCGGCCGCCAGTATTTCGCGTGTGTTGTCTTGATTGGTCAGGCGGATGCCGCCGGTCCCCGCGCGCAACGACAGCCACTCGCGTGCTTCGGCGAACCCGGGCCAGCGGCGGCCGCCATACACCTCTCCGGCCTTACCCGTGTTGCAAATCAGGCCGGTCCCGACGCCCTCGGAGCGGAAGTTGACGGCGCCCTCGTTGAACAGCGTACGCCGAAAGTCAAGCCCCATCTTGGCTCGTTCCAAGTCGGCGACGACGAGGCGACCGTAGTCTGCCAAACTGTTCTTGAAATAGAGGCCGGATTCGAACTGGCCTCGGCGGTCCTGCGTATCCCGGTCCGTATCCTGACAGCGTACCTCGACCGCCATGGAGCACGGCTGGCCGAACCCCACGATCTGCACGCCGGTCTTTGACATGTTGGGCCACACCCCGGGCTTTCCGCTGT
>CAYMXT010000002.1:0-60360 GCA_964394415.1 uncultured Planctomycetales bacterium
GTCAATCGCTTCTTCCGCAGATTCTGAGCCTTGACACGGCGTACTGCATGGGAGAGTGCCATGAGAATGCAACGATTCCTCGACCGTGGCCGAAGGCTGCTGCATCTGGGGTTTGCGCTGGGCGCGGTGCTGGCGTTCGCCGCGCCGGACGCGGACGCACAGCAGGAGAGCCGACGACGTCGGCGCGCGGCGGAGGAAGCCAAGCCCATTGAGCTGACGGCCGAGCAGGTCGCGCAGCTCACAAAGATCGCGAACGAGCGCAAGCTCAACGTGGACGACCTGGTCGCCGCCGCCAAGACCTTCATGCCCAGCGGCCGCCACGACGACTACGTCCTGTTCTCCTCCGGCGGACAAAGCGGACAGATCTTCGCCATCGGCGTGCCGAGCATGCGCCTGCTGCGCTCCATCGCCGTCTTCACGCCCGAGTCGTGGCAGGGCTACGGCTATACGGGCGAAGGCGATCCCGTGATCGAGTCGCTGAAGATCAACGGCAAGCTCGTCGCCTGGGGCGATACGCACCATCCCGCGCTCTCCGAGACGAACGGCGACTACGACGGTCAGTTCCTCTTCATCGGCGACAAGGCGAACGCCCGCATCGGCGTGATTGACCTGCGCGACTGGGAAACCAAGCAAATCGTCAAGAACCCGCTGACGGTCAGCGACCATGGCGCCGCGTTCGTGACGCCGAACACCGACTACATCATTGAAGGCGGCCAGTACGCCACCGTGCTGGGATACGGCTATGCACCGCCGGCCGATTACCAGAAGTCGTATCGCGGCATGGTCACGATGTGGAAATTCGACCGCGCCAAGGGCCGCATCGACGTCGAGAACTCGTTCGCGCTGGAGCTGCCGCCGTATTTTCAGGACCTGGCGGACGCCGGAAAGGTGGCCAGCGACGGGTTCTTCTTCGTCAACTCCTTCAACGCCGAGATGGCGACCGGCAGCGTCAACCCGGGCGATCCGCCGTTCGAGGCCGGCGCCAGCAAGCGCGACATGGACTATCTGCACATCATCGACTGGAAGAAGGCCGAGGCGGCCTTCAAGGCGGGCAAGGCGACGAAGATCAATGACTTCGCCGTGCTGGCGCTGGATGTCAGCGTGGCCGAGGGTATCCTGCACCTGGCGCCGGAGCCGAAGAGCCCGCACGGAGTCGACGTGACGCCGAATGGTCAGTACATGGTCGTGGCGGGCAAGCTCGATCCGCACGTGACGGTGTACTCGATCGACAAGATCAAGGCCGCGATCGCCGAGAAGAAGCACTCGACCAAGGACGAGTTCGGCATCCCGGTCCTCGACTTCGACGCGGTGATGGAAGCCCAGGTCGAGCTGGGTCTGGGGCCGCTGCACACGCAGTTCGACAACAAGGGCTACGCCTACACCTCGCTGTTCCTCGACTCCGCGGTCGCGCGCTGGAGTCTCGGCGGCGAGTATGACAAGCTCAACGACGACCAGCCTTGGAAGCTCGTCCAGAAGACACCGGTTCAATACAACATCGGGCACCTGTGCGCGGCCGAGGGCGACACGGTCAGCCCGGACGGCAACTACCTCATCTCGATGTCGAAGTGGTCGGTGGATCGATTCCTTGTCACGGGTCCGCTGCTTCCGCAGAATTTCCAGCTCCTGGACATTCTTCAGCCGGGGACCAACATGCCGGTCATCTACGACAGCCCGATCGGCGTCGGCGAGCCGCATTACTGCCAGATGATCAAGGCCGACAAGCTCCAGAGCTGGAGCGTCTACCCGCAAGTCGGCTGGAACCCGCACACGCAGCAGCTCGACCCGGCGGCGCCCAAGACAGGCGAGGAAGGCATCAAGCGCGACGGCACCAACGTGCTGGTGAACATGACCGCCCTTCGCAGCCACTACGTGCCCGAGCACGTCGAAGTCAACGAGGGCGACACCGTCACCTGGCGCATTACGGCGACGGAGACCGCGCAGGACGCCACGCACGGATTCTGCATCGGCGGATACAATATCAACCTGTCGCTCGAGCCGGGCGAATTCGCGCAGTGCAAATTCACGGCCGACAAGCCGGGCACTTATCCGTTCTACTGCACGGAGTTCTGCTCGGCGCTGCATCTGGAGATGATGGGATATCTGCATGTGAAGCCGAAGGCCGCGGCGGCCGCCGGCGACGCGTCGCCGCCGACGGCGTCGAATTGAGGTTTCGTGTGAGCCCGTCGCGGGCGGCGCCGCGACGGGCGTCTCTCCTGGTAGCGGTCGCACCCGCGGCGCGGCACTCCGGCCGCGGGTGGGCCGATCCCGCAGGATGGAGGTTCGATACAGAACCTCGAACCCGCGGGAGCAGGGCTACGAACAACGCCAAGACCCACTGCATTGGGAGACGTCATGTCCGGCTTCCTGAGCGCGATCGTCGGCCCGCGAGTGCCTAACGAAGAGCTGCGCGCCCACCGCGTCCGTTATCTCACGCCGACGCTGATCTTCATGGTGGCGCGGGTCGTGTTGCTGGTCTCGATCTTCTTTCCGTACTGGCATATGGAACTGCTCGCCCCGCAGTACCCGGACGGCCTCTTCCTGTCCGCGTACGTCAACAACCTGACCGGCGATGTGCGTGAGATCGACGGACTCAACCACTACATCGGCATGCGGCCGCTCGGCGAGGCGGCGGCCTTCGAGCGGACCGCCTCGGTGTGGATGATCATCGCCATGTTCCTGCTGGTCGAAAGCGCTGCGTTCATCCACAGCAAGTGGGCTGTGCTGCTCGCGCTTCCGGCGATCAGCTTTCCGATCGGCTTCATCGTCGACCTCCACTTCTGGATGAAGACCTTCGGCCTGAACCTCGACCCGAGCGCGCCGCTCTCGTCTTCGGTGAAGCCCTTTGTGCCGACCGTCATCGGCGAAGGCGGCATCGGGCAGTTCAAGACGTTCGCCGAATTCGGCGTCGGCTACTGGCTCGCCATCGCGTGCGCCGCCCTCGTCATCATCGGGTTCTACTTTCACCGCCGAGCGTATCGACCGTTGCACGTAAAGGCCAAGCAGGCCGCACTCGGAGCCCAGGCGTAATGACGGCGCTGTCGCGGATCGGGGTGAGGCTCATCGCAGCCGCGCTCGCGGCCGCGACGTGCAACGCGCAGCGCGACGGCGAGCTCGCCACTCCGCCGGCGCCTGCCGGCGGCCGACCCGCACTCGGCGAGATCGGCCGGCGCGTCGCCGCCGCGGATTCCGGGACGGCTGTGATGATCGACGCCGGCGTCTACCACGAGCGCCTGCGGATCGACAAACCGATTCGTCTGATCGCGCGCGGCGCCGCGGTCCTCGACGGCGGCGGCAGCGGCGACATCGTCGAGATCGCCGCGCCGGACGTGACCCTGCACGGCTTCACCCTCCGCAACACCGGCATCGACCTGGATCAGGAAAACTGCGCCGTTCGAGTGCTTGCGCCGCGGGCGAACATCCTCAACAACACCCTCGACGACATCCTGTTCGGCATCGACCTGCGCGACGCGCCGGACAGCCGCATTGTCGGCAATCGCATCGGCGGCAAGAAGCTGGAGATCGCGCGCCGCGGCGACGGCCTGCGGCTCTGGCGCTCCGATCGAACGCTGATCGAGGGGAACACGATTCACGACGGGCGCGATGCGATTCTGTGGTATTCGTCCGGCGTGATCGTGCGCAACAACTCAGGTTTTGACTGTCGCTACGGACTGCACCTGATGTTCAGCGACAAGGTCACCGTCTTGGACAACGTGTTCACCCGCAACTCGGTCGGCATCTACCTGATGTACAGCACCGGCGTCGAACTCGCGGGGAACCGGCTGGTCAGGAATCGCGGTCCGAGCGGTTACGGCATCGGCCTCAAGGAGACCGACCAGTTCAGCGTACGCAGCAACTTGATTGTGGGGAACCGCTCCGGCGTCTACCTCGACGGCTCCCCGTTCACCCGGACCCGACCGGGCGAGTTCACCGACAACACGTTCGCCTATAACGATGTCGGTCTTACGTTTCTCCCCTCGGCCCGCGGAAATCTGCTTTTCGAGAATAACTTCATCGACAACATCGACAGCGTGGTCGTCGCAGGACGAGGCTCGCTCGACGCCAACCAGTTCTGGAACGGCGAGCGCGGCAACTTCTGGAGCGATTACACCGGCTATGACCAGAACGGCGACGGGGTCGGCGATTTCGTGCACGAGTCGTACACCCTCTTCGAGAACCTGCTCGAGCGCGAGCCAATGTTGCGGCTGTTTCTCTTCAGCCCGGCGCAGCAGGCGATCGAATTCGTCGGCCGGGCGGTCCCGGCCGTGCGGCCGGAGCCGAAGTTCACCGACGAAGTGCCGCTGATGCGCGCCCGGCCGCTGCCCGCTCAGCTTGTGACCGGTGCCCCCGATCGCGCGGGACTTCTGCTGAGCAGCCTGCTCATGCTGTCGATCGGCGGCGCGCTGATCTACTCGGCCACCGGCGGATTCGTGCCGCGTTGCGCCAAAGGAGGAGCGGCGTGATCACGGTTGAAAGCGTCACGAAGCGATTCGGACGGGCGACCGCGGTCGCCGACGTCTCGCTTGACCTCCAGCCGGGCGACAGCCTCGCGCTCTGGGGGTCGAACGGCGCCGGCAAGACGACGCTGCTCCGCTGCGTGCTGGGCTTGCTGCCGTTTCGCGGGACGATCCGCGTCGGCGGACGCGACGTCCGCAGGCAGGGAAAGGCCGCGCGTCAACTGATCGGCTACGTCCCCCAGGAGATCGGCTTCTACGACGACCTCGGTGTCAGCGAAGCCGTCCACTTCTTCGCACGCCTGAAGGCCGTCGGACGAATCGACGTCGGCGCCACGCTCGAGCGCGTCGGTCTGGCCGGGCACTCGCGAAAGCTTGTTCGCGCGCTCTCCGGCGGGATGAAACAACGTCTGGCGCTGGCCATCGCGCTGCTTGCCGAGCCGCCGGTGCTGCTGCTGGATGAGGTGACCGCCAGCCTCGACGCCGTCGGACGCGAAGAATTCGTCGGACTGCTGGAGCGCCTTTCCGGATCGGGCCGAACGCTGCTTTTTGCATCGCACAGGCTCGAGGAGGTCGCCGCCCTCGCGCAGCGCGTTGCACTGCTCGAAAAAGGCAGGCTGACCGCGGTCTTGCACTGCGCCGACTTCCTCCGCCAGATGGGACACTGCGCCCAATTGCACATTCTTGTCACAGCGGAAGCTCGCCAAACGGCGATGCGAACGCTGGCGGCGGGGGGATTCGCGCCGCGACTCAACGGCGTCGGGCTCATTGTTCCCGTGCTCCCCGCGCAAAAGGCCGAGCCGTTCCGGCTGCTCGCGGAGGCGCGGATTCCGGTGCAGGATTTCGAGCTGATGATGTCGCCGGCGGCGCGCATCGCGCCTGGCGGAACAACAGGACGGAGCTCGCCATGACCACCGTCAATGCGGCCGCCGAGCTTGCAGCGCATCGGCCGCCTGGAGCGATGACGAATATCGTCACCATCGCGCGGCGCGAATTCCGCGAAGCTGTTCGCAGTCGCTGGTTCTTGCTCTATACGCTTGCCTTCGCAACGCTCGGATTGGCCGTGTCGTATGTGTCGGCGGCGGGGGCCGGCGGCGCCGGCCTGTCCGGCTACGGCCGCACCAGCGCCGGCCTGATCAACCTCGTCCTGCTCGTTGCGCCGCTGATGGCGCTGACATCGGGTGCGGCGTCGATCGCGTCAGACCGCGAGCGCGGCATGCTTCCCTATCTGCTCGCCCAGCCGCTGGCCCGCTTCGAGTTGCTGCTCGGGACCTACCTCGGCCTCGCAGGCGCGCTGCTGGCCTGCCTCACGCTGGGACTCGGCGCTTCGGCGCTCGTGCTGGCGATGAAAGGCCTGCGCACGGACCCTTCGAGCATGCTGTGGCTGTGCGCCCTGTCGTTCCTGCTGGCGTTGTCGATGCTCAGCGTTGGACTGCTGATCTCCACGCTTGCCCGCAAGGTGTCCGTGGCCGTGGGAACCTCCATCTTCGTCTGGCTGACCCTGGTCTTCGTCAGCGACCTGGCGCTCATGGCGGGCGCGGTCGCCCTGCGAATGAAAATCGAGACGCTTTTCGCGTTTTCGCTCGTGAATCCGCTTCAGGTATACAAGATGTGGTCGCTGCACGCGATCGAGGCGAGCCTCGACGTGCTCGGGCCCGCTGGCCTGTACGCCGCCGAGGAATACGGCGCCTCGTTGCATGCCCTCTTCGCCAGCTGTCTGGTGGTGTGGGTGCTTCTGCCGCTCCTCGCGGCGGGCGTCGCACTCTCCCGGAGGTCGCCGCTATGACACGCAGGCTGATTCTGGTATCCGTGGCCGTCGGTACGCTGGCGCTGGCTCTGACCGGATGCGGCCGTGAGTCGTCGAGCGGCCCGCCGACACTCAAACTCGGCCGCGACGAGTGTCGCGAATGCGGAATGATCGTCAGTGAGGACCGGTGCTCGGCCGCGTTGCTGATCGAGCGCCAGGGGCGGCGCGAGTACGCGCTGTTCGACGACCTGGGGTGCATGCTCGACCTGGAGCACGATGGTCTCGACGGCGCCGCCGTGGTCGCACGGTTCGTGCACGATCATACGACCCGAAGCTGGGTCGACGCCGCGCAAGCCACGTTTCTGTTTGCTGATCCGGACAAGCTGCGGACTCCGATGGGTTCGGGAATGATCGCCTTTGCCGTTCGGGGCGATGCCGAGAAAGCCCGCGCTGAAATGGGCGGCACGCTGCTCGATTACCAAGGTCTCGCGGCTGCGCGGGAAGAATGGCGCGACTAGCGCCCGCAAGCCCCCCCGGCGGCTCACGCCGCCATCAGAAGCGTTGACGGAGATCGCCTCTCGCCTTGCCGACGGCTGGCTGCCATGCCGGCGGCTTGGCGTCGGCATGCGTCCGCGCGAGCGAATCGTTGACGCAGGCCGGTCAACTGAGCGTTTGGCTGGCACTGTTTCGGCGGCGAGCTCAGAGTCGGACGCGCCGCGTCAATGCGGACGGGGCGCCGGGGGGCTTTCTCGCGTGCGTCGTTTCTTTCCGCGTTTCTCCGGCGCAGGCTGCGAACCGCGCTTGCCGTAGGCGACGCGAAATTCCTCGAACGTCGTCTCGTGAAGCAGGCGATCAAGTGCCTGCTGGAGTTCGACCAGCTTGTGGTGGAGCGGGCACGGCTTGCCGACGCCGCAAGTACCTCTCCCCAACGGGCACGCCGTGGTGCTGTCCTCTCGCTCGAAGAGTTTGAAGGCGTCGTACAGTTTGATGTCGCGTGGATGCCGGGCCAACACGGCGCCGCCGCCGGGTCCGCGCGCCCCGGTCACGAGACCGGCCTGCGAAAGCGTCGACAGGATCTTGGCGACAAACGGGCGCGGCAGGCCGCGTGCATCCGCAATATCGGCGGCCGAGAGTCGCGTCTTGCCGCCGTCGTAGACCTCAGCCAGCCGGCTCATCGCCGCAATCGCGCACTCGGTCTGTCGGCCGTACATATGGCGAATCCGTTTGCGCGCGATAGCGGTGATCGCCGCCGCGCTTTGCCGCCCGGCGCTGCCAGGGCATCAGCCCGCTGCTCACTTGACCTGAAGTATATTGCGGATCCAGCCGGTCTTCCAGAGATTCCCATCTGAAATTCCGCGACATTCACGATTAAAAGGTCGTCAGTTCTTGATCTGGGCGGCCGGCCACGCTAGCGTACGCGCGGCGCTGACAGACTTGGGCGGCCTCGCCGCTGGAAACCGACTGTGATCCCGACCGACATTCCGGTCTCTGAACCCTCGGCGGCGGCCCGCGGCGCGGACCGCCCCGCGCAGCTAGCCCATCACTTTCAGACGCTGCCACAGCAATTCGACGCCAGCAAGCTCGGAATGTGGCTGTTCCTCGCGACCGAGGTGCTCCTGTTCGCCGGGCTGTTTTGCCTCTACGCCGTCTATCGCAGCAACCATCCGGAGCTCTTCGCCTACGGCCATCGCTACCTGGACACGGGCTGGGGCGCGATCAACACGGTCGTGCTGATTCTCAGCAGCTTCACGATGGCGATGGCGGTGTGGTCGGCCCAGAACAACCAGCGGCGCGATCTGGTCATGTTCCTCGCGCTCACGCTACTCTGCGGCGTCGATTTCCTGGGAATCAAGCTCATCGAGTACTCGCACAAGTTCCACGACAACCTCACGTGGGGTGCGGCGTTCTATCGCGACTCACAGCCCGTTCCAGGCGGCGCCCCGGAAACGACGGCACCATCGAGTTCCGCTCCGCCTTCGTTGGAAGTCAAGCCCGGAGATCCCGCCAAAGGACGCGACCTGTTCCGCAACACCTGTGCGGCTTGCCACGGCTTGCGCGGGGAGGGGATTCCCGGGCAGGGCAAAGACATGCGCGGCAGCGAGTTCATCGGCAAGCTCGACGACGCAGGCTTGCTCGCCTTCATACAGCGCGGGCGGATGCCCAACGACCCGTCCAACACCACCGGCCGAATGATGCCGCCGCGCGGCGGAAACTCAGTTCTGACCGACGAGAACCTCCTCGACATCATCGCGTATGTGCGGGAGATCCACCGCCAGGCTGCCGGCGCGCTCGCTGCGGGCGCACCTTCCGGCCCGAGCGCATCCACGAAGACGTCGAACGCATCCGCTGCTCGGGCGCCGGCCGCTGAAACGGAGATCCTCATTGAGAAGTCGATACTCCCCCCTGCCGCGGTCGGCCCGACAGGGCTCAGGCCCGACTGGGATCAACCACCCAAGAAGCCGGCGCACACCGAGCCTCCGCCGAATCCCCGGCGCGATCCGCAACGTCCGCCGAATCTCCACATCTTCTTCGGGTTGTATTTCTGTATGACCGGACTACACGGCTTGCACGTCGTTGGCGGCCTTGTGGTCATTACATGGCTGTTGATTCGGTCCCTGCACGGGCATTTCAGCAGCGCGTACTTCACGCCCGTCGACTTAGGCGGGCTCTACTGGCACCTGGTGGACTTGATCTGGATCTTCCTGTTCCCGCTCTTGTACCTGATTCACTGAGGCAGTGGCCATGTATTCAGCCACGAGGACTCCGTTACACCCACACCTCTGGCCACCGGAGACGATCGCGTGAGCACGCAAGCTATCGGCCCCGAATCGCGGCGACAGGCGACGCTGCCGAAGGGGATGCGCCTGGGTGTCCTTGTGGCGGTCTGCGCCGTCAATCTCATGATCCTCGCGTACGCCGTTACGCGCGCCGTGCCGCACGAACCAAAATCGGCGGCGCCCCCGATCACGGCTGTTACGCCCGCCCCCCCCACCAGCCAGTTGCCCGCTGCGCAGGTCGTGGCTTCGCAGCCGAGCGTCCCGGCGGTCGTGAATCCGATCCTTCTCCCGGACGCGGCCGTCATCAAAGGGGCATACGTCCAGCATTGCTCCGCCTGTCACGGCGCGAGCGGCCGTGGCGACGGCGCCGCCGCAGCGCAGCTCTACCCGCGGCCGCGCGACTTCGTCGCGAGCCCGTTTCGGTTCGCGTCAAGCAGCGCCGACCGAGAAGAAGTCATCGCCGGCCTGGAGCGGACGATTTCCGTCGGCGTGCCGCGCAGCGCCATGCCGGGCTATGGGGGCGTATTGGATGAATCGATGATCGCCGGTCTGGCGCGTTATGTCCTCGACCAGCGTTCCACCGCCCCTGCGCTGCCCAGCGCGCCGGACGTCGACGTCGGCGCCCGTCCCCCGACGACGCCTGGGCTGATTGCGCGAGGTGAAGAGTTGTTCGAGTCGCAGGGTTGCGCTACGTGTCACGGGCCTTCAGGGCACGGGGACGGCGAGCAGGCGGGAAAGCTGGTGGACTCGATCGGCCGCCCGGTGCGGCCAGCCGATCTGGCGTCAGGCGTGTTCAAATCCGGTCAAAGTCCGACGGATCTGTGCCGCACAATCCTCAAGGGCGTTCCCGGAACGCCCATGATCGCCTACGAGCCCGCGCTGACCCGCGCTAATCCGGATGGGACGCGCGATCTGACAGATGCCTGGGCGCTGATCGCGTTCATCCAGAGCTTCAGCCCGAAAGAACAGCCCACGGCGCACACTTCGGGCGCGAATCTGGCGGCGATTCCGGCGAGTGACGAGGCCATGCTGTACGACCCGGCCCACCCGGCCTGGCTGGGCGTGCCGGCCACAAGCATCGAGCTGCGGCCGTTGTGGCAACGCGTGGAGAGCATCACCCACCTCGACGTGCGCATCGTGCGGTCCGCAACGGAGATCGCGGTTTGCATGGACTGGCACGATGGGACGCTGGACCAGGGACGCGACCACCTCGTGTTTTCGGATGCGGTGGCCGTCATGTTCGCGATGGGAGACGAGGTCCCCGCGCTGCCGATGGGCGTTCACGTCGAAGGCTTCGAGCCCAAGACGCCTGTGAATCTGTGGCACTGGAAAGCGAACCGGCAGTGGGGCGTCGCCGCGGGCGAGGCGGTGGCGCTGGAGCCCATGCAGCCGCAGAAAGGGTGGATCCTGTATGGTCCGCCCCCGGATACGCCGTCGGCGTCCAACGAAGCTCACGCGCTGCCGCCGGAGTTCCGCACGGCGCGGGACGCCGGCAACGTCCACCAGAGCGAAGCGCTGTCGATCCGTTCGGCGCTGGAGTCCAACGCCGAGGGGTTCGGCACGCTGGCGCTTCAGCCGCCGGAAAGCCAGAGTGTCGCCGCCACCGCGGTTTGGAGCGGGGGACTGTGGCGCGTGGTGCTGGTTCGGGCGATCGAGTCCGGCGATGCGCTCGACATTGATCTGACTCTCAGCCACCGCATTCCGATCACGTTCGCCGTCTGGGATGGGTCCAAAGGGGACCGCGACGGCATCAAGCTTATCTCCGGCTGGCACTGGCTGGCGCCCCTCGCCGCCGTGAAATCGTCCCCGGCCCACGCGCAAAGGGGGTTGCCATGAGCGAATTCGATGCGGACGCCGCTTTGCCGATTGCACAAGACCTGAGCACGTCGCGGCGGGAGTTTCTCGCCGCCCTCGCGGCTGGAGGCGCAGGCCTTTTGTGCTTGCAGCCGGCGTTCGGCTTGCAGACGCTGCCCGGCATCGCGAACCCTCTGAAGCACTACCCGTCGCGCGACTGGGAAAAGGTCTATCGCGACCAATACCGCTACGACCGAACGTTCACGTTCGTCTGCGCGCCGAACGACACGCACAATTGCCGGCTGCGAGCGTTCGTGCGCAACGGGATCTTCGTCCGCGCGGAGCAGAACTACGACAGCGGCCGCGTGGGCGACCTGTACGGCAACACTGCGACCAAAGCGTGGAACCCGCGCGGCTGCGCCAAGGGCTACCAGATGCAGAAACGCGTCTACGGCCCCTACCGGCTGAGCGGCCCGTTGATTCGCGCGGGATGGAAGCAGTGGGCGGACGACGGGTTCCCTTCGCTGTCGGACCATCCCGAGCTGCGCGACAAATACAAATTCAACACGCGCGGGCTGGATACGTTCGTCAAGGTGGGCTGGGAGGAAGCCTACGCCTATCACGCCAAGGCCGCCGTCGCGATCGCAAAACCTACAGCGGCGAGGACGGCGCCGCGCGACTGACCCAAGATGGCTATGAACCGGAAATGATCGAGGCCGCCCATCACGCCGGCACGCGCTGTTTCAAGCTCCGCGGCGGCATGGGCCTGCTGGGCGTCATGGGCAAGTACGGCTTCTACCGCTGGTCGAACATGCTCGCGCTGCTGGACGAGAAGACGCGCGGCGTGAACCCCAAGGAAGCGCTGGGTGGCCGCTTATGGTCGAACTACACCTGGCACGGTGACCAGGCGCCTGGGCACCCGTTCGTGCACGGGCTGCAAGCCGCCGACTGCGATTTCAACGAGCTGCGGCACGCCAAGCTGCATATCCAGTGCGGCAAGAACCTGGTCGAAAGCAAGATGCCGGAGAGCCACTGGTTCGCCGAGTTGATGGAACGCGCCGCCAAGATCGTCGTGATCACGCCTGAGTACTCCCCCGCGGGCACCAAGTGCAACTACTGGATTCGGGTGCGAGCCGGCTGCACCGACACGGCCCTGTTCCTGGCGGTCACCAGGCTGATGATGGACAACGGCTGGTTCGTGGAAGACTTCGTCACGAAGTTCACCGACTTCCCGCTCCTGATCCGCGCCGACACGCTGAAGCGCATCCGGGCCAGCGAGCTTTTCCCGGAATACAAGGGCGGACTGAGCCAGGATGGGCCGTCGTACAAGCTTCAGCACATTACCGACGAGCAATACGCCAAGATCGGCGACTTTGTCGTCATCGACGCGAGCAACGGTCAGCCGCGGGCCCTGACGCGCGACCAGGTCGGCAAGACCCTGTCCGACGCCAACCTGCCGCCCAAGCTCTCGTGGACCGGGAAGCTGAAGCTGACCGACGGCACCGAAGTCGATGCCATGACCATCTGGGACGCGTACAAACTCAATCTGAAGGACTATGACCTCGACACCGTGGCCGAAATCACGGGCGCGGACAAGAGCCTGATCGAGCGGATGGCGCGCGACATCTGGGAAACGGCCAAGGCCGGACACGCCGTCGCGATCCATGTCGGCGAAGGAATCAACCACTGGTTCCACGCCACGCTTTGCAACCGCGCCCAGTATCTGCCGCTCATGCTGACCGGATCGATCGGCCGGCCGGGCGCCGGCTGCTACACGTGGGCCGGCAACTACAAGGCGGCCCTATTTCAGGGGGCCGACGGCGTCGGGCCGGGCTTCCTGGGCTGGATCGCCGAGGACCCCTGCGCGCCGAATCTCGACCCGGCCGTCGACGGAAAGGACATCAAAGTCCACAAGACGACCAAGGACGAGGAGCCGGCGTACTGGAATCACGGTGACCGGCCGCTGATCGTTGATACGCCCAAGTATGGACGCAAGTGCTTCACGGGCGCCACACACATGCCGACGCCGACGAAGTTCCTCTGGTTCACGAACGTGAACCTCTTCAACAACGCCAAGCACGCCTACGACATGCTCTTCAACGTCAACCCGTTGATCGACTGCATCATCGCGCAGGACATCGAGATGACCTCGACCTGCGAATACTCGGACATCGTCTATCCTGCGCTCTCCTGGCCTGAGTTCCAGACGTACGAGATCACCGCCTCCTGTTCCAATCCGTTTCTCCAGATCTGGAAGGGCGGGATCGACCCGTCCTGCGACGGCCGCGATGACGTCGTCATCCTGGCCGAGACGGCGGAGGCGCTCAGCCGCGAGACAGGCGACGTGCGCTTCGCCGACTACTGGCGATTCGTGCTGGCGGACAAGAAGGACGGTGTGAAGGTCTACTTGCAGCGGCTCCTGGATGGCAGCACGACCACGCGCGGCTACAACGTGGACGACATCCTCACCGGCAAGTACGGCGAGCCCGGGGCGGCGCTGATGCTCTTCCGCACCTACCCGCGCGTGCCCTTCTGGGAGAATGTGCATGAGGACCTGCCCTTCTGGACCGACACCGGACGCTTGAACGCGTACTGCGATATCCCCGAAGCGATCCTGCACGGGGAGAACTTCATTGTGCATCGTGAAGGTCCCGAGGCCACACCGTACCTGCCCAACGTAATCGTCTCGTCCAACCCGCTCGTCCGGCCGGACGACTTTGGTCTTCCGCCCGACGCGATGCACTGGGACGAGCGCACCATCCGCAACGTCAAGCTGCCATGGGCCGAGGTCAAGAAGACCAGCAACCCCTTGTGGGAGCAGGGCTTTCGCTTTCTGTGCCTGACGCCCAAGACCCGGCACCGCGTGCATTCGTCCTGGTCGACGGTCGACTGGGCGATGATCTGGGACTCCAACTTCGGCGACCCGCAGCGGCGCGACAAGCGCATGCCGGACGTGGGCGAACATCAGGTGCACCTGAGCCCGGATGATGCCGCGTCGCTCGGGCTGCATGCCGGCGACTACGTCTACGTCGATGCGAACCCCGCCGATCGCCCCTTCCGCGGCTGGCAGGACGCGCTGAACGATCCGGATCCGCAGCGCAAACAGCGGGCCGAGTTTCTCGCGAAGGTCTCGCGCTGCATGCTGCGTGTGACGATCAATCCGGCCTATCCGCGCGGCGTGGTGATGATGAAGCACGGCGCCTTCATCGCCACCGAAAAGTCGGTCCTGGCCCACGAGACGCGCGCCGACAAGCTGGCTCGTTCGGGCGACACAGGGTACCAGGCGAACTTCCGCTACGGCTCGCACCAGTCCATCACCCGCAACTGGTTGATGCCCATGCACCAGACCGACTCTCTGTTCCACAAGGCCAAGGTCAAGATGGCCTTCATGTTCGGTGGCGAGGCCGACAACCATGCCGTGAATACAGTTCCCAAGGAGTGCCTCGTGCGCATCACCAAGGCGGAAGACGGCGGCCTGGGAGGCGAGGGCATCTGGAAGCCCGCGACCTCCGGCTTTGGACCTACGGGAGATTCGGAAGTGAACCAGCGTTACCTTGCCGGGGCCCTGACGACCGTGAAGGGAACCGCGGCGCCCGCACCCGCCGCGACGGCGACCTAGATGACCCAGCGACCACCCGCTCCCGAAGCACCCATGATCGTCGAAGGCGGGGTTGTTGCCGGCGACACGCGGTTCATGCTGCGCTGCATGGTTGAAGAGCTGTTGCGCGGAGGAATGACGCTTCGAGAAATCGACGCGCTGGCCCGCGACGCCAACTACCAGGCGCTCTTCGCCGCCCGGGAGACGCTTGGGGATGACGCCTTCAGTGCGCTACTCGCCAGCGCGGCTGTCTGTGTCGGCGTACATTCCTATCGAATTCGTGAAACGCCGGCGACCACCCTTGAAGCCGCGCTGACCCTTTACAGCGCTGTGGCAACCGAAAAGGAGCCTGTAATGAGTCCAGCATGCTCATGCCATGCGACCCACAACCCCGACGCGGTTGAGTTTCTCAAGCAGGAGCACCGCGTGATTGAGACGGTGCTCGACGCGCTGGAATTCGAGCTCGCGCAGCGGGGCGTCACGCCGGCGTTCATGTGGCCCGCCCTGGAGTTCCTGGGCGCCTTTGCCGACGGCTGTCATCACCACAAGGAGGAGAAGCATCTCTTCCCCAGGCTCGAGGAGTGCGGCGTGCCGCACGAAAACGGGCCGATCGGCCGCATGCTCAGCGAGCACGACACCGGCCGGGCCCTGATGAAGCGCATGCGAACCAGTCTCGTGGCGATCGAGGCGGGCGAGTGCAGTGCTGAGGGCGACTTTTCCTCGGCCGCGACGCAGTACATCGAACACCTTCGCCAGCACATCGCGAAGGAGGACAATGTGCTGTTCGTCATGGCCGAGCGCGTGCTGTCGGGGACGGAACGGGCCCAGATGGCGGGCCGCTTCTACGATTTCGAGCGCTGCGGCGATCGTCCCGGCACGCACGATCGCTTCGTGGCCCTGGCCAAATCGCTTTACCGCAGAGCCTTTGGCGAGTCGCGCAACACTGGGGAAAGGTGCAGCCATGCCGGAAGTCTATAACTGGCAGCTTGGGCGCAAGATGTCGTATCCATTCTCGGCTGCGCCGCCGAAATGGCAATTTGCGTTCGTGTTCAACATCAACCGCTGCATCAACTGCCAGACTTGCACCATGGCCTGCCGCAGCACCTGGACCTTCTCGAAGGGCCAGGAGAACATCTGGTGGAACAACGTCGAGACCAAACCCTTCGGCGGTTACCCGCAGAACTGGGACTCGAAGCTGCTCGCATTGCTGGAGGAGTACAACCCCGGCGGGCAGGTGTGGGATGCCGCGAATGGCAAGTCGCATGAGTCCCCCTACGGCCAGTTCGAGGGCAAGACGATCTTCGAGGCCGCCGCCGGCTACGCCGGCACCGAGGGGCCGAAAGCCGCGCTCGGCTACATCCCCAGCCCGGCCGAGTGGACCTCGCCGAACATCTTTGAGGATCACGCCCGCCCGGAGGCGCGCCTGCCGGCCGGCGGCGACGGCATGGCGGCCACGCTGCCGGAGCACAAGGTCTGGTTCTTCTACCTCGCGCGGCTGTGCAACCACTGCGCCTACCCGGGGTGCCTGGCCGCGTGCCCGCGGCAGGCGATCTTCAAGCGGCCGGAAGATGGCGTCGTTCTGATCGACCAGTCGCGCTGTAATGGCTACCAGAAGTGCGTCGAAGCCTGCCCGTACAAGAAGTCCATCTTCCGCCCCAACACCGGCACGAGCGAGAAGTGCGTCGCGTGCTACCCGCGCCTGGAAGGAAAGGACCCCGAGCTCAGCCCCAACGGCGAGCCGTGCGAGACGCGTTGCATGGCGGCCTGCGTGGGGAAGATCCGCATGCAGGGCCTCGTTCGAATCGAGGAGGACGGCACCTGGGCCAAGGATCCGCAGAATCCCCTCTACTACCTGGTGCGCGAGCGGCAGGTCGCGCTGCCCCTCTACCCGCAATTCGGCACAGAACCGAACGGTTTCTACATCCCGCCGCGCTGGGCGCCGAGGCCGTACCTGGTTCAGATGTTCGGTCCCGGCGTGGAGCATGCCCTCGAGCAGTATTCCTGCCCGGATCGCGAGTTGCTGGCGGTGCTGCAACTGTTCCGTACGACGCAGCAGATTATTTTCCGGTACGAGATCAAACCGGGTCCCAAGATCGCCGAAATCGAAGTGGCGATGCCGGACGGTTCTTCGCGCACGCAGGCGATCTTCAACGACACCGTGATCGGATACAACAAGTTCGACCAGGAGGCGGTGCGAATCACGATCGAAGAGCCGACGTTCGAGCGACCGCCGATTCACGCGAACAGCATCTAACGATGCTCCGGGAACGCAGGAGCCGCTCCATGCTTGTGAAACCGCCCGATGCGATCGCGGACCTGCGAGCGCGGCAAATCGTCGCCGCCTCGCTCGCCGCAGCATTCGCGCAGCCGGCCGGCAAAGCCCAGCAGCCCATTCCGCCCGCGACCCAAGCCGCGCTCGGCAGCGCATGGCGGCTGGTTGCGCTGCCGCACGCCGCGCTCGCGCAGTCCGAATTGCAGCGTGGCGAGGTGTTGCCCGCCGAGGTTGACTTCCCATCCGTCATTCGCTGGCTGCGCCTCAGTCCGGATCAGCGGCAGCGCGCCGCGCAGCGCGTATTCAGCCTCGTGATCTCCAAACCCTGCGCGCCGTGCGAAACGGAGCACCTTCGATCCGGCGACGCATTTTGCCGCGCACAGGTAATGGCCGATATCACGGGCTTCTATCGCGCCTTCGGAGTCGACGTGAGCCGCCGCCCGCCGCAGCGCCCGGACCACCTGGTGCTCGAGCTGGAATTCGTGGCACTACTGCTTGGAAAGCTGGTCGATTCATTCGGCGACCCTGCCGCCAGCGAGCGCATGGATGTGTGCCAACGCGCCTTGGCGTCATTCATGCGGGACCACCTGACCACTTGGCTGGCTGGTTTCGGTCAACTCGTCGCGCGGCGGGCGAAGGACGTCGCGGACGGTATTACCGAAGCGCGTGAGCGCAAGAACGTCGCGTTGCTGGGAGAAGTCGGTCGCGTCGTTTGCGCGTGGATCGCGGCGGAGCGCCGCTGCGCAGGCCTCGCGCCGACCCCGGAGATCGAGGCGCGTCGTCTTGCGGTGGCGACCGAACCGGACGAACTCTGTGCGTCCTGCGAGTGCGTCTGAATCGGGGCCGCGGGTAGTAACGGGTAATTTACCCGTGAATCTGTCACTGTTTCGATCAGGTCGCGCTTGGATTCGTACACAGAGCCGCATGCTTACGCCGCAGACGGCGAAAGCATGCCACACTCGAGTCGCCCGGCTCGCCGCCGGTGTAGTCGACCCTCGAGACCCGCGCCGCTGCCGCCCTCAACGGGCCTCGAGGACCATGTTCGTCGGCGTCTCGGCCGCCCGGCGGACGTGTGAGAAGCCGGCCTCCTTGAGCACCGCGGTGAGGCGCTTCTGCCCGGCCTGCGCGCCGAGCGCCAGGCCGACCTCCTGCGCCTTCGACGCGGGCGTGCAGACCATGGTGGAAAACGCGTAGTAAATCTGTCCGAGCGGGTGCAGGTTCTCCTCGAGGCTGTCCGCGGCGCGGGGTTCGACCAGCATGAGTGTGCCGCCGTCGGCGAGCGTCGAGCGAACGTGGGCCGCCGCGCCGACCGGATCGCCCATGTCGTGCAGCGCGTCGAAGATGGTGACGAGATCGTATTTCTTTCCGGGGTACTCCTTGGCGGTGACGAGCTCGAAGATCGTGTTGCCGGCGACTCCGGCGTCGCGGGACCGCTCGCGGGCGTGTTCGATGGAAGGCTGATGGAAGTCGAAGCCGTGGAAGGTAGACTTCGGAAACGCCTTGGCCATCAGGATCGTCGACGAACCGTGCCCGCAGCCGACGTCCGCGACCTTGGCGCCCGCCTCCAGCTTCGCGCGCACGCCGTCGAGCGCCGGTATCCAATGGTCGATCAGGTTGGCGGCATACATGGGCCGGAAGAATCGCTCGGTGCCGCAGAACAGGCAGGCGTTGTGGTCGCCCCAAGGCAGGCCCTCGCCGGTGCGGAACACCTCGGTGACCTTCGGCTCGTCGAGATAGGCGGAAACGACGCCCTGGAAGAATCCTTGCATGCAGCGGGCGTCACCCTCCTTCGCCAATGTGACCACCTGCTCGGGAGTCATCGAAAAACGTTTCGACGCCGCGTCATACTCGACGTATCCGCCGGCGGCGTTGGCCGAGAGCCACTCGCGCACGTAGCGCTCGTTCAGGCCGGTGGATTGGGCGAGTTCCGCGCTTGTCGCCGGGCTGATCTCGGCCAGCGCCGTGTAGAGATCGAGGCGGTCGCCGAGATACGCCAGGATGAGGCAGAGGGCTCCCGACACGTCCGTCAGGACCTTGCCGTGCAGCGCCTCCAGCTTCCTGTCATCGAGTTTCGCGAGATCGACAGGCATTCATGGTCTCCCGGTTTTCGTTTGGTGCTCGTCGCTTGTACAATGAAAACGGGTGCAGAAATCTGGCCGTGGGGCCGATTCCCGCGCGGTGCCGACAGGTCGTGGGGCCCGGTCGGATCGCAGGTCCAGGGCGGACAGGCTCGCGCATGTCCCTACTACTCCATACTACTCGCACTTGCGACGTTACGCCAGTCCATATCCTGAAAGCAGGTGCGCGGGGATCCGGCTGGGAGCGCTTGCGCGGGACACCCCACGACGGCACGACGAGCCCCGCCCTGACGGCGACGGCGCTGCGCCTGGCGGTCGCGGTCTCTCCGTTCGCCGTCTCAGTCCATCGCTGCATCGAACAAGACGTGATCGCGGCGCTGTTCGAGCGCTATGACCGCGCGACGACGACGACTGAACAACGCCCACTTCCTCGCGACGCCCCGTGGCGGCGAGACCGCCGCCATCCTCAGCACCCTGACCAGCACGACCTGCCGGCGCCACGCGATCGACCCGCAAGCCTACCTCACGCAGTGGCCGGCCATCCGGCCCGACACGCCAGTCCGCCAACTCGACCCGTGGAAGGCCGCCCGAACCACCCCGTCCGCGCCGTCGCCGGATTCATCGCCCCCGTCCGAGGCCGGCCGAGCGGAACGTGGTTCATTCAACGGACACCCAAAACCCAGCGGTAAGAACTGCAACGCGTAAATCAAATGAATGCCTTTGCGAGACGGAGCGCGCCTTGTTTCCAGGGTACGCGGTGCGTCACGCCACTGGCATTTTCGAACTTGGACTGGTTCGCAAGGTACCATTCATAGTTTCGCACGAGCGCGTCGCGGTTGCTGTACTTGGGTCGAAAACCGAGCACTTGCTCGGCCTTGTCGATCGAGACGAAAGAGTCAGTGGCGGCGGTCTCGTAAATCCACTTGTACAGGGGGCTCAAGCGGAGCACTTCGAGGAAACGCAGCGTCCAGATCAGCGGCGTCGCCGGGAGCGCCGTGAGCCGCTTGCCGAAGCCGGCGCGGTCGAGCACGGCCTGGAAATCTTCACGCATCGTGCTGAAGTCCTTGGCGCCGATGTTGAACACGTCATTGACGCGCTCCGGCTTGAGCGTGCAGCACAGGTAAATGGCGTCGCACAGGTCGTCGACGTCGAGGAGCTGGTAGCGGTTTCGCCCGTCGCCGATTATCGGGAAGCCATGTCCATCCTTAGCCCATTCGTAAAACATGGCAAAGACGCCGAGTCGCTCCGGTCCGACGAAGCTCTTCGGGCGAACGATTGGGATGCACATGCCGTACCTGCCGCGCAGCTCGACGCAGACCGCCTCGGCGTCCACCTTGGCTTGTCCGTAAGGACCCACGCCGTGCAGACGATCGTCCTCGCCCAATGGATGATGATCAGGAATGCCGTAGACCGCGGTGGACGACACGTGCACGGTCCGTTCGCAGCCGGCTTCGTGCGCCGCCGCAAGGACGTTGCGCGTGCCATCCAGGTCGGTTGAACGAATGTCCTTTGGCGAATACAGCGGCAGCGCCGCGGCGCAATGCACGACGATTTGCGCTGCCCTGATCGCCTCGCGCACCGTGGCCAGGTCGCGGATGTCGCCGCGCATTTCGCGGATGCGACTGCGGCAATCCTCGTAGTCGAAGGGGGCGAGGTCGAGCGACGTGACGGTGTGACCGCGGGCCAGGAGGTAACGCACGAGGTTGATCCCGAGGAAGCCCGCGCCGCCAGTGATCAGGTAGCGCTTGGGCGACTCGTCCGCCGGCAGCTTGAGCGACGAAATCGTTGAAACGGCGGATCCGGGCATGCGAGCCTCGTTTTGACGTTATCCGCGCCTTCTCAGGATTCCCGGCGCACCGTTGGCGGTTCAGCAGAATCGTCCGTCAACCGCCGTTGCTCGTCCTGAAGCGTGCGGAGTGGAGTGAGGTCCTGCGCGACCTCAAGCGTTCCGAGGTACGTGCCGGTCCGGTCGCGTACGGCGAAATACCGGACGTAAACGAACTGACCACGACGATTGAACCAGAACTCCGCCACGTCGCGCCGGCCCTCGCGGAAGTCGGACAAGATGCGGTTCACGAGCCGAATGCTGGAAGGCGGGTGGCAGTTCTGCACGTTGCGGCCGAGCACCGAGAGGTTGCGCGGAAAGATCCGGTGCGCGCTTTCGGTGAAGAACTGCACCGCATCCTTCTCATCGACAAACGTCAGGTCGAACGGCAGCGCCGTGAAGATGCCGCGCAGTTGCTCGTGCGACAACTCGCCGGCGCGAAAGCGGACACGCCCAGCCGTTTCCGTTACGTGCTCCTCGGCCACGTCCTGGCTTGGATCGGTTGGCGCATATTCGTGGCCCGGTTCGACCAGGCACGCGCCGCACGAGAGCGAATCGCGCCACACGTCGGCCCACTCCCGCTCGGTCAGCAACCGCAGGAGCAGCGGGGCGACAACCTGCTCTTCACGAGCCATGCTCAGATGCAGACTCTTGATCAGTGCCGGCACGATGGGTTCGAGCGCTGTCCGCAATGCAGGGTCCGGCGGCGCGCGATCGAGCAGGGCCTGGAGCGCCGCCAAGCGGCTGCGCACGCCGCCATAGTAGGCCCACAGTCTGCGTGTGAGCCCTTTGAGACCGCGGCGTTCGAGGTATGGGAGCATTACATTCTGCACACGGTCCTGATGCTTCCGCGTTTCGGAAAGCGCCTGGGCCAAACGCCTCAGGTGCTCCCGCAGCGTGGTGCTCCGGCTGTCACCCGCCGAAGGTAGGTCTGTCGCCCCGGACAGTTCGGCGGCGAGACGGCGGATGGCGTCATTCTCACGGAAGAGGGTGTCGATCGGGTGCCCCTGCGGCAAATCGAGGATGGAGCCCAGCTCGGCGACGACCTGCGGGTGCCCGCTGGACTCCCCACGCTGCCGCGCGAGGGCGCGCACCACCGACCGGTCGACGCCGTTCGCCGCCAATTCATCTTCCGCAGCGGCCCATGCCACGTCGTCCAGTTCGCCGAGCCGTGGGCGAAGCTGGGCGACGACGCGGCCGGGTTCGCAGCCGGCGCTGTGCAACAACGCCGCCGCCTGCGCCAGCGAGACGATCTCCTCCACGGCGTTGTGAAGCGGAGATGTCGGCATGCGCGTCCTTTCCGGGGCGTCGTCGCGGCTGAGCCGTGCCGCCACGGCGTCCGCGTAAACCTGGACCTCCAGGTTGACATTGCTAGCGTAGCCCATATAATCCGGATGTCAACATCCAGGTTAGCGGGCCGCGTGGTCCCGCTCGACCGTGGCCGCAGAGAGTGAACCGCCGTGACCGTATCCCAAAGCGCTGAATACGCCCTGCGGGCGGTCGTCTGGCTTGCGGCCGATCCGGATCAGACGCTCAGCACGCTGGCCATTGCCAAGGGCACGCGCGTGCCCGCGGGCTACCTCTCGAAGGTGCTTCAGGGGCTCGCGCGGGCCGGGCTCGTGCGGTCGTCGCCTGGCAGGGTCGGGGGCTTCACGCTCACGCACCCGCCCGCTGACATCAGCGTGTTCGACGTAGTGAACGCGGTGGAGCCGCTTCAGCGCATTCGATTCTGTCCGCTGGGGATCGAATCGCACGGGTCGAGGCTCTGTCCGCTTCATCGGAGCCTGGACCAGGTCGCCGAGGCGACCGAGCGCGCCTTCCGCCGGACGACCATCGCGCAATTGCTGAGCGCAGACGACGCGTGTCCCCCGCTTTGCGACGCCGGAACTCGCCGCGTGAAACTCGGCTCGCTTCGGTCCGGCGGGCCGGTTGCGCGCCGAAACATTCCGCGTGGACGCCGAGCCACAGGGAGCGCCCAGGCATGACGAACACCGTCGGTTCGCAAACCGCCATTCACCCGGAGGCGATGCTGCCGGACGTGCTTCGCGCGTACCCGCATGTGCGCCCGGTGTTTGATCGATACGGCCTGCGGGGCTGCGGCGGACCGCTGGGGCCGGCCGAGTCGATCCGTTTCTTCGCGCGTGCGCATGGAGTCGACGAGGCCACGCTCCTGCAAGAACTGAACGGAGCGCTTCGGAATCCGGTTCCGCCGCCCGGGAACGCAGTCGATGCGCCGCGCAATCCCCTGGACGAGCTGGCGGACACGATCTACCGCCGCTTCTTCAAGGCCGGCATTGTCGTGATCCTGACGGCCGGTGCGGTCTGGGGCGCCTACCTGCTGCTCCAGATCGCGTTTCGCAGCTCGTTCACAGCCGTCTCGATTCACGACGTCAACGCCCACGGCCACGCCCAGATCTTCGGCTGGATGGGTCTGTTCGTCATGGGCTTTGCCTATCAGGCCTTCCCGCGCATGAAGCACACGAGCCTGTGGCGGCCGGACCTGGCGAACTTCGCGTTCTACCTGCTGGTGTTCGGCGTCTTCCTGCGTGCGATCACCGAGCCGCTTCACGCAGCGCCGTTGATGCGCGAGCTGGCGGTGACGGCCAGCGTGGCCGAGTTGGCCGCGATCGGCCTGTGCCTGACGATCGTCGGCAACACGCTGCGCCGCGGCGGCAAGCCGCTCGAGACCCACGACTATTACATTGCGGCGGCACTGGGGTTCTTCGCATTACAAGGACTCGGCGACGCGGCGCTCACCTACGCCACGATCAGCGCCGGGAGCCGCGAAGCGCTGCTGGCGATCGTGGGAACCTACCAGGCGGCGCTGCGGAACGTCCAGATTCACGGTTTCGGGCTGCTGATCATCCTGGGAGTCGGGCTGCGCATGTTCCCGGTGCTGTTCGGCATGCATCGACCGAGCGCGCGGTCGCAGCGCATCGCGCTCCCTCTGCTCGTGGTCGCTGTGCTCGGCGAGTCGCTCTCTGTGATGCTGATGCAGCTCACGGCCAACCGCGCCTGGGCGGCGCCGCTCTTCGCATCCACGATCGTGCTGGCGGCGACGAGCGTCGCGCTGACGTTCCGCTGGGGTGTGCTGGCCCGCCCGACGGAGCAGGACCGCAGCAGCAAATTCGTGCGGGCGGCGGTGTGCTGGCTGCAAACATCGATGGTTCTGCTCGTGCTCGCGCCGCTGCACATGCTGGTCGTGCTGCCCGGCGCCGCGATGCTCTCGGAGTCCGGCCGCCACGCCGCGGAGATCGGCTTCTCGCACGCGTACTATGGCGCCGCGCGGCACGCGATCACGGTCGGGTTCATCTCCATGATGATCCTTGGCATGGCCGCCAAGGTCGTGCCGACGCTGAACGGGGTGGACATCCGGCGCTTGCGGGGGTTGTGGCTGCCCTTCTTCCTTGTGAACGCGGGATGCGCGCTGCGCGTCGCGCTTCAGATCGGCACCGACTTCACAGCGTTCGCCTTTCCGGTCGTCGGGTTCAGCGGCGTGCTGGAAGTGAGCGGCATCGCCTTTTGGGGCGTGCACCTGTGGCGAATCATGGCGGGTTGGCGACCGGAGGAGGAAACCGTCGCCGAGCGGCCGGTGAGGATCACCGCGGACCACAAGGTGGGGCACATCATCGCATGGTTCCCAGCCACGCTGGAGGTGCTGTTGGCCAAGGGCTTCACGCCGCTGGCCAATCCGCTGCTGCGCAGCACGATGGCGCGGGCCGTTTCGCTGCGGACCGCGGCGGCGCGGCAGAACCTGGACCTGGGACAACTGCTTGCGGAACTGAACGAAGTAGCGTTTGGTGCTAAGGAACGATGCGGTCCGGCGGCGGAGGCCAGGCCCACGGGGCAAGGTGCAGCGCGAGCCCTGCCGGTATTGAGCAATACCTAGCGCTGCGCGCATCAAGAATGTGGCGTCGGTACGGATGGAAGGCGGGGCCCGACTACGGAGCCTGAGGAATGGCAGAGAGTCGATCTTGGGCGGAACCCTGGAAGGTCAAGATGGTGGAGCACCTTCGCATGACCACGCGCGAGGAGCGCGAACAGGCGATCGCGGACGCCGGGTTCAATACGTTTCTTCTGCCCAGCCGGCTGGTCTACATCGACCTGCTCACCGACTCCGGCACGTCGGCGATGAGCGATGTGCAGTGGGCCGGTCTGATGCGCGGAGACGAAGCCTACGCCGGCTCCGAAAGCTTCTTTTCGCTCGAGCGCGCGGTGCAACGGTTCTACGGCTACCGGCACGTCATCCCGACGCACCAGGGACGCGGCGCGGAGCACATTCTCAGCCGCATCTGCATCCGGGAAGGCGACGTTGTCCCCGGTAACATGTACTTCACCACCACCAAGGCGCATCAGGAGTTGGCCGGCGGCCGCTTCGCGGACGTGATTATCGACGAAGCCCACGATCCCGACAGCGAGCACCCCTTCAAGGGCAACGTGGACCTGAGCAAGCTTCAGAAACTCATCGATCAGGTCGGTCCGAAGCGCATCCCCTATCTGTCCCTGGAAACCAACGTCAACATGGCCGGCGGCCAGCCTTGCAGCTTGCAGAACGTGCGCGACGTCTCCGAACTCTGCCGCCGCCACGGGATACGCGTGTTTCTCGACGCCACAAGAGCCGTGGAGAACAGCTATTTCATCAAGCAGCGCGAGCCAGGATGCGCGCACAAGTCCCTGGCCGAGATCCTGCGCGAGATCTGCGAATGCGCGGACGGCTGCACCATGTCCGCCAAGAAGGACTCGCTGGTGAACATCGGGGGGTTTCTGGCGCTCAACGACGATTCGCTCGCCGAGCAGGCGCGAAATCTTGTCGTGCTGTATGAAGGCCTGCACACGTACGGCGGCATGGCCGGCCGCGACATGGAGGCCCTCGCCACCGGCATCGAGGAGTCCGTGCAGTGGGACCACATGCACGCCCGCGTCGGGCAGGTGCAGTATCTCGGCCGCAAGCTGATCGAAGCCGGCGTTCCGCTCGTAAGACCGATCGGCGGACACGGCGTATTCCTGAACGCGGCACGGTTTCTCCCGCATATTCCGCGTGAGCAGTTCCCCGCCCAGGCCCTCGCGGCGGCGCTGTACGTCGATTCCGGCGTACGCGCCATGGAGCGCGGCGCGGTCTCCGCCGGACGCGACGCCCAAACCGGAAAGAACCTATTTCCGAACCTGGAGCTGGTGCGGCTGACGATTCCGCGGCGCGTCTACACGCAAGCTCACATGGACGTGACGGCGGAATCGGTGGTCGCGCTGCGAGAAAGTCACCGGCGGATCGTTGGGTTAGAGCTTACGTACGAGCCAAAGGTACTGCGGTTCTTTCAGGCGCGCTTCAAGCCGGTGCAAGGGACACGGATACTCCGCGAGGCATTCAGCGAATCCACGTATCGCGGCTAGTCCGTCGACGCGCCGGACTTGGTTCCGGCAGATCAGGACAACGTATGCATAGCCCTTCGGAGCCCTTTCGGAATGTTGACGTGGCCGTCGTTGGCGGAGGCCCGGCCGGGGCGGCGCTGGAACAGATGACCCCGCCCCCACCGCCGCTCGTCGATACTGAAGGTCACTGACAAACAGGGAGCACATGATGAAGACGTTTGAACTGGAGAATACGGTCGGTGAAATCGTGACGCACTGCCCGGCGCTGTCGCGCATCTTTGAGGCAGAGGGAATCGACTACTGCTGCGGCGGCAAGAAGACCATCGCTGAGGTCTGCCGGACGAAAGGGCGCGACCCCGAGGTCTTGTTGACCAAGTTGAGGGAGTCCGCCGCTGCAATGGCCCATGAACCCACAGTTGACGCCGCGGCGATGTCCCTGACGGAGCTGGCCGACCACGTCGAGCAGACGCACCACGCCTATCTGCGCCGGGAACTGCCGCGCCTGGACGCGATGACGCGGAAGGTCGCCTCAGTTCACGGCGACAAGGACGCTCGTCTTGCTCAGCTTCGGGATACGTTTCTCGGATTCGCGGCCGGAATGAACAGCCACATGATGAAGGAGGAGCAGATTCTCTTCCCCATGATTCGGCACCTTGCTGCCAGCGCGACGGCTCCGAACTTCCATTGTGGATCGCTCGCCAATCCCATCCGCCAGATGGAACGGGAGCACGATGAGGCGGGGTTCGCCCTGGCGCGCCATCGCGAACTGACGGATCAGTACACCCCACCTGACTGGGCCTGCAACACGTACCGCGCCATGGTGGACGGCCTGGCCAGTCTGGAGCGCGACATGCACCAACATGTGCACAAGGAGAACAACATCCTGTTTCCCCGAGCGATTCAACGCGAGGCACAACAATAGCATGGCAATCGCGAAGGGCACGCGCGTTCCGGCGCGATTCGTACCGTCGTGTCCGCGGAAGCCCGGTGGATTCGTCGCAGTGCGCCGGCCCCCGGACCTGCCCGCGCCGGACGTCGCCAAGGCCGTGGACCCGGCCTGGGCGGATTCGCAGGCGCCTGATTGGCGTCCGCATACCCGGCTCGTCGCGCGGCCACGCGTGCGATGACGTGGTAGAACAAAAGGAGCAGCGTTGCGAGCGCTAATCATTTCCCCGTTATTCCCGGACACGTTCTGGTCGTTCCGCCACGCCCTGCGTTTCGTCCGCAAGCAGGCGGCCTTCCCACCCCTGGGGCTGTTGACGGTTGCGGCACTCTTGCCGAAAGAGTGGGAGCTGCGACTCATCGACCTGAATGCGGGGCGCCTCACGGATGCGGACCTGGACTGGGCCGATTCCGCGTGGATTGGCGGGATGACGATTCAGGCCCCCTCCGGCGAGTCGGTTCTCGATCGCTGTCGTGCTGCGGGATTGCTGACGGTGGTCGGCGGTCCGATGGCAACCTGCGAGCCGGAGCGATTCGACCGGGCCGATCACCTCGTGCTCAACGAAGCGGAGGTCACACTGCCGGAATTCCTGGAGGACTTCGCGCACGGCGCCGCCAGGCACATCTACACGAGCCCGGTCAAGCCGAATCTTGCGCTCACGCCCGCGCCGCGGTGGGACCTGCTGAACCTCAACCGGTACTACTCCATGTGTGTGCAGTTCAGCAGGGGTTGCCCTTTCGACTGCGAGTTCTGCAACGTTACCTCGTTATTCGGGCGCTCGCCGCGCACTAAGACCGCCGAGCAGTGCATTGCCGAGCTGGACGGCTTGTACACCCGAGGATGGCGCGGTCCGCTGTTCTTTGTCGACGACAATCTGACGGCGAACAAGAAAGCGGTGCGCGAGTTGCTCCTCGCCCTGGTGGAGTGGCGTAAAGGCAAGTCGCACATCCCGCTTCAGACCCAGGCATCGATCAATCTGGCCGACAGCCCGGACTTGCCCAGGTTGATGACGGACGCGGGCTTCGACACCGTGTTCGTCGGAATCGAGACGCCCGACGAGGATGCCCTTCGCGAATGCGCCAAGAGGCAGAACCTCAAACGCGATCTGGTCGCCGACGTCCGCAAGCTGCATCGGGCCGGCCTTGAGGTTCAGGCGGGGTTCATCCTGGGCTTCGACGCGGACACCGGTTCGATCTTCAAGCGGCAGATCGACTTTATTCAAAAATGCGGCATCGTCACCGCGATGGTCGGACTACTGCAGGCTCCGGTGGGCACGAGACTGCACCAGCGCTTGAGCCGGGAGGGTCGACTGCTCGGTCAGATCACCGGCGATAACGTCGATGGGTCGACCAATGTGATGACCCGCATGCCCTCCAGCGAACTCAAGGCCGGCTTCCTCCAGGTCATGAAGCATTTGTATTCCCCTGAGCCGTACCTGCAGCGCGTCAAGGCCTTCCTGCGCGATTACCGGGCGCCTCGGTCCGGCCAGCCGGTCAGTTGGCTGCGGCTCAGGGCGTTTGCAGCGTCGCTATGGAGCCTGGGCGTCCGCCGCCAAGGGCGCTGGCAATATTGGAAACTGCTGACGTGGACCCTCCTGCGCCGGCCGGGGCACTTTGCGCGAGCCGTAAGCCTGTGGATCCACGGCCATCACTTTCGCGAAGTCTGCCGCCTGCGGCTGACGACGTAAGCGTAAAGGCGATGCGGCGTCGCGCTCGTTCGTGAATGGGTCCGTTTTGGAGGTTGGCGATGCCCGTGACTCTCGGCGGCAAGCCGGACCATGACTTTGACGAGCCGCTCGGTCTGCTGATGGATTGCCACCGTCGAATTGAGCGGTTTCTGAATCTGCTGGCAACGGTCGCGGGGCGGCGCCGCGGCGCTGCACTGAGCGACGAGGAACGTCAGGGCCTGCGGCAATCGCTCGAATACTTCCGCAGCGCAGCGCCGCGACACACGCAGGACGAGGAGGATTCCCTCTTCCCGCGCCTGCGCGAGATCGTCGATTCGCGCATCGAGGCGATGTTGCGGGACGTAGCGCTGCTGGAACTGGAGCATCGGGCCGCCGGCGTCCTGCACGACCGCGTCGATGACCTCGTGGAGCGCTGGCTGGAACGCGGGCAGTTGGACAAGCGCTACGCAGACGAACTGGACCATCTGCTCGCGCGGCTGAGGGAAATATACCGTCGTCACATCGCCTTCGAAGACGAACACGTGTTTCCATTGTCGGCCGCGGTGCTCACGACCGAGCAGCTCGCGTGCCTCGGGAACGAAATGGCATTGCGACGTGGAATCGCGCGACCGGCGCTCGCCAGGGGCAGTGACTGACTCATCGATGGAGGCATTGTGAGACACGAACACGGAACGGTCGGGGGCGCGGAGTATGAATGCGGGCGAAGCGGCTCGGGCGCTGCCTGCAAATGGGTTCCCGTAATTGACCCGGATACCTGTACTGGCTGCAATCTGTGCATCGAGGCCTGCGGCCCGAAGTGCCTGGAGCCGGTCGACGAAATCGCTGTACTCACGGCGCCCGGCGCCTGCGGCAGCGAGGAGCACTGCATCCCGATGTGCGCATTCGACGCCATCCGCATGGAGTGGGTTGCGATGGACGGCGACCGCAGCCGTGGGAAGTGGCGAGATGCTCCGCCGTAGCTGGACGGGGAAATGGGCATGGCCACGAAGAACCTCGACATCCGCATCAAACGAATCTACGAGCCGCCGGACACATGCGACGGCCGTCGATTCCTGGTCGATCGCCTCTGGCCGCGCGGTCTGCGGCGTGAAGACCTTCAGTTGGATGGATGGCTGAAGGACGTTGCGCCCAGCGATACGTTGCGCGCCTGGTTCGGGCATGATCAGGATCGCTGGCAGGAGTTCCGCGAGCGCTACTTCGCCGAGCTCGACCGACATCCGGCGACTTGGGCCTCTCTGGCCGACATTGTTGCCACGGAAACAGTGACGCTGCTCTTTGCCGCTCGCGACGAGCGGCACAACAACGCCGTGGCGCTGCGCGAGTACCTGCTCCGGAATTCGCAACGTCCACAACCGCAGACCGGCCGGCGGCGCAGCTTGGCCGGGTCATCCGACAAGTCTCAAGCGCGAGCGAGGTAACCGGTGCAGATCAATCAGAACGTCATCGCTGCATTCGCGGAAGCGCCCTTGTGGTACCTCGCCACGTGTGGAGAAGGAGGGCCGAACGTCGTCCCGGTCGGTTTCAAGTGGGTCGAGTACGACTGCCTACTCATCGCCGATCGCTTCTTCGGGAGGACCCGAGACGACCTTGGCCGCCGACGGCGAGTCGCCGTTTCAGTCGGGCTGCTCAATCCCAAGCGTGGGTTCCAAGTAAGAGCGACCGCGGAGGTGCATCGGCATGGACCTGTCCTCGAGCGCGTGTGCCAACTCTTGCGCTCCGGGGGTGTCGACGCAACGCCGTACGCCGCGTTGGAGATCCCGTTCGAGGAAACCTATGACCTGACCCCCGGTCCTGACGCTGGAAAACGCATCGCGTAGAGCAGAGGCGCGCCGGTCGCGACAGCAGGGCTGCACGAACGCGCGCGGCGCGGTCCGGCCGAAGCCACGGCCAGTCACCGACAGCCCGTGAACCCTTTGGGGGACTTGCGATAGAACGCGAAACGCCGAGGTGTCTCCGCCTAGGCGTTTCGCGTTAACCCGTGGGTCGGCCGATTTCGATACGCTCCATGACCAAGTACGGCACGCCCTAGAGGGATCGAAACCGTCCTCGAACAGGAGTCGCGCGACAAAACAGAGACGCTGTTCGCGTTTGACTCGCCCCCTTGAATTCAACTCCCTTGGTTAGGCTCGCTCGCGCGAACCTGATCCCCTTGGTTTAGATGCCTCGGGCGGACTGAACCTCGCATTTCGGTCCCAGTGCGCCGGCTGAATTGCGAACGCTCGGTCCGGTCAGAAGAATGCCGTCCACACCACTACGGCAACGCCGAAGGCGTGCGCAGCAATTGCCAGAATGTTCTTCGGTTTGCGTACGAAGCTAACGAGTTCGCGCTTGGCGCCATTCCTCGTCGCCCAACTTGCCAATAGTTGCCCGGGTATCCCGCCAGCGGCGGCGAGCCGGTTGTTCAGTCGGATTGAGCCTACTCCGCTACGGATGAGAGCGATCTCGTAGTCCAGTAGCTCGTACAGAAAACCAAATACCGAAACCGCCACGTAGTACCGCAGGCAAGCTCCCGCGAGACTGGTGATCGCCGGAAGCAGGCTGAGAAATGCGAGCGTCGTCAGCGTTCCCCACAGGAACCATCGGCGGCGTGCCTCCAGGTGATCGTGCGCGTGCGGCGCGAATACGACGCCGAGCCGGCGGCACAAACCAGTCAGTATTGCCGCCCCTCCGATGTCCAGCGCGCGAGAGAGCATCGCCGACGGAAGCATCAATCTCCTGGATTGACTGCGTGCGGCTGCTTGCAGCAGTATCGCGACCATCGCAGAGCCGGAAACCGCAGGTACGAGCAGGACTGCGCTAAACAGAACCGACAGAAACACCAGCTCTCGCGCAACAAAGGTGAAGCCGGCAAATAGCGACCAGTCCACCAGCTTGGTCGCGAATCGGGCAAACTGCGCTAGCGGCCAAAGCGGCACCCATCCTAGAAGAACAAGCAGCAGCGCGAATCTCGCTTGTGTAAGCACCTTGACGATGGGCTCAGCGCACGAGCTCCACGCGCCCGGGAGGACCGCTGGCCGGGGCGCACATTCTGGAATGGTCAGAAGCGGAGACCAAATCCGCTCCGTTCGAAGCCGGACCTCGAATACGAGTCGCCAAAACGCGGCGAAGCCCACAGTCCACAGTAGCGTCGGCCCCAGCAACGGCACCCGGAACAAGAGCACGGACGCCGCAAGAAGTCCCAGCAGCATCACGTCACCACGCCGCAGCTTCCAGATTCGCCTGACCCTGGTGTGCGTTACGGTGGGCGCTGGCTCTTCCCTCGACACTGCCTGGAGCCGTTCCGTTGCCGTCTTCAGCGCCTCCAGCGCCCGGGTCTCCGTTGGCGAACCGGAAGCGCCCGTCGTAGCCCATTCCGCGGGCAGATCGGGCGGCGCAGAGAACGCATCGAGCGACACGACACGGATCGGCGGCTCTGGCTGAGTGCGCAGAAGGCTCTCGGCCAGCGGGTCCTGCGTCGAGACGCCGAGCCGGCCCAGAATCGCCAAGCGGCCGTTCACCACGTCCTGCGACAGACTCGGATCGAACGAGGATGGGTTCGTCGCCGCCACAGGCGGCAGTTCCAGCCAGGACGCTTGAAATACTCGAGGGCTTTTCAGGCGGTTGGCAAGCTCGCCCAACGCGCCAAAGAGGGCATCCGTGCTTCGTGCCTCGACGCAAACGATTGCCTGACGGGGGGATTGGGTCGCGGCATCCGACGCGGGCGAATTGACCGAGAATCTCACGCGATCGCTCGACAGCGAGGACAGATCGTACTGCGGACCCGTGTCAAAATCGCAGGCAATGGACAGCCTACCGACGACACCCTCCGGCGCAAGCATCTGGAGGATCCGCTGCCTCAGCGATTCGACATCTTTTCTTGTCGTTGCAAAGAGCGACACACATCCGCTGCGGTCCTCGATGTCGTGAGATCCGCGGCAATCGCGGCTGAGCGCCTTGAGCCGCGCCTTCTGGTTCTGCCGAAACTCGAATGGGGCGGAGCCGACGAGATCCTGAAAGGCATTCGGATCGCCGACGGGGACGACGTGAGCGACGAAGTGTGCATTGACGTCAACGGCTCGGCGTGTGTAATAGCCTTCAACGGTATCGCCATCTCGAAGACGCCGTCCCCCGGCCCACACGGGCAGGTCGGCTCCAGACACGGTCATTGCGGGAGCGCCTTTGGGAAAGTGGATTCGCCCCTTTACCACCGCTCCCGGGCGCAGATGCCCGACGTCGGGGGCGTTCGCGGGCACCTGACTCAGGACTAGCTGATCCGGCTTCTCCGCATCGGTGCCCAACACCTCCAGCGTCAGCCCCGTGTCTCGCTCCACGCGATTGAGATTGGAACGGCGCCGCGCGGGCAGGATCGCGACGCGATACGGCGGGAACGGCGATTCGCAGAGAACGTTGCCACTGCGGGGGAGCACCCTGATGACGCGCACCGCAACGCGCTGTCCCCGCATCGGCAGCGGCGCACAATCGAGCTGTTCACCGCGCTGAAGCAGCGCGAGCACGCGCGACTTTGTCGCCGGCTCCAGCGGCAGGTCGCGAATCGCCTCCCGCTGGGACTCGGACAATGCTTGCAGGAGCCGGAGCCTCGACGTCTCCGCGTCCCACCCGACTCCGTGCGAAGCGAGCGACTCCAGGTCGGCCGCCGAAGGCTCGTGCCGCAGGGTCTCAAAGGGGAGCGGTGTCCTGCGGCTAATGCGAAGCGCGACTGGCTCGGCGATCTTCAGGAGCGCGGCATCGAATCCGCCCATATTGATCCGCGCCAGCACGATGCAGCCGGCGCGCGGATCGCTGCCGCTGAGCAACACGGAGCATCCATCGGGACGCGTGCTGACCACGCGCCCCGCGGACGTTGCCGGGCCGTTCCGCAGCGCTTCGTGGACTACGCGATCCGCCAGGTGCCGAAGCGTGAGTTGGACTCGCGCTCCGGTGGTGTCGATCCTCGCGACGCGCGCGCGCAGGTCGGCGCCGATCGGCACGAGCCGACACGCACCGCGCGCCTCGCCGACCGTGACGTCGTTGTCGCCGAGCACAACCCGGAGTCCCGTGCCCCGATGCACGACGTGCAGCTCGTCGTCTCCCTCGGGCGAGACCTCGTGTGAGGCCACGACGACGGCCACGTCCTCACCGGGGCGGTGCTGGCGCGCGAACGCGGCGAACGCTTCGCGCGAGCGGGCACACGTCAGGCGGACGGCGCCGGCGCGGTCATGGGCGAAGACCTCGGCCTGCACCTCGCCGCGAGCGCCCTCCGGCGCATCGACGATGACACCGATCGCGACGACGCGTGAAAGCCGGCGCGCCGCGGTACGGCGCGGCCCTTCTGCGTTTGCCTCCGTAAGCTCCTCTGTAGTCTCGGTTTCGAGTTCGGGTTCGACGTCCTTAATCGCTGGAAGCTCCGGCGCAAACAAAGGCTCGTCCTCGGGTTCCGCGACCTCGACGTCGTCACCGTCGGCTCGGGACGTGCCGTTTGAGTCGCGGGCTAACTCGCACATCGACTGCGCGGGCGTCCGCAGCCGAGCGCCAAGCTCTACGTGGCAGGCCCGGTCGCGCGCGTGCGAGATGACGCGGCACCACACCACCGCTCCCACGGGATAGCGCGTTCGAGTCGCGATGGCGGCCTCCCGATCGACGAGGGCCCTATCGTCCACCGCGGCGGCGGAAAGCTCGGCGACCAGGCGTGACAGCTTTGCGCTGCTGAGGTCAGGCAATGCCCTTGCAAGGTTTGTGGGCACGACAACCGCGAAGTTCGTCTCGACCACGCGCAGCGCGGCGCCGCCACGCGTTCGCTCGCTGACACGGCGTGCGACGCTGACAAAAAGGTCGCACGGCCGCAGCGCGCACACAGACCCGCGCAATCGTCCGACGGTCGGCGCGCGATCCCGCGGCCGGACCGGAACGAACGGGGCCAGCGGATCGAGGTCCGGCCCGGAGGCGCGCTGGAAGACGTGACCGCGATTCGCCCACGCCGTCAGGACGCGGATGCGGTCCACGTACGGCTGGTGAATCCGCCGATCCTCGCCTCCCTTGAGGTTCTTCGAGAGCGGCTTGAGCAGCTCGGTGCGGATCGACGCGATCTCCTTGTCAAACGCATCCAGATTGACCCCGACGGAGTCCGCCCAGGCCGGCAATACGGCTCGGACGAACGCGCGGCGGCAGTCGCCGAGCCAGAGTTCCAGATCACGCATCGCACGCCGAGGGATTGGTACCTTGGTGGTGAGTTCATCCAAGTCCGCCACGCAGCGCGCCTGCCCCGCGGCAGCGCGAACGGCATCGGCCTGCCCGTCCAGCTTGTCGATGATCGCGTCGGCCATCGGTGGCAGCGCGGCCGCGTCCCAGGTGCGCGACCAGATTGCCTCATCGCCGTCGAACTCGTCGCGGTCGCCGACCTGCTCGTAGGCCGACCACAAGCCGATCGCGAACGCGACGTCGTCCTCAGCAGTTGCCAAGAGAGCATCGCGCAACGGGGACGAGCGCGGGTCGGCCGTCTCGGTTTCGGGCTCGAAGACTTTCGAACTTCGAACGTTTCGGGCGAGCCACGCGACGGTTGCCGCCATCTCGATCGCGCAGCAGTGCCGGTCGGCGAGAGACATGAGCAGCGCCACTTCCTGCGGCGGCAGGTTGCCGATGCTGCTGTAGGATTCGACGAAAGCCGCCTGCGGCGTAGGATCCCCGTCGTCGTCGATCAACCCCGACTCTTTCAAGCGATGGTGCGCGCGCAGCAGTTCCCGATCCAGTTCTTCGCGCTGGCTGTCGTCGGCCATCCAGGGGAAGTAGCGCGTCTCAACGCGTTCGACGCCGGCCTGGGCTGCCTTAAGCACTGCGGGCGTCATCTCCTCGAGGAGGATCTTGGGTTCCGAGTACGCCTCGAAGAGAGTCTCGTGCTGCTGCTCGCTGTAGAGCATCCAGGCGACACCGTTGGAGACACGGCCGACGCGGCCCCAGCGCTGCTTGCAGCCGGCTCGACTGTGGAGCCGCGGCGGCACTCCCGCCTGTTCTTTGCTTGTGTCCCAAATCTTCTGGCAGATGAGCCCCGTATCGATGGAGTGCTTGAGGTTTGGGAACGTCAAAGAAGTCTCAGCGTAATTGGTGGCAATGATGACGCGAAGCTTGCCTCCGTTTGAGCGGTTCTCCGTCGCGCCCTTCTGCTCGTTCGCGGGTGTGTCTCTGTGCAGGCCGATGAGATCGAGACTTGCGCGAAGTTCCGGGTGCTGCGCAAGCAGCTCCTCGATCCGTTCGATGCAGGCGGCGACGGACTTTTTGCTGTGCAGGAAGGCCAGCACGTCGCCGCGCATCTCAGGTGTCGCGAGATCAAGCGAATCCGTGACGGGGCCCAGCGGTGGAAGCGCGTGCATGCGCAGCACGATGTCGGCGACCTTGGCGGCCAAGGGCTCGTGAATCGAATCGGCGAGCCGCTTGACGGCCTGCGGGTCGGTTTGATTCGCCACGTATGGCAGCAGGAATTCGCGTGGGTCCCGATAGACTTTCTGATACTCGTGTTCCTTGAAGTAGCTGAACTCCTTGATCGCGGTTCGCTGGCCCTGTGGGAGGAAGCGATCGAAGTACGCCCGGAACGCCTCCGGATCGATCGTGGCGCTGGCGATGAGTATCTTTACGTGTGGATTGCGTGCCAGTGCCCGCACAAGCAGGGCCATGATGAAATCGATATTCAAGCTGCGTTCGTGCGCCTCGTCGATCACGACGAGTCCCATGCGGTGCAGTAGTTCCTGGGTCAGCCACGAGACGACGGTCCCGTCGGTTACGTAGCGCAGACTGGTCTCCCAGTCCGAATACGGGTTATCCTTAAAGCGATACCCATAGAACTGCCGCGCACCGACGGCGCACCCCACCAGCTCGCCAGCGACGAAGAACGGCGTGTCACGCGTTGACTTCACGCGCGGCTGCGTGATAAGGATCTGGCCATCGGGGTTGTACATCGCGCCGGAATCGCCGCCACCAGGCGGGAGCATGATGCGCATCGGGATGTAGGTTGACTTTCCCGCGCCGGTCTTTGCGATCGCCAGCGCAACGCGGACCGACGGATCGCTCAGCAGTTCGTGGAACTCGAGTAGCTCGGAGTCCTTGACCGCGAATCTGCCCTCAGGAATCGGACGGCCGCACCGGCGGGACATGTACTCGACCGTCGCATGCGGCAGGAATCCCAGCGCCGAGTGCGACGCGGCCGCTTTGCCGTCGGTGCTCTCGAGCAGCGTGGCCTCGAACGGCAGGTAGCGAAGTGGTCGTCGCGCGGAGGCTTCGCAGCCTGGGCACAGTTCCGGTAGCCCACGCATTCCCGCGCGCCGAGCGGCGACAACGTGCTGCGAGAACGTCTGGGGCTCCCGGCACCCAGCGCAGTGGAACGTCCACTCAAGCATGCTCGTCTCCTGTCGCCGCCGACGCCGGCCAGACCGGTCCATGGGTCGCCGGCCCGTTTTCCTGCTCGTACACCGGGGTAACGCGCAGCCACGGCCCCGGGTGGTCCGTAAAGCTGATTCGGCGCTCGAACCAGCGCGCCAACCGCGCCAGGTGTGGCCAGCGAACCGAGACCCGCTCCCACCACACGCGCAACAGCGACACGGGCCGCTGCGACTCGAGGATTGTGTGGATCGCAGCGCGGTAGAAGCCGACCACAGCGGCTTCGAGTCCAGTGTGGTGCAGATAGACCATGACCCGCCGACCGCCGTACGTCACCCGCAACTCGCGCAGCAGCGTCAAGCCACGCTCGAAACAAATGCGGTCCTGTGCATCCATGGGCAGGTTGCCGGTCGCCTCGGCGTTCGTCAGGTAGGCGCGCTCCACATTGACGTCCATATGAACGTGTCGCATGCTGATCAGCGCCACATGTAGCTCGTGGTCCGCCTTCCACGCGGCCGGTGCCCGTTCGGCACACCTCAGCGGAAATCCCGGAGCCGGTGCCCCGCAGCCATACACCACCGGCACGTCCACCCGCAGTTCTCCGCGCGGCCGTAGGATTTCCTCCGCAAGCACGTCCGTGAGCGTCGGATGGTCCTGGCGCAGTGCATCGATCACACCGCCATGCTCGATCGCCGCCCGTACACGCCGCCGGCAGAGCTCCTTTTTCCGCTGGAAGCCCGCCTCGCGACTCGCCCGGGTGCCGGCGGCGCGCTCGCGCGCCTCGATCTCGAGCATGTGAAGAGCGGTCTCCCACTCGGACTCGATCGCGACGTGATCGGCCTGGTCGGGCGCAGGGCGCGCCGGTGCGGCCCCGTCACGCTGGTCGGTGAGAGCGGGTAGTTCGAGCAGGCCGCACCCGCTCGGCTGCGCCACCGACTCGATGAACTGCAACATCGCCTGAATGTCCCGGTCTCCGGTCCGCTCGGCATCGAGCGCGGCCAGCGATAACTCGTCGACCATATCTGCCACCTGTCCTGGCTCCGTCAGGCAGCGCCCCAGCCAGCGCGGGCGGTTGGCCGCGTTACGCGCCGCAAGGTGGCCGAGCAGGTCGAGATACCCTCTACCGATGCAGACCGATTGCCCCAGGCGGGCATCGTATCGGCTCGACGCGGGGACGATGTCATCGAGTCGCTGAAGAAGCCCGTGGATGCGCCGGCGGTCATTCAGCGGATTCACGTGTTTGCCGAGATGACGGACGGCGACCCGCAGCTCCGACAGCGTGCGGTGGAGCTCGTCGGAACCGGTCTCAGCCGGTTCAAACAGCACCGCCGGCAGCGCGAACAGCCGCAGCTGAGGCGCGCGCGGTTTCATGGGCGAACACTCTGCATGCGTGTGAACTTGTCGAGCACGCGACCGCTCAGTTCGGCCACCGACACGGGGGCGACGATGAGGCCGGCACCAGCGGCTCTCACGTCCGCGAGAACCGCGCTTCGCCGTGCCAGCGGAACTTGCCGAAAGTCATTGGTCACCACCACGACGCGTGTCGGCTGCGCAGCGCCCCCGGCGGGGCATTCGTCGAGAAGCGCGCCGGCACCCGCATCCGCGCCGAACTGGGCGGCCGATCGCGCGACGAAGGACGTGCGAATCGTGGCACCGGCAGCGAGCATCTCCGATGGTGCGCAGATCGTTTCTTCCGGCCAACGCATGGCGGTCAGCAGGTGATACTCGCGCACGAACGGTGGTGCGCTGGTTGTGACGCGGAAGGAGGGTTCATCCGGCGTTCGAAACGCGGAGGCCAGGGCCTCCGGTGTCGTCGGTACGGCCGGCGCGCGGAGCAGAGCGTCGAACACGCTGGCCAGCGCGATCGGTCGTGCATACTGAACGCGCGTTCGATCGAATAGCGGCGCGGCATCCGGGCAGGACGCCAGCAGCCAGGCCGGGGCCGGGCACCAGGAGATCGCCGCATCGAGTTCCGCGGCGCTCCAAACTCCTGCGTGCATCAGGAAAGCGAGCCTTCCGAGCGAGCAACGACCCCGCAGGATCCCATTCTCGGCGGCCTGACGAAGCGCGGGTGCTGCCTCGGCGAGACGCCACAGCAGTTGCTCGCCCTCGACCGGTCCGATCGCGCGGCGACGCAGGTTCGGAAGCTCGACGCCCAACTCACCCGCGAGCGTGACGATCGGCTGCGGAATCTCGTCGTTGAAGCTCGCAGCGATCATGGTGCATCGCTTGCACGCCTCGGCAAGCGTGAAGGTGAGGACCGCCCGCCACGCGGCTCGCCGCGGCAAGCTCGGTCCGTCGACCGCGTGGAGGGCATCTACCTCCAGGCACCCGAGCTCCTTGCGGTTGCGCAAGGCAACGAAACCGATGAGGGCCCCGTCCGAGGTCAGCCGAAACGGTCGCCAGTTGCTATGGCGCGGCGCCTTGCTGTCTGGATCATCATGTTCAAACCTGAACTGGCTGGGATCAGAGATGCGCCGCTCGATCCGCTTCAGCGCCGAAGCCAGTGCATCCCCGCCAGCCGTGGTCGAGGACGTGTTGGGTGTCAGGCGCAGCAGGTCTTTCTTCGTGAAGAAGGTCCAGCGACTGATAATGCTTTGCATCTCGCATCCCTCCGCCACGTCCGGTGCGGCGACCTTCCCGACCGACGCTGCGGCAGGGTCCGTCAACCGTGATCCGACCACTCCTTAGATACCGCCGCCGCGAACCACCCATCCGGCCGTTTCGGACGATCGGGCCGATTCCAGTGCTCGCGCCGGCAGCGCGCAAGTCAGCAGAAGCTCATCCATTGGGCCCCTATTCTCGCCCGGTTGCTCCGCATCGGTCAAGCCATCTGTCGATCAACGAGGCGCCGGGCGGGCGGGACCGACGCGCCGCACCACCTCGCACTGCGCGGCTACACTCAGGCGCTCGAACGGGACGTGCCAGCAGCGAACGCCGCACAACGACACCAGCACGAACGGTTCGCCGTGAGGCATGGCCTGCCAACTGACGGAGACTTCGAGGTCGGAACGCTCTAACGCCATGCTGACCAGGTCGTGCTTATGCGAAAAAAGCCGGCGGCGCTGAGCCGGGTCGGTCTCGGCGTGAGCCGCCGCGTTGATCGCCAACAGCGCCCGGATAAGCAGCTCCGCGATGCCCGCGCCAAGTCCCGCAGCCGGGTCAGCCGGTCGGCGGCGCCTACGCGCGTCTCTCGCGTGGTGGGCGCCGCTTCGGCGATCACGTTGCTTGGAGGTGATCAACATCAGTTGAAATCCCCTGGACGGAGTGCGAAGTACTCCGCCTCGGCGAGCGCTACGGCCGTGCGCCTAAGGGCCAGCGGCTCGCGCGGATCTGTCCAGCGCACCTGGCGAACGCGGCCGAGGCGGGAATCGAAGGCGGACACCGCTCTGGGAATCGGCGGGTGGGCGCTGGGATCGGCCAGGACACCATCGAGGTGCCGGAGCAGCCGGCGCTCGTGCGGGTCGAATCCTCCGGCGGTGGCGGTGCGCCTTGGCCCGAAAGGTCCGGCCGGCGGCCGCGAGCGATGTGCCACCGTTCTTGTGCGCGCACGTGTCCTAGATTGAACTCGGGCCGGCGCGTTACTCTGGAGGGTCATCGAAGGCTCCTTGCTCTGCATGTGCATACCGGGGTGGCCCACCCGATTTCCGGCCTGCTGTCAGCGTGTCCTCGGAGCTGAAATGAAAAGGGCCTCAGCCGGCGCTTCGGCACTTGGCTGTGTGTTTTCGCCCGGAACGCGAGCCGGTAGAATTGATGGGCCTACTGAACAAGCGAGCGGCTGATGACGAGACTGGGTGACATTCTCTCGACCGCCTTGGCAAACAGTGCGCAGGTGGGCCAGGTCCACTGGGTTTCGAACTGCTTCTGGCCCGACCTCTTCGAGCGGGCGAAGTCACGGTCACATCCCGGCTTGGTTTGCAGCGCAAGATCGGAAGTGGCCCCGGGTACGAGCAAGCAGTGCTCGAATCGACCGAGGAAGTGGCGAGAGTTCACGTTGCAGCACTCGCTCGACGGGGTGCGCGGTACGACGTTCTTCCTCGGCCTTCGCAGGTACGTCGCGGCGTCGGAGCTCGGAAGGATCATGGGTTGGCTGCACGCCCACGATCGCGCGCGACTGGACCAAATCCTGAGTTCGGAGCGTTCGAATTCGTGATTGCGTCTGTGGACGAAATCGCGGCGTGTGTGTCACGGCTTTCGAGCTCGTCGGTCTTCCACGAGTCAGATTGGCCCACGCTTTTCGCGCTCGTGCGGCAAACGGTCGCGAGTCTGCCTGCCGCTCTTTACGGACCCGACTCCCAGATCACGAGGCACTGCTCGTGGACCGGCAACGATGTGACCATCGCTACCCAGGACTGGATCATGGAGTTCCTGGGTTGTCAGGCAGTCGATGAGAGATTCTCACCCAGCGCCATCGTCCGCCTAGCTCGGTTTTCGATCCGCTGGTTTGTGATCGACTCCTATGGCCGTCCGACTCCGCGGAGAGATTGCTACGGAGCTCTGACGGAGGCGCTCCGGGACTTTCCCGGTCTTATCGGCGGCCACCGCGAAGTCAGCTTCGAGCCGCAGGCACCGTTCCCATTCGATCCGGACGGCAACCGTTCGGCCAGAAGCCGTTGGGTCACGACGGCGGAAGTACGGCGCGCCCTGGCCATGATCGCCGAGCAACAACCGACCGGCTGGACGAAGGGCCAGCTTGCGGACGTGCTCTGTCGGTGGGCCGGTGTTCCTGGCGATCCGATCTCGCTGGCATCGAGCGCGGTCCCTCTCCCGTCTCATTGCCCTGCTGACGAGCTGGATTCCACCGAAGCCGCTCGCGCGCACGCGAACGCCGTGGGCGCGCAACTGGACGAAGCGGAGCGCGAGATTCTGCCATATCTGATCCCTGTCCAGGACGGAAAGATGACGTTGGCCGATGCCTCGAAGAAATGGAAGATCCCGGTTTCGACCTTGCACGATCGGGCGCAACGGCTTCGAGGTAAGATTCGTGCCCTCTCTGCGGGAACTAAAATCGGGGGGCCCGCGGCCGCCAGAGCGTTTCTGGAAGCGCTTTTGGAGCATAGCGCCGGAATCTTGCCCTCCGAAGAGGATATGAAGTAGAAAGCGGAGTGTGCGCAATGGAACCCATCCCGCCCTGCCCGGAGTCGCTCTTGGGGCTGCGCAGGCCGCTCGCGACGCGACTCCCGACCGTCAATCTGGGCGTGCGGCCGGGCACGATCTGGGAGGCGCGCGCGCCGGACGGCGGATTGTTTGAGTTCCTGCTGCCCGCTTGCCCAGAGAACGAAGATGAAAACCCGAGGGATTTCGTTCGAGCGATTCCGCTCACGGGCGCGCTCCGGCTGATGGACCGCGGGGACGCAGCGATCTCGAACGAGGCCGCACAACGACCGTGCGTTGCTCATAGCTGGCTTGAGGGGCCGATCCTCGTTTCGGCGCTCGAGCGCTGTATTGGCCACATTTCAGAGACGAGTGCCGGCGAAGTGGCGCGGGCGCGGGAGGTTTCCGACATTGAGGCAAGCGATGGGGCCGTGGCCGAGTTCCGGCGGGCGCTCGCCGAGCAGATCGATCCCTACTATGACGCTTGTTGGGGCGAGATCCTCGGCGATGCGGGCAGGACCGGGCAGCCGGAGGAGGCAGCGCGCGTCATAACGCTGGAGCGGCTCAGGCGGGAACTGCCGCGAACCGGGATCCGCCTCGCGGCCGCACCGGCGACGGAGGATACCGCCCCCTCGCAGGAGGAGCTGTTGCACTGGATGCGCTGGATCAGCTTCGCCGGAACCGCCCGAGCCGCGACCGACCTGCTCGCACAGCTTCCGCAGGACGTCCCGGTTGCGGAGCGTCAACTACTCGAACGCGCTGCGCAGGGAAACCCGCCGATGCGTCGGGTGCACGTTTGCTGGCTGCTGCTGGTGCTTCGCGGCGCGGACGCGGAGATTCTCCGGCCGGCGGTCGCGGTGGCCGCGCGTCTACAGCCGTTCGCGCCGCACGAGCCAACGCCGAGCATCGGAGGGCTGAGCGCGGACGAGCGCTTTCGTGCTGCGGTCCAGGAGGCCCTTCAACTCGGCGGCGAACTCGACCTGGACGGCAAGCGGCGGTGGGCGCTCGACGGGCTGGGCGTAGTACCGCAAGGAGGTTCCATCGCGACGCTCGAAGGAGGGTCCGCTGGTCTGGCAGTATACGCCAACCTCTGCTGGGCGCGCCGTGGTGTTCGGCCGGAAGCGCAGGTTGCGCTCACCGGCGTCCTTGAGGGCGGACGGTTTCTGGCCGTAAACGACATACACCGAAAGCTCGATGCGGCGCGCCGGGCCGGGGTCGAATGGGTAGTGGCCGTCGACCAGCGCGCCGCCGTAGCAAGCAACGAGCGCGATCGGCTCATTCTCCTGCCCGACCGGCTGCCCGCTATGGACGCGCTCGGGCTTGTTGAGGCGGAGCTCGCGCGCGCCGGCGTGCGGATGGTTCCCGACGCCGAGCGCTGGGATGAGTGGATTGGCTACGCGCGCAAGGTGGCGAGTCAGCACGGCGATTTGCCGGGCAGTCGAATCCTGCCGCTAGCGCGGCTCTGGAAGAGCACCCCGGCCGGCCCGAACGAGATCGAACATCGGAAACGGGATACGACCATCGCAATCCTCAAGGCTCGTGCAGTCTACGCACAGGGTTTCACGCTCAAGGCGCTTGGAGATTTCGACGTCGCGCGAGCACGTCTCGCCGACAGTTGGGGGCTCATCGATCCGGAGTTGCGGTGGATGTTCTTCGCCTCGTACTTCCACTGCACCGGCCAATGGGGAGACACGCTGCCGGCGGAACTTCAGGCCATCGCCGATCGAATGGTGCAGGAGGACGAAGACATCGACGATGAGTCGGCGGTCCATCGGTATGGCGGATATGCCGACTGGTCGCGGTACTCCGCGGCACAGTGTGAAAACCCAGACGAACGCGCGGCGCGCTTCCGCCGAATCGAGGAGATTTACCTGACGCGCGTGCGTCCGCGGCAGGAACGGCTTGATCAGATCAAGGGCAGGTCCGGCGGGCTGAATCGGACGGACACGCAACTCGCGTCGCTGTATCTGGTGTGGGGCAGACTCGACCAGGCTGAGCAGCGGCTAGCGCCGCTGCTCGACTTGGAGCGAACGCTGGCCGCGCGACAGCTCGAGCGGCCGGACACATGGAGATTCGCGGCGGGGCATGCGCATGTCTGGCTTTCGCTGCGGAAGTTATCCGGCCTGCCGATCGACGAGGGCTGGCTCGATTGGCGGCAGCAGACGCGGGCCGTGCTGGAGGCGGCCGCAAGCCCGCGCAGCTACCACGCGTTATTCGCAGCGATCGAGCGATCGGCGCTGATCCTGGACCCGGGAGACTCGATTGCCCGCGCGGAGCGCGCTATGGCGCAGCTCGCCGATGCGTCAAAGGAAAATCCGGGGCGCGCGCAACTGGCCGCTTGGAGTTATGCGGTAGCAGCGACGGCGCACTTCCGAATTCAAGGACTGGACTGGCGTCCGTGGGCGGACCGCGTGGAGGAACATGTCGCCCAATTGGCACCCTGGTATCGACAGATGGATCGTGTCCGCCGACTGAGCAGCGAATTGACGGACGACCCACCGCCGTCGACCCAGTCAGTCTTCTCAAAGGCAATGACGTTTACGCTCTTTTGAGCACCCACGGAGTCTCGCGCATTCTCATACAGGTCGATGCCTGCTTCATAGAAGACGGCCGGTACGTGTGGTCGCCGGAGCAGCGCGACCGCGCATGGGCCGACTGCTTCGCACGCCTTGAAGCCGCACTAGAGTCCGGCCGCTACTCGCTGGCGGCGCTAACGGTCGGAGTCCCCGCGTCCGGCAAGTCGACGTACGCCGCCGCGAACAACCACGAAGACATCGTGATCTTCGATGCTGTCTTCTCGACGCGACAGTTTCGCGAACGCGCTATCAATATCGCGCGGCGATTCGCTGTCCCGATCGAGGCTTGGTGGATGGATACGCCGCTAGAGGAGTGCCTGCGGCGCAACAAGCAGCGAGATGTCGATCGACGCATACCAGAGGATGCGCTGCGACAATTCCACAACAACTTGTCGCGCGAACCCCCTAACGAGGCCGAGGGGTTCGTTCTGGTGCGCAAAGTGCAGCAGTAGGTCGGTGCCATGATGTGTGGCCTGAAATACTTATTGATAACAGCCTTCCGTTCTTTCGTTGACGCGTTCGCAGGGCATGTCACTAGCCGCAGCCTTTGCAGCCAGGCTTTGATGGTGCCGTGCGAGGCGATGGCGCACTGCCAGCTCTGTTCAATAGAGGCACCGCGGTTCCCGAGTATGCCGCCGCCGTCAGCAAACATGCAGCCGGGTCGGACAGACCGCGCGTGAGTACGAACACCGCTAACGCGGTCCAGAAGGTCTGGCACGCGAAGCAGCCCATGAAGTAGGTGAAGGCTCGCCAGCCAAGAGAGGTGCGGGCAAGCTGCTGGAGCTCTCGGCGCTTCGTCTCGATCTCGGCGTCCGTGAGCGGCTGCCTGGCCGCGTGGGGGGAGCGGCGGGCAACGTCCTCGTCCCACCTGGCGCGGTTGTTGATCTCCCAGTTCAGCCGGTTCATCCGCTGCCGACGCGGAGCGTCGCGCAGCGACAACGCCCGAGTCCGTCTGGCTGCACCGGAGCCTCGCGGAGGGATACGTGGATCGCACGCCTTTCCGTGACTCTCCCACGCAATCCGTCCGTCTGAAAAGCCCGGAGCACCAGCGACTTGCGTACGGCGGCGTACGGGCTAATTGCTGGATGATTGCGGGTCGGGCGACTCGGCCCCGCAATCGGAAGGGCGGGAATTGGGATCCGGATTGGGGTCGGGATTGGGTTTTGGATCGACTCCTCGACCCAAATCGGCGTGCCGTAACTCCTTGAAGGGACAGCATTTCGGATGCAAGCTTGAGCCGGATTCGGGTCAGGATTTGGGTTTTGGACCGATTCCCTGAGCCAAAGCGCCTCGGCACAAGCCCTTGAAAAGGACAGCAATTCGGGTGTGGGACTCCGGCCGGCTTTGGCTCAGAAATTGGGTCTTGGCCCGATTCCCTGAGCCAATCGGCAATCGCTCCAGGGGCCGCCCACAAGGCGAGCGCCGGGTCAGGAGCCTGGCGCGCCCAGAAAGACCGTAGTCAGGACTGCCTGCGTCAGTCGCCGACCTGGTACTTGGCGCCGCGAACACTGAAAGCCCAGCGCGTTCCTTCCAGCACATCAGTGACAAACTGCGTCATGGCCGGATTCTCCAAGGCACCGCTGACGTAGGCGATTGCGTTGCCGTCGGTCTTGTCCATGCTGGCGTGAATGACCTGATCTGCATCGCACACGACGGCCAGATTCGGGTTGTGGGTGACGATGAACACTTGCCGGCGGCGGCGGGCCTCTTTGATGCACTCCACGAGTACCTTCGCGACCGTGTGGTTGTCGAGGTTTCCCTCGGGCTGGTCGATGACGAGGGGCATGACCGACTCAGCGCGACGGAGCTTGTGAACGAGCGCGAGCTGCGCAGCCGGGGCGAGGCGCTGGCGCGCAGCGAGGCTTTGAGAGAACCGGCACAGCCTCTGCATGAACGGGTGGTTGAATATGAGCGCTAACGCTAACTCGATTCTGCAACGGTATGGTCTGCGGGACAACGACACGGTTGCCAACGGTGCGGGAAGGAGTGAAGCCGACGTTACGGAAGATCTCGGCGCCTTCGGCTGGCTGCGCGGCATTCGCGACCGGGCGACGAGTCTGGAGCTTCGCAGGAAGGACGGCCACATCCTGGCTGTCGGCTACGGCTACATGGACAAGGCGGAGTTCGACCCGTCGGAGGGGATTACGCTCTCCGTCGCCGGGCAGAAGATCCGCATCAAGGGCCGCAATCTCAACGCCGAAGTCCGGCCGACGGTGCGGCTCTTCGAGGGCATCGCTCGTAACCGCGTGCCGTGGATTCAGGAGGCGGACCGGGCCGCCGGTATACAAGCCGGCGACCGGGAGACGGTCGTTGATGCCATCGAATGGTGACAGGTGCGAAGGCGCTGCACAGCTTCGCGCCTACCACTCACAGGCGTACAGCTCAACCTCGCACATGCACTCGTTCTGTTTGTGGTGTCCAAAACGCGCATCGCAATTATCCGGGCTAACCAGAGCGAAGCGAAAGCACATTCCTTCCGGGCGCCCAATCACCTTTTGTACACATTTCCTGCACGGCTCGGGTTGCCATTGATCCAAAGCATCATCGAAGTAGCACGCAAACGCGGCATGGCTTGCGGTGGGCCATGCCACACACATAGCGGCGGCAATCCCCGCGACAGCCGAACAGATACTCTTGATATGCATAACTATCCTCTGCTGGTAGTTGTGAGGTTCATCGTTGATGCAGTATCTCCACTGCATGTCACCCATTATCGCACGCCCGTGTGACATCTGTGTGGCGCTTCTGTGAACCTTTTGTGACAGCGCATGTGCTAGCCGCCGCGCGTATGCTTCTAACCCACTGGCACCGACCATATTAATACAATCTCGTCGTCGCCACTATGCACCATCGCTATCACCAATGTTTCACTGTTCCATGGGCTCTCCTCATGGCAGTATCGGTCACCCAGCGACAATCATGCTATGGAGCGAAGAGATGACCAGCGAACCACAGCGCCGCGGCCGCGAAAGCCAGCCCGGCTCAGGGAGGTCACGCCCCTGCATCGTGCAATCGAGTCGGGGACGCCATCGACTGTCTTGGAATGGTGAAGCGCGCGGTCGCGTTGAACGCCGCTCTGCGCGGCCTTGAGCCGTTTGTTTACCACTTTTTAACTACTCGGATGGTAGCCTATATAAACACGCCCGTGGAGGGGCGAACGCATGAGTCGTAGCCGCACTGGGTTCACGCTGCTCGAACTGAGCATCGTGCTTGTCATCATCGCCGTCGTCATGGCCGGCGGGGCGATCACCTTTTCCAGCATGTTTCAGCAGCGCCAGTTCGATGAAACCAATGCCAAGCTGGCCATCCTGCAGAAAGCCCTGCTCGACTATCGCCGCACCTTCAAGCGCCTGCCGTGCCCGGCGGAAATCGACGACTACAACATGGACGAGCGCTATTTCGGCATTGAAGCGCAGAATGCAACCGGCTGCAACGGCACACCGGCGGCCACCTTCACCTATAACATCACCACCGGCACGTCCACAGCCTGCACCGCGGCGCAGCACTGCATCTATGGCGGCATGATACCGACCCGCACGCTCAAGCTTGCCGACGAAATGGCCATTGACGGCTGGGGCCGGCGCATCTTCTACGCAGTGGACAGCGATTTCGCCAAAACCGATGCCTTCACCACCCAGATGGACATCACGGCGGATGCAACAAGCGGGACGACCCGCATCGTTGTGAAGAGCATCAGCGGCGACGATAAGACCATATCCGCCGCCTATGCGCTGGTGAGCTTCGGCCCGGACGGACACGGCGCCTACCCGCGCTACGTCAGTGAGGTGTCGCTCACTACGGCGTCCCGCATTAATCAGGTGGGGACTTACCAGATAGCCAGCAACGAAACGCCCATATACCACTTTCCCGGCGCGACCGCTTCGGACTGGAACGTCAGCGCCGTAAGTGTGCCGATGTACGTGATGGCGGCCGGCGGTGATCCGGGGATTGGCGTGGGAGGCGGCGGTTCGGAAACCTCAACTACCATCACCTTCACGGCGCGCCTCAGCTCCGGTTCGGGTAGCGTGTATACGCTTGAGAACTGCGATTGCGCCTCAACCGGGCAGAATGCGACGTTCGATAACGTGTTCTACCAGGCCCGGCTTATCCGCAACGATGACCCTGCCGACACGTTCGACGACCTGCTCGCATTCGCAACGCGGGGATCGCTCCGGTCCGCAACCGAGTAGCCCATGCAAGCGCGGCGCTCGGAGCACAGAGCGAAGAAGCCGCAGAAACGCGATACAAAGAGACGAGCGTCACCGCTGAAGGAGCGCACTGGCGGTGGATGTACCGGCTTCACGCTGCTCGAATTGTCCATCGTGATGATGATCATCGGCTTCGTCATGGCCGCGATTCTCGTGGGAAGGGAACTGATTCACAGCGCCGAGCTGCGCGGCGTGGTCAGGCAACTTGAGGAGTACGACGCTGCGGCGACCACCTTTAAGGCCAAATACGGGTGCCTGCCGGGAGATTGCCCGTCGGCAACCGAAGTAGGGCTGGGCGAACCGGGGTGTCCTCCTGGGTTCTATGACGTGTACGGCGTGAATCAAGGCGACATCCAGTATGCCGGCTGCAACGGGAACGGCGATGGGCGATTCGAAGTAACTGCGTACATCCATCCCGAGCATCTCAACTACTGGTACCACATGCAGCAAGCCGGGCTGATTACGGGGCCGCTCGACGGTAAGAGCATTACGACGCCTGCCTTTCCGGCGTTCGGGCGATCGATGCCTCTCACAAAGCTGAGGGATGTCGGAATTGCAACCAAAGGTGGCCAGCACATGACTATCGGGCATCCACATGTTCTCGGCGACAAATTTGGCCTCTTGGTCGGTGAGGCGCAGTACATAGACTGCAAGATGGATGATTGCGCTTGGTCCGAAGGGCGCATGTCGGGTTTTTTTTGGTCATCGCCGTGCTGGCCGTCATCACCGACGGAATACGACACGGCGGGCAAGGAGGATTGTAGAAGCGAGCTCTTCGTCAAGCTGCCGCTCGGAATGACTGTGACATGGTGACGCGGTCCGGCTTTACGCTCATCGAGCTTTCGATAGTCCTGGTCATCATCGCGCTGCTGGTGGGTGGAATCCTCGTGGGCCGCGACCTTATCAAGGCCGCGGAAATCCGCCAGATTGTCTCCGATGTCGAGAAGTTCAGCAGCGCCGCCAACACGTTCCGAGAGAAGTATGGCTGCCTGCCCGGCGACTGCACGAAAGCTGCGGAGTTAGGATTCGATGCGTTTACGGGTAGCGCCGCCAACGGCGACAGCGTCATCGGTTACAGCGGCCATCCGGCCTGCGCCGTCTTTCCGAACACGGGCTGCCCCGTCGAGCACGCGGCCTTTTGGTATCAATTGAGCGCCGCTAGCCTCATCTCCGGCTCCTATCCGTGGCCGGCCAGCGGGTCGGACGGGACGACCTGCGCCTCGGGGCCGAGTGACTGCCTGACCGGCAATACCTTCCTGTGCCGATCCGGCGTGGCCTCGCCGCCCGCCAGAATCGTCGCGACGGCGTTCTTTACGACGTGCGGCGCTCCCGGCGGCTGGAGCGTCGTCGGCTCGGCCGTGTTTCCCACGAATTCATCTGGCTCGGGAACGACAACGAACTACCCACCGGGCATGCCGACCATCGCGGGTCACGCCCTGGCCATCGGGCATTCCGGGACGTTTCCGGGCACGTTCTCGGTGGGGTACTCGCCGGGCGACCTGCACGCCATCGACACGAAAATCGACGACGGCCTGCCATTCTCGGGCGCGGCTGTCGCTATGCGGTCGGCCACACGGGTCAATGGGATGTGGGAGTACAGCGCAAACGGCGTCGCCAGCACGACACCAAACGCGCCGGGAAACCCCGCCTGCATCGGGCTTGATACGACCCCCGCGCGGTACAACCTGCAATATCAAGACAGCGGGCCGTCCTTCGGGCGTTGCGGCCTGATCATCAAGGCAGGGTTCTGATGCGAGGCGGATTCACGCTCCTCGAACTGACGGTCGTCCTGGTCATCATCGGGCTGATTATCGGCGGGGTCCTTGTCGGGCGAGACTTGGTTAAGACGGCGGAGCTACGTTCGGTCATCTCCCAGGTCGAGCAATACAACGCGGCGGTAATGACATTCAAAGCGAAATATGACGGCCTGCCCGGCGATTTCATCGGAGCTGAAGCGGCCGGCCTGGCGGACGCGGGCTGTCCCGATGTCTATGGTGACGGCGGTGACAACATCTGTCGCACCAGCCCTCAGAATCTTGTCAATGGTGGATGCAGCGGCAACGGCAACGCCCGTCTCGGCGATGTGACTCCCACAATAGCAACTCGTTACTGCCCGGAGACTATCGGTTTTTGGCATCACCTGGGAAAGGCGGGATTGATTGCCGGATCATTCGATGGAAAAAGCGTCGTAGTCACCTGCGCGGCCTCGCAGACCACTCCGGTATACGCCGTATCTGCGCCCCTGACTCGTCTGAACGGGGTCGGCATCATGGTTGTCGAAACGTATTACTTGATCGGCTCCAAATGCCAGGGCTACCGTCTTCCGTGAGCCCGAAGCGATAGCGAATCACCTCTCCCTGCCTGGCCGGCAGGCGGGCTTGGCCGATTGCTCGGACAGGGCGCGGAGAATGTCCTCCAGCGCGAACCGGGCGTTTTTCCTGTCGATCTCGCCCTTCCCGGGGGCTTCGTCGGGAACGGCGTTGAGAGCGGCAAACGCGCCCCGGCCGAAGGCGGCTTCGTTGAGAAGCACCGCGCCACGGACCTTGTGGGCGTGCTTTCCGTTTTCGGTGTATTCCGCGACAAAGCGGTCCCACAGCGGGGCCAGTTCGGCCGGCCCGGAGAAGGTCACGGTATGCGGCGCGCCGGCGGTCATCGCGCCTCCACTTCGGCGGGTTGTTGGTTGCGCGCCGTGGGCGCAGACCGCTTGCAGTCTCGCATGTCTCCTCGCGTATCTGTGGCAATGAACACCCCAGTCTACCACGATTATGTTGCATGAGTATGACGATTGCGTGACATTACGGCGTCAGTCAGAGAGCATTCTGCGACCGCTGCCTCGTCAACTCATTGATTTCAAATCGAAATCCGCTCGCCGACGTTCCGCGTCACCTTGCGGTCGCGGCGATCGTAGAGCCGCGTCGTGCGCGGGTCGGCGTGGCCAAACAGCTCCCGCACGTCCTCCAGCGGCACGGAATGTCTGAGCGGATTCGCGCGTCAGCGAGCCCGGCCGCGATGATGGGCATCCCGGCTGTGACGGCCGTTCAACTCACGCAGCAGCGGTTGCAGGACTTGCATCACCGAAGCAGCGGCCATCACACCCATGCACACCATCGCGCACTTGTTAAATACGACTGCGTCCTCCTTCGGCGCGTAGCGGGCCATTTGCTGGGCAGTATTGGCCAAATGAAGAGGGTTCGGTGCGGTCATAGAGGTCCTCGCAGTGTCGATGTGCGAGGGAACGTATCACAGTTCTGTGACGGTTTCATGACAATAGTGGTATTTCAAATCGAAATCCTCTCCACCACATTCCTCGTGACGGTCCGGTCCCTTCGGTCATAGAGCCGGGTCGTTCGCGGGTCGGCATGGCCGAGCAGCTCCTGCACGTCTTCCAGCGGCACTCCCTGTTCCAGAAGGTCGGTCGCCGTCGTAGCCCGGAAGGAATGGCAGGTGAGGATAAGTGGAAGTCCTGCGGCTTTCAGGCGCCGCTTGACCATGCGGTGGATGTCCTTGGCCTGGAGCGGTCGCTCGCAGAGTTGCAGCGTCCGGCCGAGCGCGGCGCGGAAGAGCGGCGCGTCAGGGCCGCAGGGAGCGGCCGCGATGTACTCCTCGATGTAGGCTTGCAGGTCGTGTCGGCACGGAATCTGGCGATCCGCGCCGCCTTTCTCGTCGAATCGCAGATAAGACTGACGGCCGTCGGTATAGAAGTCGCGAAGCCGGAGCTTCGCGACCGCACCGACTCGGCAGGCCGTGTACATCAAGGTGGCGAGAATCGCCCGGTCGCGCAGTCCGATTGCACCGGACGTATCGATGGAATGGAGCAAGGCGCGGGCCTGGGCAGAGTCGGTCGCCGGTGTCTTGCCGGTGACGCTTCGCACGACGGGGCCGCGAACGGATGCTGCCGGGTTCAATGCGACGGCGTGCCGCTGCACGAGAGTGTCGAAGAATCTGCGGATAGCGGCCAAGTGGAGCTTCTGCGTCGGCTTCGACGCCGGCTTACCGTCGCTCGTCGTCAGAGAGCGGATGTAGTGGCCGACGCCGCCGGGCGGAATGCGGGCAAGCTCCAGCCCCTCGGACTCGCACCATCGCAGGAACCGGTGAACGGCATGACGATATACAGTGCGGGTATGGTCGCTCGCGATCTGGTCGCCGAAGAACTCGGCGTAGGCGAAGCGGGCGTTGGGTCCGGCCTCGGTGACGATGGCCGGTATGTCATTCGAGTCGAATGCGGTCAACTCGTGGTTTGGTACCAAAACGACGGCTGTATCACTCACGCGACCTCCATGCATCGACGTTGACAATCCGTTAATCGCCCGCCTAAGCGTTAACTACAGGTGTATAACGTCCTTTGTCTACCACAACTCTCATCGATGCGCAAGTCGTACAGTTACACAAGCTGAGTACGAGAACTGTCAGTGGTATCTCGATTGGGTCTTGCGCCCATTCCTCCGTTGTGGCATTCTCGAATGAGGCAATCACAATCGGAAGGAACCGACATGGGGGATGTTCGTGTACGCAATCTCGACGACAATGTCGTCGCTGAATTCAAGGACCGCGCCAAGCGGAATGGCCGCAGCCTGGAGGCGGAGCTTCGAGACGTGCTGACGACGGAAGCGTACCGTCTTCGCCGCGAGCTTGGAGATAGGGCGCAGCAGTTCCGCGAGGAACTTCGCACCAAGTACGGCGAGTTTCCCGACTCGACGCCCGACATCTGCGAAGAGCGGGATCGGGTGGGATGATCGTCGTAGATGCAAGCGTCGCCGCCAAGTGGCTGCTGCCGGAGGCGGGCGAGCAGGAAGCGCAGGCGCTCTTGGTCAGCCAGGAACGGCTGGCCGCACCGGAGTCGATCCGTATCGAAGTGGCAGGCGCGGTCATCAAGCGGTATCGCACGGGCAAACTGGATGAAGCGGACGCTCGTTCCCGCTGCGAATTCTGGCGGACCCTCATCGACAACCGGCTGCAACTGCTGCCTGTCGAGTCGCTGTTTGAAAAGGCAATGTCCGTGGCAATTCAACTCAAGCTCGGCTTGCCGGACTGCATGTATCTGGCCGCGGCCGGGGAAATCGGCGCGGGCCTCGTCACCGCCGACCGGGCGCTTTTTGAGCGCGGGAAGGCGGTTCACGATCGCATCAAGCTGCTCGCCGGCATCGACCCGCAGTGAGTGATTCGGAGCAGGTGCGCGGGTCGTGATTCCTAGTCGAGCAAGGTGAGTAACCGGGCGATCACTTCGTCCATCACGACCTCGGGGACACGCTCAATGAAGCTGGCGCAGCGTGTCTCAAGGTCCAGAACACGGGGTTGATTGCACAGCACGACACCCTGGGTGCGCGTGCCGAGTCCAGAAAGGGACACGGCGAAGCCGTGATCTCGCGCGAAGTTACCGCCTTGCGTGACGGGACACACGAGGGGTGTCCCAAGTCGGTTGAATTCGCGGCGAGAGACAATGAGAACAAACCGCTTGCCCGCCTGCTCGCGGCCTTGGATTGGATCGAGGGTGACATGGTAGATGTCGCCCCGCTCCATCAAAGCGCCTCGCGGCCGACCGGCTTGGACTCAAGCCAACTCTCGTCGGTCCGTGATGCCGAAACATCGCATTGCGCGAGCAGCTCAGCAAGCGTGTAGCGCGGCCGGGGTCTCGGCTCGACAATGAGACGACCGTCGGCGATTGAAAGTCCCACTTGCGTATTCGGATGCAGACCAAGGCTTTCAAGAATCGGCTTTGGGATGGCAAACATCACGGAGCCGCCGACGGTGCGAAGCGTAGAACGAAGCATGTACCCTACCAGTATTGTTATATCTATATATAACACATTGCCGGCATCGCCGGCAACAAGAATCGCAGGTATAGCGCGCCGCCTGTTGTCCAGTGTGGCTAAGTGCCTGAACAGGCGACAATCTTGCACGTCGTATGAGAGTGCGCCAGGTGACGCGGTTGCACCAGAATCAGGGAGAAGGGGCATAACCGAGATACGCGGCGGAGTGTGGATGAGGGGATAGGCGCGATTCTGCGGGCACGGTCTGAGCGCGAACTGCGCAGCCTGGATAGCATGGTACGTGAGTTGCTGACGGAGACCATGCCGCCGCCGCCGGGGATATCGGGGGGTGGGCCCATCACTGCCGACCGGGCGCTTTTTGAACGCGGGAAGACGGTTCACGATCGCATCAAGCTGCTGGCCGGCATCGACCCGCACTGAGCGATTCACAGCGCGGCCATTCACATCTGCTGAGCGACTACCTGTACGTGGCGGCGGCGATTCGGCTTGCGCGGCTTGCGCGGGTCGGGCAGAATATCAGGAAGGCGAACATACATGGCGAGGGGAAGTGGGCGGCGACGCAAGTGAAGAGGACCAGACCGACTGGCGTGATCGGCTTCGGCGGACCCTTCGCGCCGCACCGAGCGATTACGCGGGAAGACGAGCGGCGTTGTTGGACGCAAGCCATTTTGTGCGCGCCGAAATCGCGGCCGCGCTCGAACCGGCACTCAATGCCCACCTTCGGACCCTGCCTCACGATGCCTACGAGGAGAAGCGTGCCTTGGCGACCTGGGTCAATCGGGAACTCCACGAAATCGGCTTGACGATCCGCTGTCCCAAGACGGGTAGGCCGTCGATACTCGTCGCCGACGTGAGGGCCGGAGGTGACGACGAGAAAGGCCGCTTCCGAATCGAGGCACGTGACGAGAACGGGAAAACGGCACGGACGTTCTGTTCGACACGTCTTCCCGATCTCGAATTGATGGAGGAGCCGCCGCGTCGCGAGAATTTCGCCTCAAGGGCCGTCGCGCGGCCGGAAGCGAGAGGCCGGTAAAGCGGAACCTGCTGCGGGGCGCGGCCCAGCTGCAGTGCAGCCGCTCGGAGGTGGACGAAGTCGGCGCAATCGTGCATGATCATTTGCGGCAGCGGCTCTCCGCCAGGAAACGGATCGGATACACGGATCGGATTCGGAGGGTTCTGCGTCCGAGGACGCCCGCTGCCGCACTGGATCGAGCCACCCCGTTTACCCGGGGGTGGGAGACCTGAGCAGGCCGAGCCGTGGGTCGAATCGCCCATCGCTCAGCTCAAGGACTTCGCTTATCTTATGAACTGCCAGGATACGACGTGTTGACCGCCTGGTATTGACGGATCGCAGCGAACGGAGCGACCAGTTGGCGAAGCCGACAAAAGCGAAAGAGCAAGAAAGAGCAGCGCCAACTAGCCTGGTCCGCTCCGGCCTTAAGCAAACGGACTCTTGGCGTGTTTGGGGGCCGTTTCCGAGTGTCATAAGACGAGGTGGTCCAGAACACGCCAGCGCAGCCGCGCAACGCGTGCTGGACGTGTTCTATTCGCTATTCGAAGAAAAGGAACTCAAGAAGCAAGTCCCTCCCGAAAATGAAGGGTTCGAACTCCGGTTCGAGGTGATCCAATACGGCGCACCCATCGACGAGTCGTACCGCCCGGACGAAGCGGTCAGGACCGAAATGCGGCGACTACTGTTGGCTGCACTCACTACGGAGCGCGGGCAGCTCGTGACGGGCATTCTACCCACGCTGCCGGACAGATTCCACGCTGGACAGCTCATTGCTGAAGTGCTAGTCAAGATACCGCAACGTCGCACGGTCCAGCAGGTGTCGGGAGAAATCCAGGAAGTATTCCAACGGGAAATCGCGAGCAGACTGAAAGGCATGGCGGACCTTTCGTATGACGAAGCGAGGGCCGTCCTGCTCGACTTTGAGTCAAGCGCCCGAGAGGCAATCGCGCGAGCGCTCAGCCCACACTTCGTTTATCACGTCACGTTCATGCCACAGGAGACATACGACGAGAAACGCGAGCTTGCCAAGTGGGTGAATGGTGAACTTCGACGATTCGGTGTTGCGATCCGGTGCCCCAAGACGGATCTTCCTGCCTTCCTGGTGGCGGATCCCGGTGGCCGGCCGGGCTTCGGGCGATTCCAGCTTGAGGTGACGCTCGATGGAAAGCCCCATCGCTCGGTTAGTAGCGGAACCCTGATGCACCTCTCGCTGATGGCCGCGCCGGTTAAGCGAGACGCGGATTCACCGGACCGTGGTCGTTCGCCATAAAGAACTCCTGCTTCCCTCCCCCGTGAAACCGTGAAAATCTCTGAAATTACGGGGCTGAGCTTGACCGCGAGCGTGTGTGTAAGTAGACTTACACATGCAAACGGGCAGCGTAAACCCTCGGGCGGACGTATACGGCGCGTTGGCTCAGCATCAGCTCAACGAGGCTTGGCACGGCCGCAACTTGATCGGCACGCTCCAGGAATGGGTGAGCCGGTTCATCGCCGAGTTTAAACTCGATCTCCCCGAAGTCGCTCTGTGCGTGGATCGAATGCCCATCACGACCTTCGGGCACTTCCGGGGTGGCCACAACGGGTTCGGGTTGAAAGGCGAAATCGCCCTGAACGCCCGACACCTGACGGGCCAGACCCCGCTATGGGAGGTGCTCGGCACGCTGCTGAAGCACCTGCTCAACGCCTGGCAGCAAGCCCACGGGACGCCGGGCAAGCACGGGAATCACAACCGCGAGTTCCGGGAGAAGGCCGCGTCCCTCGGTCTCCTCGTTGATGAGAAGGGGCTACTTGGCTTTGCAGCCGACAGCCCGTTCAAGGAACTGCTGCGGCAACACGGCGTTGAAGCGCCTTTAACCGAGAGACCGATCCCCGCCCGCCGCCCAAAGGGTGATTCCAAGCAAAAGAAGTGGTCGTGCCAGTGCGGTACCAGCGTCAGGTGCGCCACTGAACTTTACGCCCAGTGCCTTAAGTGTGGGCAGGTGTTCCGCAAGGCGGATGCACCGGCCGCGGAGCGAGAGTCATGAAAGCGCAGACAATCACGCAGGTTCCACTCGATCTCATCGACGAAGCGCCGCAGGTCCGGGAGCACGCCGATCCCGGGATGCTCCTGGCGCTTGCGGCGACGATCCGGGCACACGGCATCCAGCAGGCGGTGACCCTGCGCCGCGTCGGCGAACGGTATGTGGTGGTGATGGGCGGCAGGCGTTGTCGCGCCGCCAGAATGGCAGGCGAAACCCACGTCCCCGGGCGCGTCATGGAGGGAGACCTCAGCGAAGCGGAGCTTCTGGAACTCCAACTTCTGGAGAACACTGCCCGCGAGGACTTGAACCCGGTTGACCGAGCACGAGCCTTCACGAAGTGGATATCGCTTACGGGTCGCACTGCAGGTGAACTGGCTCGCATCACGGGCGTATCCGCCCCGGTGCTTTCCAAACTCTCCGCCATGCTCGTCCTCGCGCCCGATGTCCTCGCGCTCGTGGAGAGCCGGAAGCTGCCCTACAGCGCCGCCGCGGAAATCGCCAAATTCTCCGACCCGGCGGAGCAGCGCCGGCTTGCAGATCAGGTGGTCAACGGCGGACTCTCGCGGGACAAGCTGGTGGCTCAATCAAAGGAAATCCGGGCAGCGCGCGGCAAGCCTCCGCCCCGCAAGTCGCGGCAGGCACGGCGTCCCGCTGCGCGGTTGGCTGTGCCACTTGACGACGGCGGCACGGTGTCGGTGGCGATGCGGGAAGCGGTCACGTTCGACCGGTTCATCGCGTGGATTGAACAAGTGCTCAACAGTGCGAAAGAACTGCATGCAAAGGGACTCGGCCTGCCCGAAGCTGTGAAGGCCATCGCGTCGCAGTCCAAGTAGGAGGTGTGTCATGGAGTTGATTCCGACATTTGTATTGTTCGCGATTGTCCTGTTCTGGAAAGGAGCGAAGGACGCCGATCGGAAGATGGGACGGTAGGCGCTCGCGGGTACGCGCGGGCGCGCTGGAAGGCAGAGTCATGGAATTCATCGTCGCAACTAGCTTGGTAGTCGGCCTTCTGCTCTGCGGGCGATCGCTGCGCAAGCGGAGAGGAGCGCGGAAGCTCATGAACACGGAGCTGCTCTCCTGGCCGCTTCTGCACTGGTCGCGCGATGACGTGTGGAGGATTCGTGACGCCTGTGAAGGAACGGTCGTGCTCGGACCGACAGGGACGGGCAAGTCGAGCGGAAGCGGAAGGGCGCTGGCGCTGTCGATGCTCAATGCTGGATTCGGTGGGCTCGTACTTACCGTCAAGCCTGACGAGCGAGCCGTATGGGAGGAATACTGCCGCGCTGCCAACAGACTTGACGACCTCGTGCGATTCGGACCGGACGCCGAGTACAGATTCAACTTCCTCGATGATGAAATGACGCGCAAGGGCAGCGGAGCCGGGCTCACGGAGAACATCGTCAATCTGCTTTCGACGGTGCTTGAAGTGGCGGAACGGAATTCGACAGGCGGTGGCGGCCGGGAGGACGAGGGCTATTGGAAGCGCGCCAATCGTCAATTGTGCCGCAACGTCGTGGACCTGCTCGCGCTGGCGAAGGGGCGGATTACGATCCCCGAGCTCTATCGTGTCGTCGTTTCGGCTCCGACTTCCCTGCCGATCTCGGCTGAATTCAAGGAGCGCTCGTTCTGCATGCAGTGCCTCGTTGAGGCTGACAAGCGACCGAAGACGCAGCGGCAGCTCGGTGACTTTGAGATTGTTGCGGACTATTTCATGCTGGAGTTTCCGGGGCTTAGCGATAAGACGCGGAGCGTCATCGTGTCCACCTTCACGTCCATGGTGGACGTGCTGAACCGCGGCATTTTAGCCGAGCTATACAGCGGCAAGACGAACATCACGCCGCAGGCGGCGCAGGACGGAAAGATCATCCTCATTGATCTGCCTGTGAAAGAGTACGGGGAGGTCGGGCAGTTCGCGCAGGTGCTGTGGAAGTACGCTTTTCAGCGATCGATTGAGCGGCGCAATGTTGACGAGAATGGACGGCCAGTGTTCCTGTGGGCCGACGAAGCGCAGTACTTTCTCACGAGTTACGACCATAGCTTTCAGCAGACTTGTCGGGCCGCGAGAGTGGCCACTGTGGCACTGTCCCAATCGTACAGCAACTTCGTGGCCGTGCTGGGCGGCGGCGAGAAGGGTCGGGCAGAAGCCGATTCTCTGCTGGGTAACCTGTGTACGAAGATCGTCCATGCGGTCGGAGGTGACCCTGTCACGCGGGAACGGGCCGACCGCTGGGCATCCGGCGCTACCGCGCGATGGACGTCGCCATCGTGCCGCTGGCCGAGTGGCGGCGGCTCGTGCGGCTGGAAGCCGAGTTGGCGATGGCCGAAGAGACACCCCAGCCAGGCGGCCAGGGTGCGTGAGGAAGTGCGAGATGTTGATGAACGCGCTACCCGTTGAACGCGAACAGCCCGCGATCCGTCTTGCGGAACCGGGCGGCGCTCTTCTTCGCGGTGATCTCGCGGAGCATCGCGGCGTAGATCGTCGCCCAGGGCGTCTTGCCGCCGCTCTTCCAGAGGCCGCGCTCGATCATCGTGTTCACGAGCTCGCGCGCCCGCATCGGCTGGCCCGCGTCGGCCAGAACCTTGGCGGCCGCGTCGAGTCCGCTGAGCGGCTTGCCGTCGGCGGGCGTCGCCGCCTTGGTCGCCTTGCGCGTCGCGGCCTTCGGGGTCTTGGCAGCCTTCGCCGCCTTCTTCGTGGTCTTCTTGCTCATCGCTGTTCTCCAACATGCGTTTCCGCGTTCGCCCAGGCACGCGCCCGGGCGGCTCGCCATGCGAGCGGGGCAGTCAGTTACCTCGACGGGCGGG
>CAYMXT010000003.1:0-33019 GCA_964394415.1 uncultured Planctomycetales bacterium
GAGCGCAAGCTCGTGGCCAGACTTGCGACCGCTCGCGCGGTCGGCTCGGATCTGCTTTGCGGAATCGCTGCCGTCCAGGGGAACATGGACTTCTGTCTCGTACGGACCACGCACGGGCCGGAGGCACATGCTCCCCCGGGCGGAGTGCTATCGTGCGGCAGGCATTACAGCGTAATCACCTTCGCCGCCCGCGCCAGTTCGCGCACGATCTCGTCCATGTTCGACGGCTGCCCGACCGCGAGCTGCGCGCCGTAGTGCTCGAGACACGTCGCACAGGGCTTCAGGTCCACGCCCGCCTCGTGCAAGTGCGTGAGCTCCGCCAGCACCGGCGAACCGGCGCAGGCGAGCTTCACGCCGCTGTTGTACAGCACGATTGCCGTAATCGTCTGCATCGCCGGCGATTTACGCAGGAAATTGCCGAGGATCTTCTGCCCCAGGGCCGCGTCGCCGTGGCCCATCTGGTCGTGGTTGAGGACGAGTACGGTCTTCACACGGGCCTCGCATCCGCTTCGCGCCCGGTGCGGGCCGCGCCAAAGCGTCGCGGCATTGTATCGCGGGGCCCGCGCTTACGGGTGCGCATCCGGTGACTGGGGTTGTGCCCGCCGCAGCGCGTGCTCGCGGGCCGCGAGCTGGTTCGCGGTGGTCGGCCGCAATTCGCGCAGTGCCTGCCACGCCGCGGCCGCCCGGTCAATCAGGCCGAGGTTCTGTAGCGCCAGCGCAAGGTGCGCCCGGAACTCGGGGTTGGCGGGGCTGCCGGCGACCGCGTGCTCAAACTCCTCGATCGCCAGGTCGAACTGGCTGCGCTGTGCGAAGAGCAAGCCAAGCTGATAGTGTAGATCGACGAACTTCTGGTTGAGCCGCACGGCCTGCTGAAATGCCTGCACCGCGTCGTCCACGTCGCCGCTTTCCTTCAGCGCAATGCCGAGCTTGATGAGGGCCTTGGAGTAGTTCGGGTTGATCGTCACCGCGTTCCGCAGGGCCTGGATCGCCTCGGCGTGCCGGCCGCGCTGCCGCAGCAGCAACCCGTAACGGTAATGCAAATCCGCGTGGTTGGGGTATTGCAACAATGCCTGTTCGTGCCGGCGCAACGCCTCATCCAGCAGCAGCGCCTCATCGGGCGCGGGTCCGTCGTCAGCAACGAGGGCATCCGGGTCGCGCTCAGCGCGTTCGGACTGAAGCTGGAGCCGGGCCGCCTCGGAGTACAGCAACGTGCTGCTGGGTTCGAGTCCCGCCGCCAGGTCAAAGCTCGTCTGGGCCTCCTGGGTGCGGCCGCACGCGTGCTGCGCCACGCCCAGTCCCGCGAACGCGCCGATCAGCCGGTCGTTCAGCTCGACCGCGCGGTTGAACGTGACGGCGGCGTCCACCAGCCGACCCTGCCGCATGTGCTGCGTGCCGAGCTTGACGGTGGCCTCCAGAAAGCCGGGCTGCGTTTCGAGGGCCGTGCGGTACTGCACCACGGCCCGTTCGTCGTCGCCCGCCTGCGCATAGAGATCGGCGAGCCGCAAGTGAAATGGCGCCAGCCCAGGGTATTTCTCGACTAACCGCTCCAGCGTGCAGATGGCCTCCGCAAGCTGCCCTGCGGCGGCCAGCGCGTCCGCCTTGGTCAGCGTGCCATCGCTCGCTTCGGGTTCGATCAGCAGCGCCCGCTGATAGACCTGCACGGCCTCTTCCGGGCGGTGGACCTCCAGGTAGAGATTGCCGAGCGTCAGCAGGATGTCGAGATCGCCCGGTTCCAACTCGGCCAGCCGCTCGTACGGCTCAATCGCGCCCGCCCAGTCACGCTCCTGCAACGCGATGGCGGCCAGCCGTTCGTGCGCATTGCGAAGCTGCGGGCAGAGCGACGCCGCGTCTCGGTATGCGGCCTTCGCCGGCTCGAGGTAACCGCCGCGCTCCTGGCACAACCCCAGCGCGAAGCTGATCGCGGGGTCTTGTGGGTCGCGCTCGCGCGCCGCGGCCAGTTGCTTGATCGCCGCGTCCATCTGCCCCAGCTCGTCGTACACGCAGGCCAGCGCGAGGTGCGGCTGCGCGGACGCGGGGTTGATCTGACAGGCCGTCTCAAAGGCCCGCCGCGCTTCGCTGAGCCGCATTTGCAGCAGGCCGCTCATGCCCAACCGCAGAGCCAAATCGAAGGATGTGGGCGAAGCGTCCAGCCGCTGGCGCAGCACCTCTGTGTCGTCCTCCGCCAGCGTGGGAAGTTGGTTTTCGAACGCGCTCCGCAGGTCGATCAGCAGCCCGCGGCCAAGCGCTTCAAGCAGGTAGCTCATGGCGGACCACGTTAGCGCCGCCGTCCGGGAGGGCCGCGAGGGCTTCGCGAGCGGCGAGCAGATTGTCGTTGAGTGACAGGGCGCGCTCGTACGCCGCACGTGCCTGCGGCCAGTCTTGCGCCAGCTCCCACGCTTGGCCGAGCAACATGTGAACGTCTGGATAATCAGCCCCGTTCGCGAGCGCGAGGTTCAGGTGAATGCGGGCCTCGTCTGCCCGTTGTCGGAGCAGGGCCACCTGCCCGGCCAGCACCCGGGCATCCCGGTAGGTCGGGTTTAACTCGAGCGCCTGGGCCAACAACCCCGCCGCGGAGTCCGGGTCTCCCGCCGCTAGCGCCGCGTGCGCCGCAAAGTGGTGCAGATCCGCATAGCGCGGACGCAGCGCGATGGCCTGTCGAGCCGCCCGGAGCGCTTGTTGCGCCTCTGAGCGGGTTGGCGGCGGTGTACCACGCACACAAGCGAGAATCAGCTCGGGCTCTTCCGCAAAGGCCTCCGCCAACCCGCGCACCGCGCGTGTCGCGTCAAACCCCATGTCACGTTCCTCCACGAAACCGCTTCCGGGCCCGCCCCGCTACCGGCGCCCTTTGCGCTTCGGCGTGGATTCAGCGGGCTGCTCCGATGGCGGTGTCGCCGCCGGCTTGGCCTCGGACACGAGCCGCCCGTCGATCGGCACGAGGAACAGCGTCTGGCAATGCGCACAGCGCACGACCTTGCCCCGCGACGATTCGGCCGCCACCACGGTGCGACCGCACTTCAGATTCGGACACATCATCGTGACCGGCACGGCAGTTCACCACCTTGCGTGCTCAGCGCGGCACGGCTCAGTATTCATATCGGCCGATTGTCGCGGCGTAGTGACTACCCCCAACGGTTGCGGAGCTGCTAACCGAACGCGCCCGCGTTGTGGGCCAATCCGCTGCGTTCAGACCGCTACAAACCCCGCGTCCGCAAACGCCGCCCGCTGGAATATGCCCTCATGGCCCAACCCTGCGCGAAGCTACGCCAAGCCCTGCGAGAACCGAAAGATGCAAGCTTGAGTTGATGCCATTCGTAACAGCAGCCTGTCAGGAACCGACGGTGCCGCGCCACAGAGTTGCACGATGGTGCGCCGCACTCTCTGCGTCGGCCACATGTGTCATCACAGATGGGCTGTGCTCTGCTTCTCGAACGGGCGACTGACGGTACGAACACGGCCGCAAGTTGTTGTAGATTAACATCTTACAATGGTGAAGCGCCGTCGCCGACAGAACAAACAAGGTAGACGGTTCTGGACGGTTAACTTAGGATAGAAACGCCATCCCAGCAGCAGAACGCGCTGCGACTGTGTGCCAGTCGGTGTGCGCGCGGCTGGTCGTAGAATGGCGGGTCTCGTGCTTACAGCCAACCCGGCCTGGGGGCAGATGCTGGGGCCAGGCAGGGTGTGATGCCGGTGGTGCTTGCGGAAACTGAGCGTGTACAGGTAGTAGCTAATCCAGTCCGTCTGGGGTACATATAGCGTGCAAAGCGAGCCGGGGTTAGCGCGCGCCAGAGCAACTGGGCCCGGCTGGCGGGCGGCGCGCCTGGAGCACCCTGGGTCCGTGTACTGGAAGGCGCCATGAAGACGAGACTGCCGCGCGAGGAACTGGCTGAGGCATTGACGGCGGTGGCCGCCATCGCGGGTGGGCGCACGACGAAACCGATCCTCGGTTGCGTGCGAATTGCGACGGAGGGCGAGACGATTGAGCTTAGTGCCACCGATGGAGAGGCGGCGCTGCGACTGCGCATCAGTAGCTTCCGGGTCGAGGAACCTGGCGAAGCGGTCGTACCGGCGGACCAATTGCTGAACATCGTCCGCGAGCTGCCCGACGCGGAAATCAGGCTCGAGGTCGATAACCGGTTCTGCACGGTGTGCGGGGCCGGCAGCGAGTTCAAGATTTTCACGTTGGCCAGCGCTGACTTCCCGGCGGTGCCGTCGTTCGACGACGAGCCGGACCTGGTCATGGATGGCCGGCAGCTCTGGCGGATGATCAGCTTGACCTCTTACGCGGCGGCTCGCGAAACGAGCCGCTACGCGATCAACGGCGTGTTGTGGGAGAAACGTGGCAAGCGCCTGCACTTGGTGGCGACTGACGGGCGGCGCCTGGCGCGCAGCGGTGGGGCCGTGGCACGCAGCACGGCGGCCGACTTCGAGGTCATCGTCCCCATCAAGGCCCTGACGGCGTTCGAGCGCGTGTTTGCGCATGGTCACGAGCAGGACGATTGGACCATCGACATCAAGGTCCTGCCGAACCAAATCGTGCTGCGCAGCAACGACCGCATGTTGAGCACGGTGCTGATCGAAGGCACGTTCCCGAAATACGAGGAGGTCATCCCACGCGACAGCACGCGGCACGCGCTGGTGAACCGCGTGGAGCTGATGGCGGGCATTCGCCGGGCGGCGCTGCTGGCCAGCGAGGAAGCGCGCGCCGTGCGCATGAGCTTCTCGGCGGAACTGCTGGTGATTACGGCCCAGTCCGCGGAGCACGGCGAGGCCCGCGTAGAGCTGCCAGCGGAGTTCAAGGGCGAGGCCCTGCAAATCGGCTTCAACCCGACGTTCTTTAATGACGCCCTGAAGGTTCTGAACGTCGGCAACGTGCGGCTGGAATTTCAGGATAGCTTTCGGCCGGGGGTCATCACCGGCGACGACCGTGCCGACTTTCTCTACGTGATCATGCCCGTGTCGCTATAGTGGTGGGGAGCATGGGCCTCTGGCCCGTACGAATCCCGGCGCGCCGGGACACGGGCCACGGGCCCAGGCTCACCAGATGCGTATGTTGCGGTCTCACCGATGAATGCCGAGCAGTTCCTTCAGGCACAACAGAATCGTCGTCGTGTCCGGCCGCGTCCGCTGAACGAGGCCCATGACCCGCAGCAACAAAGTGCGCTCGCGAAGGTTCTGGCGCGCGCCGCCCGGCGACGGCGGGAATACGAAGCGGTCGCCGCGGCGTGGGCGCGCGTGGTGCCGCCGGCGTCGCGTGACAGCGCGTGGGTGGAAGAGGTGCGTGTAGACACGGCCCTGGTGCTCACTGAGAGCGGCAGTGAGTTAGGCGAGTTGCGCCGCCAGCAGGCCACCCTCGAGCGCCGCGTGTGCGCGCTGGTACCCAGCCTGCGGCATATGCGTTTTGAACTTGCCGGGCGGCCCAGGAGCCGACCCGACGTTGATAGGAGCGATGCGTGAGCGAAGTCGCACCGCCGGCCATTTACGATGAAAGTAAGGTGCTGGTCCTGGAGGGAACCGAGCACGTCCGCAAGCGCCCGAGCATGTACATCGGCGACACGGGCCTGCGCGGGCTGCATCACCTGGTCTACGAGGTCGTCGACAACTCGATCGACGAGGCGATGGCGGGGGCCTGCCGGACCATCAGCGTTGTGATCTATGGCGACGGCAGCGTCAGCGTCGAGGACGACGGCCGCGGCTTTCCGGTCGGCATCAAGGAAGAATACAACATGTCGGCGCTCGAGCTGTGCCTCACGCGGCTCGGCGCGGGCGCCAAGTTCGATCGCGATTCGTACAAGGTTTCGGGCGGCTTGCACGGCGTGGGTGTCAGCGTCGTCAACGGCCTGTCCGAATGGCTGCGGGCCCGCACGCAGCGCGATGGCCAGGTCTGGACCATGTCGTTCGAGCGCGGGCGGACCGTCGGACCGTTGACCGCGGCGGGCCCCGCGACGCGCACCGGCACGCTGATCCGCTTCAAGCCGGATCGCGAGATTTTTCCCAGCATTGACTTTCATTACGACATCCTGGCGAAGCGCTTGCGCGAGCTGGCGTACCTCAACGCCGGCCTGACGATCGCGCTGCGCGACGAGCGCAGCGGCGTGGCCGAGACCTACAGCTACGCGAACGGCCTCCGCGAGTTCGTGCAGCACCTGAACGAGGGCAAGGAGCCGCTGCACGCGCCGGTGTATTTCACCCGCGAGGAAGCGGCCCAGCGGCTGATCGTCGAGGTGGCCCTCCAGTACACGGACGCATACAGCGAGACGTCGCTCTCGTTCGTCAACAACATCAACACGGTCGAGGGCGGGACGCACCTCTCCGGCTTCCGCACGGCGCTCACCCGCAGCCTGAACGCCTACGCCCGCAAGAACAATCTGCTCAAGCCGAACGACCCGACGCCGAGCGGCGAGGACACGCGCGAGGGCATGACCGCCGTGATCTCGGTCAAGGTGCCGGAGCCGCAGTTCGAGGGTCAGACGAAAACGAAGCTGGGCAACAGTGAGGTTGGGACGTTCGTCGAGACGTCGGTAAACGAGTTGCTCGGCAATTACCTGGAAGAGCATCCGGCGGATGCCAAACGGATTGTGACCAAGGCGGTGCAGGCCGCGGTGGCCCGCGAGGCCGCCCGCAAGGCCCGCGAAACGGCCCGCAAGAGTGCCTTGGCGGGCGCGGGGCTATCACGCAAGCTGGTCGATTGTTCAAGCCGCGACGTGGATTCGACGGAGTTGTTCATCGTCGAGGGCGATTCGGCCGCGGGCTCTGCCAAGGGCTACCGCGACACCGCCACGCAGGCCATTCTGCCGATCCGCGGCAAGATCCTGAACGTCGAGAAGGCCCGCTTGCACAAGGTGCTCAGCCACGAGGAAATCGTCGAGATCATCAAGGCGATCGGCACGAGCATCGGCGAAGAGGACTTCGACCTGGCGAAGCTGCGGTACGGCAGGATCATCATCATGACCGATGCCGACGTGGACGGGTCGCACATCCGCACGCTGCTGTTGACGTTCTTCTTCCGCCATCTGCGGCCCTTGATCGATCGCGGCGTCGTGTACATCGCGCAGCCGCCGCTGTTTCAGCTTGCGAAGGGTAAGCAGCGGACGTACCTGCTGAATGACGCGGCGTTGAATACGCACCTCTCACGGCTGGGGCGTGAGCGGGCGACGTTGGAGATCCGCCGGACGGACAGTCCGGTACGGCGGCTCGGCGGACCTGAGCTGGAAGAACTTCAGCAGCTCGTTGAGGAGATTGACCGCCACGCCCACGTGCTCGCGCGGCGCGGCATCTTGTTTCGGTCATTCGTTGACCTGCGCGGGGCAGACGGTCGGCTGCCGGTGATTCGTGCGCAGACGCCGGGTGAAGAGCGGTTCTTCTTTGCGGAGGGCGAGTACGAACCCTATGCCGCCGGCGGCGCGGCCGTGGTGCGCACCGACCTGACTGAAGCGAGCGACCTGCAAGTGTGCTTTGCCCGGCTGCTGGACTTCGGCTGCGACGTGGACGACCTGTTCCTGAAGCGCGAGGAGCTCGTCACCGGCGAGCTGAGCCCGGCCGTCTTCGTCCTCAGTTCAGGCGCGGACGAGCACACAGAACTGGAAAACCTGGCCGAGTTGCCGGAGGCGATTCGGGCGCTGGGGGGGCGCGGCTGGGAGATCAAGCGGTTCAAGGGCCTGGGCGAGATGAACAAGGAGGAGCTCTGGGAAACGACGATGGACCCGGCCAACCGCGTGCTGCGCAAGGTCGTGGTCGGCGAGACGACCGACGACCCCGAGCAGGCCGACATCGACGCCGCCGAGGCCGACCGCATGTTCAGCATTCTGATGGGTGAGAACGTGGAGTTGCGGCGGGAGTTCATCGAGCGGAACGCGATTCACGTGAAGAACCTGGACGTGTAGGAATGTGGTGGCGGTAGAATGTAGAGCGCGCTGGCACCGGTAAAGAGCCGCGCGCGAGGAAGCCTGGTGTGGTCGCCCTGAACGCCGTTCGCGAGTTAGCTGACCAGATCGCGCTGGCGTTTCAGCCCGAGCAGATCATCCTGTTCGGATCGCACGCCAGCGGGGCGCCGACTCCAGACTCCGATGTCGATCTGCTGATTGTGCTGTCACACGAGGGCAAAAGCTGGGACGTGGCGGCGCGCATCCGCGGCGCGGTGCGGCCGCGCTTCCCGGTGGACCTGCTGGTGAGGTCGCCGGATGTCTTGCGGCAGCGGCTGGCGCTGGGCGACGTGTTCCTGCGTGAGATCGTGACGCACGGCAAGGTGCTCTATGAAGCCGGCCACCGGCGAGTGGGTTGAGAAGGCGGAGGGGGACTTCGCGACCGCGGGGCGCGAACTGCGCGCGGTTCCGGCACCGAACTTCGATGCTGCCTGCTTTCATGCCCAACAGTGCGCCGAGAAGTTCCTGAAGGCCCAACTCAGCGAGGCCGGGCTGCTCTTCCCGAGGACGCACGACCTTTCCGCTCTGCTCGATCAGGCTTCGCCATTGGACCCCGCCTGGGCGACGCTGCGCGCGGACCTCGACTGGCTAACGGACATCGGCGTCGAAGTGCGCTATCCTGGCGCCGCCGCCGGGGCCATGGACGCCGAGCGCGCCGTGAGAATTGCCGCCCGCGTCCGCGCGCTCGGCAGGCGCGTGCTGTTGTTGCCGCCTTGAGCCCAGCGCAGCGTAAAGCCCGCGTGCCGTATAATGAGCCGTCTGCCCCGGTCTGTTTGGGGGCATTCAGGAGCGCCATCCGTGCGCACGACGCCGCTTATCCAATGCCGCAAGTTCCGCGTCGAACGCTGGGCGTTCGAGGTGAACGGCCGTAGCCTGGAACACGACATCGTCGTGCATCCGGGGGCCGCGGTGATTCTGCCGGTGCTGCCGGACGAACGGATCGTGATGATCTATAACTACCGCGTCGCGACGCGTGGTGAGCTGCTCGAGCTGCCCGCCGGCACGCTCGACCCAGGCGAAGACCCGCGGGCGTGCGCCGCCCGCGAGCTGACCGAAGAGACCGGCTATCAGGCCGGGCGGATCACGCCGCTGCTTTCGTTCTATTCCTCGCCGGGGATCGTGTCCGAGCGGCTGCACGCTTTCCTGGCGACGGACCTTACGCCGGGGGACACGGCCCACGAGGGCACGGAGCAAATCCGCGTGGCCCCGATGAAGCTCGCCGATGCGCTGGCCGCGATTCGCGACGGTCGGATCTGCGACGCAAAGACGATCGCGGCGCTGCTCTACTACGAGCGGTTCGTCCGCCCGGAAGCGAGGGCGCGATGAACTTTCTCGGCGGGTCCGTGCGCGTCGGCCGGCTGTTCGACATCACCATCCGCGTACACGTCCTGTTTCTCTTCTATCTCGGCTTCCGCCTGTTCGACGCCACGCAATCAGGCTTCGACTGGAAACACGAGTTGTTCTTTCTGGCGCTCCAGTTCGGCATTGTGTTGGTCCACGAATTCGGTCATTGCTTCGGAGCCCGCGCCGTCGGCGGGGACGCAGAGGACATCCTGATGTGGCCGCTGGGCGGGCTGGCGTACGCCCACGCCCCGATGCGGCCCTGGCCGCAGTTCGTCACGGTCGCCGCGGGACCGCTGGTCAACGTCATCTTCTGTCTGCTCAGCGGTCTGGCGATCTATATCATCGCGGGCGGCGAGATCAGCCTGCCGCTCAATCCCCTGCGCATGGCGTTTCACTACAGCGGCGAGGCCCCGCTGCCGGAGTGGATCTTCTATCTCCTCGTGTTCTACGAGGTGAACCTGTTCATCCTCGCGTTTAATCTGCTGCCCGTGTTTCCCATGGATGGCGGCCAGCTCTTCCAAGCCATTCTCTGGCCATTCCTCGGACTTCAGCGGGCGACGATACTCGCCTGCCAGGTCGGCCTCGTCGGCTGCGCCCTGTTCGGCTACTACAGCCTCAGTCACGGCGGCGGAATGCTGCTGTTCATCGCGATCTTCGGCGGCATGACGTGCTGGCAACGCTACCAGGCCGCCCGCGCCGGCTATCTGGTTGAGGACCCGGACTATCGGCGCTACGACCACGGTTCGCAGGGCGGAGGTTTCTGGGCGCGGCTCTTCAAAACCCGACCGAAAACACGTCGGCCCGCCCCGCCGAGCGCCGCCGCGAACCCGAATCCCGGTGCGTGGGCCGAGAAGCTGGCCACGCGCGCGCAGGAAGAGACCGAACTCGACCGCATTCTCCGCAAGGTCTCCGAGCATGGCGTGCGGAGCCTCTCGTACGTCGAGCGCCAGACGCTCGAACGCATCACGCGCGAGCGGCAGCAGGAAGAGAACGATTACCAGCGCGGCAACCGCGTGTGACCGTCGGCACGGACGGGACCATGAGCGACACCCCGAGCGCGGCTTCGCCGAGCGACGTTTCCGACGAATCTCCATCGCAATGGCCCCTGGAACTCGGGGCCCTCCTGGGGTTCGTCATCGTCGCGCTGCTGCTCTACTTCCCCTGCGTTGGTATTCCCTACTTCGCCGACGACTACATCTACCGCATGGCGGACCCCCGCGCCGGGCTGTACCGCTATTACTTTGACTCGCACGACATGGCGGGTTTCTACCGGCCGCTCCAAATGACGTGGTCGGCCGCCCACCAGTTGCTGTGCGGCGACGATACGACCTTCATGCAGGCGGGCCAGGCAGCGCTGCACGGCTTGGTCGCCGGGGGGCTGCTGGTCGCGCTGCTGCGGGGGGGTCTGGCGTGGGGACCGGCGCTCGTGGCCGCGCTGTGGTTCGTCAGTCACCCGGTCTGCGTGAGCGGCGTGCTGGGCAACGACACGTTCGGCCAGATCGCCAGCACGCTTTTCGGTTTCGTCGCCATCGCGTTGGCCTATCGCCACGGCGCGTGGTGTGGCGGGCAAACCGAACGCGGCGTGTCGGGTGCGCCTTTGTGGTGTGCGCTGGCCCTGGTGCTTTCGCTGCTGAGCAAGGAGAGCGGGCTCGCGCACGTCGGCCTCGTCATGCTGGTCGTGCTGTACTGGGGCTGGCGCGGCGCCCGGCCCGCGGCACGCCGCCTGCTGCCGCTCGGCCTCACCTGCGGCGTGGTTCTGGTTGGTTACCTCGCCTGGCGGAGCTTCGCCGCACCGCCCCACACGAATTGGGGCGGTGCCGGAGACTACGATCTGCGGCTCGGGTCCAACATCCTGACGAACGAGGGGCTGCTTTTCGGTGCGGGGCTGCTGCCGTGGTCCACGGCGGACGTTTACCTCGGCTTCCGCGCGGGGGCGGCGAAACCGCTTGCGGCGGCGGGCGCCGTCGCCGCGGTCTGGGGGGCGCTGCTCGTCTGGGGACTGGTGCGGGCGCGGGCGGGGCGTGCGGTGCTGGGGCTTGTGATGCTGGCGGGAGGCGCGGGCGTGCCGATGGTGCTGATGAACCACGTCAGCGAGCTGCACAGCTACAACCTGCTGCCGTTCCTGGCGTTGCTCGTCGCACTCGCCGTGCGCGGCGTGCTCGATGATGCGCGCCGGTGGGCGCGCGTCGTGACAGTGGTCGTGCTTGTGCTCGTGCTCTCCGCCGACGTGTGGGCGACTGTGCGCAAGGGGCGGCAGATGCAGCGCGTCGGCGTGGCGGTCGGGCAGATGCTGCCGCAGGTGGTCGAACAGGCGCGGAAAGCCCCGCGCGACGCCCGGCTGCTGCTCGTGAACCAGCCGCGCGGCCGCGACTTGACCTACTCCGTGTTTCTGACGCGCGACTTCGACGGGCTCGAGCCGGCGGCGGATTGGATTCGGCGTCTGGCCCAGCGTCCGGACGTCGGCGTGCAGATCATGCGATCTGACGAAGTTGGTCCCAACGATATCACACTGGTGCGCGAAGACACGCCCGCCGGCGCGGTCGTCCGCCGCGTGCGGCTGAATGTCATCGAAAGGGTGCGGAAGCCGTAGGTGTGGGCCGGGCAGGCGCAGCGCGCGCGGCGCTGCGATTTGCGGCGTGGGAAGACTACCGTCCCCCGTTTGGTTGCCAGTTGGCCGCGAGCACAAAGTGCGCTTTGGGGTCGCGCACGCGCGTCTTGACTTCCTTCACCAATCCCTTGGCGGCCAGGTGCTCCATGACCTTGCGCGCGCTGTGCCAGGTCTTGAGGGTTGTGATTCGGTGTGCGTCGCTGACCGTCATGCGTCCGTTTTCGGCCAGGTAGTTGAGAATCCGAATCTCATGCGGCGAGAGCGAGCGCGCCAGCGTTTCGCCCACGTGTCGTGTGAGGTCGCGGTCAATCCACGTCTTGCGCTGCTCAAGGTTGTTGCGGAGTGTGACCACCACCTTCGACATGCGGTCCGACTCCTGGCGGAACTTCGGGACCGGCAGCCCACATTGCTCCATCAGGTGGCGCATGCGACGTGTGCCTTCGTTGGCGCAGCGCACGAACCGCAGGTAGCGCAACGCGTCCATCAAGATCGGGTTGCGCGGCACATGCTGCTCATAGATGTTCTCCGCCGTGACCGGCGGCACAAACCCGCCGGGGGATTCGACCTCGATCCGATCGTCGAACATCCGCACGAACACGTTCATGTTCTTCGCGCTGTAAGAGCGGTGGACACACGCGTTGACGAGCGCTTCGTACACGCAATCCGGCGGATATTCGGGTACGACCAGGAAACGTCCGTCGGACTGGAGCGCCTGGAACTCCCGCAGTTGTGAGAAGAGCACGTCGGCGGCCCGTCGGATCAGGACCGGGACCGGCCCTTCTACCAGAAGGTCCTTGATGACGTTGAGCTCCTGACCGGTGCGCTCCTCCGTGCCTTCGTAGCGGATGAACCGCACCTTGCAGCCGGGAAAAAAGCGGATGGGATCGCGGCCGAAGAGCAACATGGCGGCGTTGAAGGGTTGGAAGACCTGGTGTCGCATCTGCCCCAACCGGCGCTGGACCAGAATGTCGTGGTTCGAACGGTCGTATTCCAGCCCTTCGGCGCCGCGGACGGCCGTCGCAAAGTCGGCTACGAGTTCCGCATCCAGGTCGCCGAGCGCGGCGTTTTCGACCGGTTCCAACTCGAACGGAATTTCCCCCTTGTCGTGGCGGAGGCGTACGATCTCTTCGGGCGCTAGGCGGCGGTTGCTGTCGCCGAACCGTAGAAACACGCGCCCATCGGACAACTCGACCACGCGGTGGGGATGGTACTCCACCCGGATCAACAGGACCGTCTTTCCGGCCAGCGACACGGTCTTGTGGTGGCAGACGGCCTGGGGACAGAACTCCAGGGGCGCACCGATCAGTCGATTCAGGGCGGGTTCACCCACGGCTTCGAAGCCCTCCACCGTGCGCTCGCGAATCCCGACGGCGATTACGCCGCCGCGCGCATCGCTGTTGCTGAAGGCGCAGATCGTCTCAGCCAGGCGCCGCGCTTCGATCTGGGCGCTCTTGCGATCGAAGTGCTGTCCCTCTGGCAGCCGCGTCAGCGCTGCCTCCGTGGGCGCGTCGAACAGGCGGCCCGGCTCGTAGCGTGTGCGCTCGACTTCCTCCCAGTTGAACGTGAGTTGCCGGTGCTGCTCGGACGATGTCATGGTCAGCGCCCTCGCGCCGCAAGCAGTATAGCAACGGCCCCCCGCCGCGGCGCTCCGGCGCGCTTCATAGCCACGCCACCCACTGCGAACGGTGGCTGCCGCTTCGCGGTCGCACGGCCGAAGCCGGGGCACTTGTTGTTGCTAATCCGATCCAAATCCCCTACGATGCGCGTCAGAAGCGCAGGCTGGGGTAATCCGGCCGCGCGGAGACCAAGTCGCGATGCTCGCGGAACAGTCAGCTCTGTCGGCCAACGTGCTGCTGCTCAACCGCCTCTACATGGCGGTGCGGGTGGTCAGCGCCCGCCGCGCCCTGACGCTGCTGTACCGCGAGCTGGTCGAGGTCGTCACGCTCGACGACGGCCAGTACCTCGCCTACGACTTCGACGACTGGGTCGAGGTCAGCCAGTTCAAGCACCAGTTCGAGCCCGAGCGGCACGACTGGGTCCGCACCGTGCGCTTTCAGATCGCCGTCCCGAAGATCGTCCGGTTGCTCGGCTATGACAAGCTGCCGGCGACGCGCGTCAAGCTGAACCGGCGGAACCTGTTCGCCCGCGACGGCAACCGCTGTCAGTATTGCGGCAAGCGCTATGCCACCAGCGAGCTGAGCCTGGACCACGTCGTCCCGCGCTCGCAGGGCGGCAGTAACTGCTGGGAGAACATCGTCTGCGCCTGCATCCGCTGCAACGTCAAGAAAGGCGGCCGCACGCCGGAGCAGGCCGGCCTGAAGCTCGTCCACCCGCCGTTGCGGCCCAAGCGTTCGCCGGTGCTGACGATCAAGCTGTCGGACTCGAAGTACGCGAGCTGGAAGCAGTTCCTGGATTACGCGTACTGGAACGTCGAGCTGAAGTAGCGGTCAGCCGTCCGCTCCGCACCGGGGGACCGCAGAGACGCCGAGAGCGCGGAGGTCGCAGAGAAGAGAGAGAAAGAGAGAGGGGCTCCGCGCTGCGGCACCCACGCGATCGGCGGGCGCGCGCCTCGTTGCCTCTTTCCTTCTTCTCCGCGACCTCTGCGCTCTCTGCGTCTCTGCGGTTTTCTTGGGGCGCCGGGCGGGCTACCCCGTCGGACCTGGCGGCCTTAAAATCCGCCTTCCGCCGGCGCTGCGCCCGCGGGGTACAGGAGAACGGAACCCATGCCCGTCCCGAACGATCGCAAGTACTCGCAGACCCATGAGTGGTTCAAGACCGACGGCGAGGTCGTCACGCTCGGCCTCACGCAGTTCGCCGCCGACGAGCTGACCGACATCACTTTCGTGGACCTGCCCAAGGTCGGCAGCCGCGTCGCCGGCGGCAGCCGCTTCGGCGAGATCGAGTCCGTCAAGGCCACCAGCGAGATGTTCTCCGCCGTCAGCGGAGAGGTCGTCGCCGTCAACGAGCGGCTGGCCGACGAACCCGGCCTGGTGAACAGCGATCCGTTCGCGGCGGGGTGGATGCTCAAGGTCCGCTGCGACGACCTCGCCCCGCTCGCCAAGCTGCTCGACGGTCCGGCCTACGACAAGATGATCAGCGAACACTAGGTGCGTGAGAACGTGAAAACGTGAAAACGTGGGAACGTGGGAACGTGGGAACGGCGCGCCGGGTCACCCGTTCCCACGTCTTCACGTTTTCACGTTCCCACGTTTTCACGTTCCCACCTTCCCACGCAGGAGCCATCACGCCCGTGTCTCATACGCCCGCCACGCCACTGCTTGGCCCATCCGATACGTTCATCCATCGCCACCTCGGCCCCAGCGCGGCTGACATCCAGGACATGCTCGGCCAGCTCGGCTACAGCTCGCTCGACGCGCTGTGCGAAGCGACCGTCCCCGCAGCGATTCGGCTCAGCAAGCCGCTGGATCTCGGCCCGCCGCGCGGCGAATACGAGTTGCTGACCGAACTGCGAGGCCTCGCCCGGCAGAACGAAGTCTTCCGTTCGTTCATCGGCCAGGGCTACTACAACTGCATCGTCCCGCCGATCATCCAGCGCAACGTCCTGGAGAACCCCGGCTGGTACACCCAGTACACGCCGTACCAGGCGGAGATTTCGCAGGGCCGGCTCGAGGCGCTGCTGAACTTTCAGACGATGGTGGCGGACCTGACGGGGCTGCCGCTGGCGAATGCTTCACTGCTGGATGAGGCGACGGCCGCGGCGGAAGCGATGACCATGTGCCACCGTGTCGCGAAAAGCCCGCGAAACGGGTTCTTCGTCGCGGCGGATTGCCACCCGCAGACCATCGCGGTGGTGCAGACGCGGGCGAAACCGCCGGGAATCAACGTGCATGTCGGGGCGGTGGCGGACATCGACTACGCCAAGCAGGACTTGTTCGGCATTTTGCTCCAGTACCCGAACACGTCGGGCCACATTCACGACTACACGGCGGTGATCGAGCAGGCGCACGCGGCCGGGGCGCTGGTCGTCGTCGCCAGCGATCTGCTCGCACTGACCCTGCTGCGTCCGCCGGGTGAATTCGGCGCGGACATCGCCATCGGCAGCGCACAGCGCTTCGGCGTGCCGATGGGCTACGGCGGCCCGCACGCGGCGTTCATGGCGACGCGCGCGGAATACGCCCGGCAAATGCCCGGCCGGCTGATCGGCGTTTCCAAGGACGCCCACGGCAACCCCGCCTTCCGCCTCGCAGTCCAGACGCGCGAACAGCACATTCGCCGCGAGAAGGCCACCAGCAACATCTGCACCGCGCAGGTACTCCTGGCGATCATGGCGAGCATGTACGCCGTCTGGCATGGCCCGCAGGGACTGCGGCGGATCGCGCAGCGGGTGCATGGCTTCACGCAGGTGCTCGCGGCCGGGCTGCGCCGCCTGGGGATCGAGGTCGGCCCCGAGCCGTTCTTCGACACGCTGCGGCTCAAGCTCGGCAAGCGGGCCGCGACCGCGACGTTGAACCGGGCTGTCAAGCAACGCATCAATCTGCGCGATTTTGGCGATGGCAGCGTCGGCGTGTCGCTCGACGAAACCGTCACCAGGGCCGACGTGCAGTCGTTGTGGACCATCTTCGCCGGCAAGCAGGCCGTGCCGTTCACAGTCGAAGACCTGGGCGGCGCGGCGAGCATCACCTACGCCGAGCCGCTCGCGCGGCAGTCGGAGTATCTGACGCACGCGGTCTTTAACAGCTTTCACGCCGAGCACGAACTGCTGCGCTACTTGTTCCGGCTCCAGGCCCGCGATTTGTCGCTCTGCCAGTCCATGATCCCGCTCGGCTCCTGCACCATGAAGCTGAACGGCACGTCGGAGATGTTGCCGATCACCTGGTCGGAGTTCGCCGACCTGCACCCGTACGCACCGGCGGAGCAAGCACAGGGTTACGCGGAGCTGTTTGCGCGGCTGGAGCGGTGGCTGGCGGAAATCACCGGGCTGCACGCGGTTTCGCTTCAGCCGAACTCGGGCGCGGCGGGCGAGTACGCGGGGCTGCTCGTGATTCGGGCCTATCACGCCGCGCGCGGCGAGGCCCACCGCGACGTGTGTCTGATCCCCGTCTCCGCGCACGGCACGAACCCGGCCTCGGCGGTGATGGCGGGCCTGCGCGTCGTGCCGGTCGCCTGCGACGAACGCGGCAACATCGACGTCGCCGATCTCCAGGCCCGCGCGACCGAACACCGCGACAAGCTGGCCTGTCTGATGATCACGTATCCCTCGACGCACGGCGTGTTCGAGGAAGGTGTCAAGCAGATCTGCGAGATCGTTCATGCGGCGGGCGGGCAGGTTTACATGGATGGGGCGAACATGAACGCCCAGGTCGGTCTTTGCCGGCCGGGCGACATCGGCGCGGACGTCTGTCACCTGAATCTGCACAAGACCTTCTGCATCCCGCACGGCGGCGGCGGCCCCGGCATGGGGCCGATCGCCGTCGCGGAGCACCTCGCGCCGTATCTGCCGACGCACCCGCACGATCCGCGCGGCGGGGAGCGTTCGCCGGATGCGGTTGGGGCGGTCGCCGCGGCCCCGTTCGGCAGCGCGTGCATTCTGCCGATCTCGTGGGTTTACATCGGGCTGATGGGGGCGGCGGGGCTGAAGCAGGCGACGCAGGTGGCGGTGCTGAACGCGAACTACATGGCGCACCGGCTGAAGGACTACTACCCCGTGCTGTACACGGGGGCGAACGGTCGCGTCGCGCATGAGTTCATCCTCGACCTGCGCGAGTGCAAGAAGACCGCCCAGGTCGAGGTCGAGGACGTTGCCAAGCGGCTGATGGACTACGGGTTCCACGCACCAACGATGTCGTGGCCGGTCGCGGGGACGCTGATGATTGAGCCGACCGAGAGCGAGTCGCGGGCGGAGTTGGACCGGCTGTGCGATGCCCTGATCGCGGTTCGCAAGGAAATCGACGACATCGCGAGCGGCAAGCTGCCGCCAGACAACAACCCTCTGAAAAACGCCCCGCACACCGCGGCGGCGGTGAGTGCGACGGAATGGAATCGGCCGTACCCGCGCGAGCAGGGGGCCTTTCCGGCGGCCTGGGTGCGGATGCACAAGTTCTGGCCGCCGGTGGGGCGGGTTGACAACGTCTGGGGCGACCGCCACCTGTTCTGCACGTGCCCCCCGCTGGAGGCGTAGAGCCGGAAGGAGTGCCACAGGCGACCCCGTCGCTCTGCGTCCATGACGTTTCCGGCGAGGCTTGCCAGCCCTGGAAGGGCGTGAGAGTACAGCCCACGGCGTGAGCCGTGGGACAGCCACGGCCGCGCGGGCACCCCAGCCCCGGATGGGGCGTAAGAAACTCACGCCTCATCGCCCGGGGGGTGCTTCTGTCGCCCCGCTGGGGCTCGGGCGAATCCGCCGCAGGATCCCACGGCTCGCGCCGTGGGCTCTATTCTCCCGCCACATCCGGGGCTGACGAAGGACTCCGATTCTGTCACGCACCCAGGTTTGCCACAAGTGTCTTGCAGACGCCCTCGCCGCGCAGCATAATCGTCCTGCGGGCCGGCTGCACGCACCTCGCACCGGACCTGGATGGTCAGAGTTCACGTCTACAGGAGCTAGGAGAATGGCCGACACGACACTTCCATTGGGCTTCTTGCGCACACGCGGTTGGGCACACGCGGCGGCGGCCGTCGTGCTGCTGGGTGTTTCCGTCGGGGCGGTTGGACAGCTCGCCCCCGGCTTCCAGCCGGTGGTTGAGACGTTCGGGCTGGCGGACCAGACGCCGCCGGGGACGGTCAAGCCGCCGGTGCGGCCGCCGTCGGCGGAGCTTGGGTTGCTCCTGGGTCCGGTGGCGGAATTCGCCCTGGAGCCGCTGAGCGACGCAGAAATGGCCGCGATCGAGGCGGAAGATGAGCAGCAGGCGCTGGTCAGCAAGGCCATGCGCTACGGCGTGTGGCGCCCGGTCGTGATTGATCCGCGTGTGGCGGGCGAGTGGGTCGAGGTCGTCGGCAGCGGCTTGCTCTGGACGACCGACCTCGTCGTCGGCGAGGCCCTGGGCGTGCGGCTCCAGTTCGTCGACGTGGACATGCCGGCGGGGGCGCAGCTCTTCGTGTACTCGCCGGACCTGCCGGAGCGCGTTTGGGGGCCGTACGAGGGCACCGGCCTGTTCGAGTCGGGCGAGTTCTGGACGCCGACGACGCTCGGCGAGCGCGTGCGCGTCGAGTATTTCATTCCGCAGCCCGACGCCGGGCAGTTGGAGCCGCAGGCGGCGGCGGAGCTATGGGGCGACGTGATGACCGCGGCTCCGTTCACGATCTACGCCTGCCAGCACGTGTACCGCGATCCGGTGCTGCTCGACCGGCAGGAGCGCGAGGGCACGTGTCACAACGACGTGACGTGCTATTCGGCCTGGGCGAACACGGCCAAGGCCTCCGCCGGCATCGGCACCATCGACCAGAACGCCCTGTATTGCAGCGGCACGATGCTGACCACCACCGCCAACGACCAGACGCCGTACTGGTTGACCGCGAACCACTGCATCAGCTCGGCGTCGCAGGCCCAGGGCGCGGAAATCTATTGGCTCTACCAGACCTCGACCTGCAACGGCTCGCCGCCGTCGCTGGCGTCGGTGCCGCAGTCGGCGGTCTGCACCCGGTTGTCGTACAGCAGCACGTCGGACTACTGCCTGCTGATGGTCGAGGGGACCATTCCAAGCGGGCTGTACTGGTCGGGCTGGACTTCGACCGCGGTCGCCGACGGAACCAACGTGACCTGCATTCACCACCCGGATGGGGCCTACAAGCGCATCAGTTTCGCGACCAAGACCTCCGGCGCCGCGGCAAACTTCATCCGCGCCGACTGGTACGACGCCCCCACCGAGCCCGGCTCCTCCGGTTCCGGTCTGTTCCGCGACGACACCAAACAGCTCGTCGGACAGCTCTACGGCGGGCCGTCGGCCTGCGGCAACGAGAGCTACGACGACTATGGCGCCTTCGCGACGTCGTACAGCTCCATTTCGAGCTACCTCGCCGCCGGGAGCGACGATGCGTACGAACAGAACGACTCGTGCGCCGCGGCCCGCGCCATGACCGCTGGCACCTACTCGAACCTGGTCGTCAAGCGCTACGGCAGCGGTGACGAAGACTGGTACAAGGTCACCGTGAGCGCCGGCCAGACCCTCACGCTCAGCCTCAGCTACACGCACAACTACGGCGACATCGACCTGCAACTGTTCGCCGTGTGCGGCGGGGCCGTGATCGCGTCCTCGACCGGTTCCGGCAACAGCGAGCAGGTGACGTACACCAACAGCGGCGGATCGGCGGCGACCTACTACGCGCGTGTCTATCTCGACAACGACACGCGGTCCACGTACAGCATGACGATCTCGCTCGGCGGCGGCGGCGGCGGCCCGGCGAACAACGCCTGCGCCAGCGCCATTGCGGTCACCAACGGGGCCTACACGGGTACGACGGTCGGCGCGACCGTGGACGGCTCGGCGAGCTGCGGCTCATCCAACAGCACGCCGGACGTGTGGTACAAGTACACCGCCCCCGCGAGCGGCACGCTGGCGCTCAACACCTGCGGCTCGGGCTACGACACCGTTCTGTCCGTCCACAGCGCCTGCCCGGGCACGTCGTCCAATCAGCGCGCGTGTAACGACGATTGCGGCGGCTCGCCGTGCGGCGGAACGCCCTCGTGCCTGTCCACCACGGTGACCAGCGGCACGACGTACTACATCCGCGTTTCGGGCTACAACGGCGCCACCGGGAGCTTCACGCTGAATGTCAGCGGGCCGTCCGCGAACAACGACAACTGCGCCAACGCGATCGTCGTCACCAACGGCACCTACACCGGTTCCACGGCCGGGATGACGCGGGACGGGTCGGCGAGCTGCGGCTCATCCTCCACGACGGTGGACGTGTGGTATCGCTACACCGCGCCCGCCACTGGCACGCTCAACCTGAACTCGTGCGGCTCGGGCTACGACACGGTGCTGTCCGTCCACTCGGGCTGCCCCGGCACGTCGTCCAACCAGCTCGCCTGCAACGACGACTGCGGCGGCAGCCCCTGCGGCGGCGTGGCCTCGTGTCTGTCCCGCGCGGTGTCGGCCGGCGTGACCTATCGCATCCGCGTCTCCGGCTACAACGGCGCCACGGGCAACTTCACGCTCAGCGTGAGCGGACCGTAGACCGGCGGCGCCGGCTTTGGAAAGCCACGGCGGCGGAAGCCCCCCTCCCTTTCAGGGAGGGGTTGGGGGAGGGTCGCACTGTGAGACGACTCTCCCCTCACCCGGCCCTCTCCCCAACGGTGAGAGGGCTTCCAGGGTTGGTCACAAGGAGCATTTCGTGCGCGAACTCGTCGTTGCGGCGTTGCTCTGCCTGCCGCTGTTCGGCTGCGCGTCCGTCTCCGCGCCGCCGCGCCGCTACGTCTGTGCGCAGACGCCCACCCGCGTGACCATCGATGGCCGGCTGGACGAGGGCGCGTGGGAGCGTGCGCCATGGACGGGTGATTTCGTGGATATCGAGGGCAGTAAGCAGCCGTCGCCGCGGCTGCGCACGCGCGCAAAGCTGCTCTGGGACGCGGAATATTTGTACATCGGCGCGGAGCTCGACGAACCGCATGTCTGGGGCACGCTGACCGAGCGCGATGAGATCGTCTTCCACGACAACGACTTCGAGGTGTTCATCGACCCCGACGGCGACGCCGCGCAGTACTACGAGATCGAGGTCAACACCCTGAACACGATCTTCGACCTGTTCCTGGTGCGCACCTACCGCGCCGGCGGGCCGGCGTTGCACGACTGGAACATGGCTGGGCTGAAGACGGCGGTTCACATCCACGGGACGTTGAATGATCCCACCGACCAGGACACTGGCTGGACGGTCGAGCTGGCGTTGCCCTGGAAGTCGCTCGCGCCCGCCGCCGGCACGCCGGCGCCGCCGCGGCCCGGCGACGTGTGGCGTGTGAACTTCTCGCGAGTCGAATGGCAACACCATGTCGTGGACGGGAAGTATGAGAAGGTGCCCAACACGCCGGAGAACAACTGGGTCTGGTCGCCACAGGGGGTGATCGACATGCACCGGCCGGAGCGGTGGGGGTACGTGGAGTTCTCAGCGCATCAGTAGCAAAGAGGGCAGCGCGAGCGGGATGATGCGCGGATCAGGGATCGACACGCCGTCCAGCATGGTCACCAGCACGCCGAACGGGGCATTGTAGTGGATCTTTTCGAGAAAGGCGCGCAGGCCAACCGTGTCGGCGTGGGGGTCGATGCGCCGGCGGTACTTCACTTCCAGCGGAATCCGCTTGTCGCCGATCGTTAGAACGAAATCAACCTCGGGCTCGGTGGGCCGCTCCGGGAAGTGCGCTACGTCCAGGTGCGGCAGCCCAGCGAGAAATGCCCCGACCGCGCTTTCGGCCAAGTGCCCCGCCAGGTCGGCGAGGTGGGGGGCGCGCTCCAAACCGGTCGCATCGAGCGGTACGGTCTCCGCGAGCCAACTCGCGCGCAGCCCCAGATCGACAAGGCACAGCTTGGGATTGCCCTTGCGGCGCTTCAGCCGCAACTCCAGCGGGCGAATCAGCTTTATGAGCAAGGCCCCGTCCAGGAAGCGCAGATAGCTGAGAATGCGCTGCCAGCCGACGTTCGCCTTCATCACGCGCTGTGTCTCCGTCACGTACGTGGCCGCGGACGGGGCCTGGCCCGCGTAGCGACAGGCGAGCCTGAACACCTCTTCCAGCAGCCCCTTGTCGCGCTTGCGACCGCGCTCGCCGACGCGCAGCAAGTCGTGTTCAATGACGCGCTGTATCACGTTCTCGTTCAGTTGGTCCGCCACCTCGGGCCACGGGCTGTCCGGGCGCGCATGGACCATCGGATATCCGCCGCGCTCGGAAAATGCCGCGAACGCGCGGTCGCGCGCCGCGCACACGTCCACGTCGCGCGGCGTGACCGCGCGCCAGAATTCCGCCCGCGTTAACGGCTCGAGGCCGTTCTGGGCCAGCGCGGGAGGTAGCGACACGCCGTAGCGCAATTCGGCGATTTCGCGGAGCAGCAGCGTGCCCAGCTCCAACGTGGTGATCCGCCCCGCCAGGCTGTCCCGCCCCGCCTCGATGCGCAACGCCGAGCTGCCCGTCACCACCACGTGCAGCGTGTGGTGATCGACGATGGCCTTGAGCTGCGGCGCCCAGTCGCCGACGTTCTGCGCTTCGTCGAGGAAGACGAAGGCTGGCTCTCCGGCATGGGCGGCCTCGTTCAACGTGCGGCCGAGGATCCGGTTCTGAAACCAGTCCACGATGGTCAGAAGTGGTTGGGGTAGGTCCGTGAGGCCGGGGATTTCGTCGAACTGCACGCGCAGGATGCGGCGCGGGTCCACCCGTTCCTCGCGCAGCAAATGCTCGACGACTTGTTCCTGAAGCGTGGTCTTGCCCACCTGCCGCGCTCCGCGCAGGACCACCGCCGGCGCCAGCCCCGCGCGCAGCTTCTTGAGCAGTGGCTCGAACGCCCAGCGTCGAAAGCGCGGCAACACGCGCCCCGGCTTACCCTCCCACCACGGGTTGGTGGAGCGCAGGTAGCTGTCGAGTTCCGCCGGCAGCCGAACTTTGTCGAACAGATCTGGACCTTCGGGGCACATCTCGCCCGCATACACTATCCCCGGCCGCACGCCTTGGCGACCGCGTGCGATTCCCAGTCAGATTCAGCTCCGGCTCGCTGCTAGCGTTACAATCTGAAAAGGTCGCACTTCCAGGGCCGTCGATCCCTTCCTTGCGTCATGTTCGAAACCGGTCATAACGGTGGGTCGTTCCAGCAAATCTAGCGGCTCGACGCCGGTCGCGGGCAGATTCCAACCGATCGACACGCGCCCGGCCCCGCCGTGCGTCTCGACCAGCCGCAGGATGAGCCGCTCGTCGTCTTCGCCGCGCTTGAGCGCCGACACTTGCACGCCGGCGGCGCCCTGGGTTTCCAGTGTGAACGGCGCCCACGCGCCGCTGAATCGCCCGGTCTGCTCCGCCGGCAGCGGCACCGCCCAGAGCGGCGCGTTGAGCGCCTCCGCCTCGCGGTCGACGCCGGCGGCCCGCCAGTCGCCGGCGTGCGGCATCACGCTGTAGGTGAACTCATGGGTGCCGCGGTCGGCCTGCGGGTCGGGGAAGTTCGAGCTGCGGAGCAGCGACAGCCCCAACACGTTTTCGTGGCACGAATGGCCGTACTTGCTGTCGTTCAACAACGCCACCCCAAAGCCCGGCTCTGAGAAGTCCATCCAGCGGTGCGCGCAGACCTCGTACATCGCCTGTTCCCACGGCGTGTTGCGGTGCGTCGCGCGTTCGAGGTGGCCGAACGGGATTTCGTACGTCGCATGCCGGGACCGCACGTCCACCGGAAACAGAACGCGCAGCAGCGTCCGTTCCTCGTGCCATGCCACGGTGGTCTGAATATCCAGCCGCGGCGCGCCCGCCGTCAGCACAAACCGTTGCGTTATGCGGCTGGACTGCCCCAGCGAGCGTGAGACTTCAATCACGCCCCGCCACGGCCCGCTTTCAACAACACGCCAGGACTCCGCCGGCCCCGCGACCGGCGTCGGTTTCTCCAGGTATTCGCGATCCAAATCCCAGGCATCCCAGAAGCGCGGGCGGTCCTCGTACAGCACAAGCTGATTCAGCGGGGCCGGCGTGCCGTTCGCCTGCCGCGCGCAGGCTTCGCGGTCCGAGTCCGCGCGTCGCAAGCTCACAATCTGTCCGACTGCATCGATCGTCGCACTCAGAAGGCCGTTCGACAGCGTGCCACCCTGCACCGTCACCGGCGTGATAGACGTGGGCTGATGACGTTCGACCACGGCGACGCCGAGCGCCGGCACATCCGGTGCGTGTAACCACTCCCCCTCACATTCGACCACCGCCGAGCGCGGCGTCGAACCCGGGTTAAACACCAACGCGGGACGTTTCAGGCCGCGCGTGTCCGCCGCGGCGGCCCAGGCGCGCGCGCCGTCGGCGATGACGCTTTCATACGTCGCCTCAATCTCGGCGTACTGCGCGCGGGCGTCGTCGTACACCGCGGTGATCGACGAGCCTGGCAAGATGTCGTGGAACTGGTTGAGCAGCGCGAGCCGCCACGCACCGGCGAGACGCGCACCGGCGAGACGCCGATGCTCCCCCGGGCGCTCGCTTGCGCTTCGCGTTCTGAGGGTGGCCGGCCCCGCCGCCGTGAGCCACTCGGCGATCCGCAGACCTTGTTCAGCCTTTCGATTCGCGCGCTTCAGCCACGCCTGGGTCGTGTACACGCCGCGGTGATACTCGAGGTACAGCTCGCCGTCCCAGACCGGCAGGTCGCGGCCGGCCGCGCGCATCGTCTCACGCTGCCGGTGCAACTCATCGCATAGCGCGCGGGCGGTCTGAAGCCGAACTTCCGGCAGCCCTTCGCATTGCCGCGCGAGCTGCGCGCTTTCCAGCATCGCCGCGGTCGGCCCGCCGCCGCCGTCGCCGAAACCGAAGGGCTGAAGCCACGTCGCGTCCGCGACGCCGCTCTTGCGGACGATTTCCTTTTCACCCCGCTGAAGCTCGGCCGGCGTGAGCTGCGCGTTGTAGTCGCGGCCGGGCGTGAGGTGGGCTAGAACCTCGGTGCCGTCCAGCCCGCGCCAGCGGAACGTCGTGTGCGGGAATTCGTTGGTGTCATTCCACGTGAGCTTGTTCGTGATGAACGTGTCCAGACCCGCCAGGGCCATGATCTGCGGCAACGCGGCGTTGAAGCCGAACGTGTCGGGCAAGTAGAGGAACGTCTGGCGGCCTGCGGGTCCGAACGCCTGCTCCCAGTACCGCGTGCCGTACAGGATTTGGCGGACCAGCGACTCGCCGGACGGGACGTTGCAATCCGGCTCGACCCACATCGCCCCGCCGGCCTCCCAGCGCCCTTCGCGGACGCGGGCCGCGACCTCATCAAACAGTCGCGGGGCGTCCTCCTGCACCCATGCATACTGCTGCGCCTGGCTCCACAGAAAGCGGAACTCCGGGTACTGCTCCATCAGCCGCAGGGCGGTCGCGAATGTGCGCAGACACTTGCGCCGGCTCTCGCGCAGCCGCCACAGCCAGGCGGTGTCGAGATGCCCCTGTCCAACCGCGAAGCAATGCGTGCGCGTGGGCGGCACGCCGCGCAACACCTCGAGCAAGAGCCGAAGCGCCGGCTCGGCCTGCGCCGCAACCTGCTGCGCGTCGAGCATGTTGGTCACACGCCGCAGGCCCTCCAGTAGCGCCCGCGCCCGTGGCGACTCGGGCGTGAGCGTGAGCACAAGCTGGCGCGCGAAGTCGAACGCACGCCATAGCCGCCACACCGCCGGCCGATAGACCGCCAGCTCGCAGCGCTCAAGCTGTCCCGGCGTCGGGCTTTCCCAGCGTTGCCGCAGCTCCGCCGTGTCCCACCAGAACATCGTCGCGCCGAGCGGGCGGTTGCAGGCGGCCTCGATGTGCAGCTCGACGTTTTCGCCGCCGCGCGCGGGATCCCACAAGACGACCATGTCGTGGTTCGGGTCGAAGCCGCAGTGTGGTACGCCGTCGCGCCACAGCAGCGCCTCGGTCCCGCTGGAGAAGCGCAGCGCCACCGGCTGCCCCGCGAACTCGCCGGGGACCGCCCCGGTCAGGCGAAACCACGCGGTGGACCACACCGGACCCCAGCACCACCCGCGCTCGACCGGCCGATACTCGCGCCGCCGCGCCTCGTCGTACGGAATAGAACCAGCGGATTGAAGCGCCCCGGCAGCCAGCGGCGCGCTGGGACCGTAGACCGCCGGCTCGATAACCTGCTGGGCGAACGCGGAGAAGCGATGGGCGGCGTGCTCGAGTGCAGTGAACATGGGCGGCGAATATAACGGACGTTGGCCGCATCGCGCACGACGCGCGAAGGTGTTGGTGATTAAGCGGCTCAACAAGACCTGTTCTGGATGTTATACAGCAGGCGCCCTTCCGAGGGGCGAGACGGCGAGAACGGGCCGCCCCGCGTCCAAATGCGCAGGTTCGACCATTAAGTCGCAAGTCGGAGTTGGCGGCCACCTCGCCTGAAACCAGGGGTTCCTGAATCAACGTGCGCGAATGGGCGGCGCCTGTCCGAGCCGCGAGCGCAAGCTCGCGGACATACTTGCGACCGCTCGCGCGGTCGGCTCGGACCTGCGCTGCCGAATCGCGCACGGTGGTTTACCCGGTTCCGGCAGCGACTCGGCATGCGACAGAAGCTGCCGAGAGCTGCCGGGGCTGTGCGCGCGCCCGGGCGCAGTCGGCGTTCGGGAAGGCGACGGAGGCACGCTGTGCGCTCAAGGCGGGTGCGGCTACCGCTCGGTCGAAGTCTTGTCAGAACAACGGCCTTCATGAGCCAGTGTTCACAAGGAGACCACACATGCTGAATCGAACCCGGGCCCTCGCCCCCTTCCTGATGGCGTTGGTCGCCCTCGTGTGGCTGCCCGCCGGCTGCCTGCCTTCGGACGAGGACGAACCTCAGCTCGAGGCCACGCCCGCGGACGCAACCGCTACCGCGCAACCGGCCGACGGGGAATCTACCGCACCCGCATCGGCGGACTCGGGTGCAACCGACTCCACGACGGCCGCAGGCGACGAATCCGCTCCGTCACCGAACCCGGGCCGCGGCGGGTCGTCGGCGCCGGCGCGCGGCCCCGGTGATCGGCCCAACCCGCCCGACCAGGCCGCCGGCGCGGGCGGCGCTTCCAGCTCCGCCGGGGGCCAAGCGCGCCCGCCCGCGGGGAACCCGCCCGCCGGAGAACCCGAGCCGCCGCCGCCGCCCCCCACGGCCCCCAGCGATCCGAACACGGCGCCTCCGCCGGAAGCCGCCGGCTCCTGTGCGCAGGGGATGTTGTACGGCGACATCAACGGCGCGGAGGCGATCGCTTATGTGAGTCTGGAAGTGATGTCGCAGGTTTACTTTGTTAGTACGGAACAGGCCTGGACCGCTAATTATGGCGACGGCAGCCAGTACATCCTGTTTGCCGGCCAGATTCAGAGCGGCCCGTACACGTACTACTTCTCCGCGGATATCTACGGCGGCAGCGGTTATGGGGATATCGTGTTCGCCAACGACGGCTCGCGCATGCGAATCCGGATCGATCTGTACACCAGGGGCTTCATCATGGCGGTAAACGTGTTTGAAGGCGACTGCGGCGCCAGCGGTTGCGCCCAGTACGCATTCGTGTGTCGGTGACTCGGAACGGCGGCTCGCGGTCCTGCCGCGCGAAGCTACGTTTGTGGTCCGCGGCTCGGCCAGAGGTGCGGCATCGTGAGGACACCTTTCCCGACGTGGACTAAGCGAGCGTATTCGGCGGCACGTCTTCCGCCGCCCCGTTGGCCACCGGCGTACCGGCGCTGGCCGCGCAGGTTCAGCCGAACCTGGACGCGCGTTTCGCCAAACACCCATTGGCCCGCGCGTCGGACGTAGACCGCCGGCTCGATTGCCGGCTGGGCAAAGACGGAGAAATGGCGGGCCGCCCGTTCAAACTCGGTGAACATGACCGTGGACTCTAAATCACCGTGCGCGATTCGGCGGCGCAGATCCGAGCCGACCGCGCGAGCGGTCGCAAGTTTGTCCGCGAGCTGGCGCTCGCGGCTCGGACAGGCGCCGCCCATTCGCGCACGTCCATTTAGCAGACCACACGCCAGCAGTGGCGTTTCGCGAGAAGGTGCCCCAGTGGCCGAGCGCGAACGTGTAGCGCGGGACGCGGCGGCCGACGTCTCGCCGCAGCGAGTCGCCCGTGGCGACCTGGTCGGCCGGAGGAGGCGAAGGAGCTTCGCACGACAACGGCCGAGCAGGAGATTGGCCGCTACATGTTCGTTTCCGCCGCGAGCAGGTCTTCGTACGTCTCACGTCGGCGGATCAGTTGCACGGCGTCGCCCTCGACCAGCACCTCCGCCGCGCGCGGCCGTGAGTTGTACTGACTCGCCATCGACATCGCATACGCCCCGCACGTGAAGACCGCGAGCAGATCGCCGGGCGCGAGCGGCGGCAGCGGCCGGTCTTTCGCGAGAAAATCGCCGCTCTCGCAGACCGGGCCGACGACGTCAAAGGTCTCCAAGCCCTTAAACGGCTGCGCCGCGCGGAAGTCCGCCGGCACGCGGTCGTCCGCGGCGACGGGCCAGATGAAGTGATACGCGTCGTACAACGCGGGGCGGAGCAGCTCGTTCATCGACGCGTCGACGATGGCGAATTGCCGTTGCGCGGTGCGCTTGACGTGCAGCACGCGCGTCACGAGCAGCCCGGCGTTCGCCGCGAGCGATCGCCCCGGTTCCAGGATGACCCGCACATCGCGGCCGCGCAAGAGCGGCACAATCGCCGCCGCGTATTGCTCGGCCGACGGCGCCTCGCCGCCGCGATAGTGCGCGCCGAACCCGCCGCCCAAGTCCAGCGTGTCCACCGTCGCGTCGGCGTGGCGCAGGTCCGCGACCAGCGTCAGCAGCCGCTCGAGCGCGGCGACGTACGCGGCCGGGTCATGGACGGGCGAGCCGATATGGACGTGCAGCCCGCGCAGGCGGACGTGCGGCGTGTCGCGGTACTCATGGAAGAGCCGCCGGACCACGTCGGGCGCCAGGCCGAACTTGTTGTGCTTGCGGCCCGTCGTCGTGTACTCATGCGTCTGCGCATCGACGTCCGGGTTGACGCGGATCGCAACATCGGCGGCGGTCCGTAATTCGGCCGTGAGTCGTGCGAGCTGCGCAAGCTCCGACTCCGACTCGACATTGAGCAAGCCGACGCCGGCCTCAAGCGCGGCGCGCATTTCGGCGTCCGTCTTGCCCACGCCCGCGAACGTGATGGTGCGCGGATCAGCGCCGGCCTGGAGCGCCCGGTACAGCTCCCCGCCGCTGACCACGTCGAACCCGCTGCCCCACCCCGCCAGCCGCCGCAGAATGTGTACGTTCGAGCAGCACTTGATCGAATAGCAGATCAGCGGGTCCAGCTCAGCAAGCGCGGCCCGCAGCCGGTCGAAGTGCGTGCGCAGCGTTTCCGCGGAATACACGTAGAGCGGCGTACCAAACCGCTCGGCCAGCTCCGCGATCGCGCGGCCCTCGCAGCGCAGGTGGCCGGCGTGATATTCAAAACGGTGCATGCTCGCCGCCGCGGTCGCTTCAGTGCCCGCGCGCTTGCGGGAACTGGTCCGCGACCTTCTTCAATGCCGCAAGGGCGAACTCAAGGTCGGCCCGTTCGTGCCCGGCGCTGATCTGACAGCGCAGGCGGGCTTCGCCCTTCGGCACAACCGGATAGCCGAAGCCGCTCACAAACACGCCCTCGGCCAAGAGTGCTTTCTGCATCTGGATCGCGGTCGGCGTCTCACCCACGATCACCGGAACGATCGGCGTGATGCCCTGGATCGTCTTGAGACCCAGGTCGGCGACGCCCGCCCGGAAGAACTGCACGTTCTGGCGGAGTTTCTCCAGCCGCTGCGGTTCGTGCATCAGCACGTCGATCGCGGCCATGGAACCATAGCAGACGGCCGGCGGCAGGGCGTTGCTGAAAAGCTGCGGGCGCGATTTCTGGATCAGGTAGTCACACACGGTGCGCGTCGCCGCGATGTACCCGCCGCACGAGCCGCCCAGGGCCTTGCCGAGCGTACTGGTTTGGATCGTGTTCGGATCCTGCACGCCGAAGTGTTCGGCGGTGCCGCGGCCGGTTTTTCCGAGGACGCCGGTCGCGTGCGATTCGTCCACGACGAGCACCGCGTCATACGTGTTGGCCAGCTCCTTGAGCTGCGGCAGGTCGGCGACATCGCCTTCCATGCTGAACACGCCGTCGGTGATGACCAAACGGTTGCGGGCCTTGGCCGTTTTGAGCATGGTCTCGAGCTCGTCCAGGTTGCGGTGCTTGTAGATGAACCGCTGGGCCTTGCTGAGCCGGATGGCGTCGATGATCGAGGCGTGGTTCAAGGCGTCGGAGAAGATCGCGTCTTCGGCGGTGGGCGTGAGCGTGGGCATCAGGCCGACGTTGGCGTCCCAGCAGCTTATGAACGTTGTCGCCGCTTCGCAGCCGATGAATGCACAGATCTTGCGTTCGAGTTCCAGATGACACGTCATCGTGCCGCAGATGAAGCGGACCGACGCCGTGCCCATTCCGTACTTGTCGAGCGCCTCGCGTGCGGCGGCGACGACCTGGGGGTGGTTGGCCAGGCCGAGGTAGTTGTTGGACGAGAGCATGACGATGTCTTTCCCGTCCATCCGGGTGCGCGGGGCCTGGGGGCGCTGCAATTCGTTGGCCTGTTTGTATTGGCCGGTGCTGCGTAGTTCCGCCAGTTCGGCGGCGAGGGTCTTTTCAAGCGTGGTTTGCATGCGGGACTCTCCGAAAGCGGGCTGTCGTCAAGTCTCGCCATCTTACCCGCGCGCCCCGTGCCGCCGCTATCATCTGCCGAATGCCTGCCGGCCGCAGCGTGATTTCGTCCGCGAAACTGATCGCGCTCTGTACGCTCGTCTCGCGGATCACCGGCCTGGCCCGCGACATCCTCCTCGCGCAGGCGTTCGGCCTCGGGTGGGTGCAGGATGCGTTCTCCTACGCCTTCCAGGTACCCAACCTGTTTCGCCGCCTGTTCGGCGAGGGGGCCATGGCGCCGGTGTTCGTGCCGACGTTTACGAAGACGCTCGAAACGGAAGGACGCGACGCAGCCTGGAAACTGCTGGCCCGCACCCTGGCCCTGATGACGCTGGCGCTGTCGGCGACGGTCGTCCTGCTGTGGCTGGTGATCGCCGTGGTCTGGTACTGCGGGCCGACTGACCCAGCGCAAGCCGCGGCGCGCGAGCTGCTGCTCTCCCTCACCGCCCTCATGCTGCCGTTCATGCTGACGATCTGCCTCGTGGCGCTGCTGTCGGCGATCCTGAATTGTGTCGGCAGCTTCGGACCGGCGGCTCTCGCGCCCGTGCTGCTCAACCTGACGATGATCGCGGGCATCGCCTGGGCCGCGCCGCATTTCGCGCCCGGCCAGCCCACCCGCCAGGTCCACCTCGTCGCGCTGAGCGTCCTGCTCGCCGGGGTCGTGCAGCTCGTGTTCCTGCTGCCCGCCTTGCGGGCCAACGGCGTCACGCTCGGCTTGCGCGTGGACTTCCGTGACCCGACCGTACGGCACATGGGCCGCCTGCTCGTGCCGGTCGCGCTCGGACAGGGCGTGCTCGCGATCGGCGTGTTCCTCGATGCACAAATCTGCACGATGCTGTCGCACGTACACGGCACGCCGCCGACGTTTTCGCTGTTGGGCAGCACGTTGGCGTACCCGCTTCAGGAGGGGGCCTTGTCCTCCATCACCTACGCCCAGCGGCTCTACCAGTTTCCGCTCGGCGTGCTGGTCATCTCGCTGGCAACCGCGGCCCTGCCCGCGTTCAGCCGCGCCGCCGCGCGGCAGGATTGGCCCGCGTGGACGGCGGAAGTGCGGCAATCGCTGCGGCTGGCGGTCTTCGAGGGCCTGCTCGCGGGTGTGGTGATGATCGTCGTGCCCCAGTCGCTCGTTCGGCTGCTCTTCGAGTGGGGCAAGATCACGCCGGACGATACGGCCCGCATCGGCTACGTCGTTGCGTGGTATGGCGGCGGACTATGGGCGTTCTGTGCCCAACACATCGTGCTGCGGGCGTTTTACAGCCTGGGCGACGTGCGAACGCCGCTGGCCATCAGTGCCGGCCTGCTGCCGCTCAACGTGCTGCTCAGCCTGGTGTTGGTGTGGTTTGATGGCGTGCGCGAGGCGGCGTTTGCTGTCAGTTCCTCGGTCACCTCGTCGCTCGCGGTGGTCATCGGGTTGACGCTGCTGCGGAAGCGGCTCGGACGGCCGTTGCTGGACGGGGCGACGTGGGTTGGGGTAGGCAAGATGCTCGTGGCCACCGGCGTTGCCGCCGCGGTCCTCGTCGGCGTTGCACCCGCGTGGCTCGCTCTGGCGCGGGGTCTGCCCGGTGTGCTGTTGGCCCGCTGCGTCGAGACGTTCGGCCTCCTGGCCGCAGGCACGGCGGCGTTTCTCGCCGCGGCGTGGCTGCTGCGTTTGAACGAGGTGCGGCTGCTGCTACCGCGTCGTCGCGGCGGGTGATCCGAACCCCGCACGCAATCCCGGCGCGCCGGGACGGGGCACGCCGACCCATTACGCCGTGCAGCGCGACGGCGCCACGCCGCCGGCGGCGCCGGGGGCGCGTCCGGGGTTGGGAGAACGGCTCCCCCGGCCCGCCCCGCACCGAATTTGTGCCACCGGGGATTCCTCAGTCCCCCCCCCC
>CAYMXT010000003.1:33029-40842 GCA_964394415.1 uncultured Planctomycetales bacterium
TCGCCTACGACGGCTCCCGCTCCGCGACCGACACGAATTGAGAGCCACGGGGAATGCCTCTGACCGCCCACCCGTGAACCGCGGTCCGGTAGGACTTTTTCCTATCCGTCGCCCCATAATGGGCGCTCCGTCGGGGGAGCGCACGGTATTTTTTCTCCCTCTGGTGGTCTCGCGCCCCGTTGTTTTCGATGATTCCTAGTGATAGAGCCTGCGGCCTCGCCGGGGTCCCACGCGGTCCGACCTCGTGGGCGCGGCGGCGCGGTCTGTGCGGTGAACCGACCTGACCTGTCCTGGCGCGGAAACTGACATGGAGCCACACGACACACAGATGCTCGCCCACCCCGAGCGGAACCACACCCGACCGCTGCCGCGGGCGACGCGCGCGCTCGGCCCCGTGGACACGCCGGGATCATGCCTGCGCCCCATGCTCGACCGTCTGCCCGCGGTGTTCTACACCGTGCTGCCGAGCGATGGTCCGAAGCTCCTCTACGTCAGTTCGCAGATCGAGCGGATTCTCGGTTATCAGCCGGAAGAAATCATGGCGCGCCCGGCGCTGTGGGAACAGGCGCTGTATGACGACGATCGCGAGCGCGTGCTGGCGGCCCGGGCGCACGCGCTCCAGACCGGCGAGCCGCTCAGCCTGGAGTACCGCATTCACGCGCGCGACGGGCGGACGGTGTGGGTGCGCGACGAAGCCGTCGTGCTGCCGGACGAGGTCACCGGGCGGTCCGCGCTGCACGGCTTCCTGCTCGACATCACCGAACGCAAGCAGCTCGAAACGCAGCTCGTCCACGCCCAGAAGCTCGAGTCGATCGGCGAACTGGCCGCCGGCATCGCCCACGAAATCAACACGCCCACGCAGTTCGTGGGCGACAACACGCGGTTTCTCCAGGACGCCTTCGCCGCCATCTGGCCAGTGTTGGAAAAGTGCCTGGCGCTGCACACGCAGGCCGCCGCCGGTCAGGCGACCGCGGCGCTCTGCGAAGACGTGGCGCAGGCCCTGCGGGCCGCGGACCTCGACTACCTCAAGGACGAAATCCCCAAGGCCATTCAGCAGTCGCTCGACGGCGTGCAGCGCATCGCGACCATCGTCCGCGCGATGAAGGACTTCTCGCACCCCGACGCCGACGGCTTCCAGGTCGTCGATCTCAACCGCGCGATTGACAGCACGCTTACCGTCGCACGCAACGAATGGAAATACGTCGCCAACGTCACGACCGACCTCGCGGCGGACCTGCCGGCGGTGTCGTGTCTGCCCGGCGAGATCAACCAGGTCCTGCTGAACGTCATCGTCAACGCCGCACAGGCCATTCGCGAAGTCGTCGGCGATGCGGCCGCCGGCAAGGGCGAAATCCGCGTGAGCACCCGGCGTGACGGGGAGTGGGTCGAGATCCGCATCGCGGACAGCGGTCCGGGCATTCCCCCGGCGATTCGCGGGCGCATCTTCGACCCCTTTTTCACGACCAAGGAAGTTGGCAAAGGCACGGGGCAGGGGCTGGCCATCGCCCACAACGTGGTGGTGAAACGCCACCACGGGGCCATCACGTTTGACACTGCGGTCGGCCGCGGCACGACCTTCATCATCCGCCTGCCGCTCGATAACGTGCGGCCACCAGAAGGAGTTCACGGTGAGGAAACAGCGCATTCTGCTGGTTGACGACGAGCCGGCCATCCTCCAGGCCCTCGAACGCGTGCTGAAGCTCGCCCGCGAACCGTGGGAGCTGCGCTTTGTCGGCAGTGCGGCCGACGCACTGCGCGAATTGGATCAAGGTGACTTCGACGCCGTCATCTCCGACATCCGCATGCCCGGCAAGGACGGGTTGGCGCTGCTGGCCGAGATTCGTGCCGCCGACCGCACGCGCGACCTGCCGGTCATAATCGTCAGCGGCGCCCGCGAACCGGGCCTCAAGCGGCAGGCCCTGGACCTGGGTGCGACCGACCTGCTCTCCAAGCCCGCCGACCCCGACGAGCTGATTGCCCGCGCCCGCAGCGCCCTGCGTCTGAAGGCATACCAGGACGAGTTGAAGGCCCAGAACGCGGTCCTCGAACGGCGGGTCGCGGAGCGCACCGCAGAGCTGGAGGACTCGCGGATCGACATCATCTGGCGGCTGGGCAAAGCGGCGGAGTTCCGCGACGAGGACACCGGGCACCACGTCATGCGGGTAGGTTGCTTCGCCCGCGTGATCGCGGAGCAAATGGACCTGCCGCACCAACACGTGGACCGCATCTTTCTGGCCGCACCGCTGCACGACATCGGCAAGATCGGCATTCCCGACCACATCCTGCTCAAGCCCGACGCCCTGACGCCGAGCGAGTGGGTCACCATGAAGCGGCATTGCGAACTGGGGGCCCAAATCCTGCGGCAGCAGTCGCATTTGTGGGACGCCTACCTGGGTTGGCGGCAGCCCGGCACCCGGACACCGCGCGCAGACCGCAACCCGCTGCTGGAAATGGCGGCCAACATCGCCCTGCGACACCACGAACGCTGGGACGGCCTGGGCTACCCCGGTGGCCTGGCGGGCGGCGATATTCCGCTGGAGGCCCGCATCACGGCGATCGCCGACGTGTACGACGCCCTGCTTTCCGAACGCCCCTACCGCGGTGCGTTCCCCGAGGAGATCGTGCTGCGGACGCTCCAGGCCGGCGCGGGCGGCCACTTCGACCCCGACGTACACGCGGCCTTCCTCGCCGCCCTGCCCGAGTTGCAGGAAATCCGGACGCAGTTCGCGGATGACCCGCAGCGCGTGCCGGCGTGGACCTGATGGCATGAAGCGCGTGCTGTTTGTCGACGACGAGCCGGCCGTGCTCGACGGCCTCCAGCGCATGCTGCGCGTGCAGCGTCACGAGTGGGAGATGCTCTTCGCCCAGAGCGGCGCGGAGGCTCTCACGCTCATGGACGGGCAGCCCGTCGACGTCGTCGTCACCGACATGCGCATGCCCAGCATGGACGGCGCCCAGTTGCTCCACGAGGTCATGCGCCGCCACCCGCAAACCGTCCGCATCGTCCTGTCCGGCCACAGCGACAAGGAAGCGGCGTTGCGCTCGGTCGGCCCGACGCACCAGTACCTCGCCAAACCCTGTGATGCGGAGACGCTCAAGGAGACCGTCGCCCGGGCCTGCGCCCTGCGCGAACTACTGCACAGCGAGCACCTCAAGGGGCTGGTCTCGCAGGTGCGCACGCTGCCCAGCCTGCCGCATTTGTATCTGAAGATCGTCGAGGAAGTGCAGTCGCCCGATGCGTCCCTCCAGCGCGTCGGCGAGATCATCGCCCAGGACATCGGCATGACCGCCAAGGTCCTGCAACTCGTCAATTCCGCATTCTTCGGCCTCCGTCGGCATATCACGCAGCCCGGTCAGGCCGTGTCGCTGCTCGGTCTCGAAACCGTCAAGGCGCTGGTGCTGTCGGTCAAGTTGTTCACGTCGTTCGATCAGACGGTGATGACGCGGGCCCACCTGACCGCGCTGTGGGAACACAGCCTCCGCGCCGCGCTGCTGGCCAAGCAGGTGCTTAGCGCAACCGCCGCGGACCGCAAGCACGTCGACTACGCCTTCATGGGCGGCCTGTTGCACGACGCCGGCAAACTGGTGCTCGCCACCGACCTCGCCGCGCAGTATCGCGAGGCCCTCGCGCTCGCCGCGGCTGAGAACCTGTCGGAGCCGGAGGCCGAGCGGCGCGTCTTCAACGCCACGCACGGCGAAGTCGGCGCGTACCTCCTCGGGCTGTGGGGGTTGCCCGACCCGATCGTCGAGGCCGTCGCGTTTCACCATCACCCGGCGGACTGCGCGGCCAAGACGCTCGGGCCGGTCGCCGCGGTCCACATCGCCAACGCCCTCGACCACGAGACCCGCCCCGGCGCGACGCCGGGCGCAAAGTTCGATATGGAGTATCTGGCCCGCCTTGGCGTGGCGGACCAGCTTGTGAGCTGGCGCAAGCTGGCCCAGGGCCGTGGGGAGAAGGCGAGCACGTCATGACGGAAAAGGTGCTCTGTGTCGATGATGACGAAAGCGTGCTGGCGGGCTACCACCGGCGGCTGCGGAAGGACTTCCAGATCGAGGTCGCGACCAGCGGCGCGGCGGGTCTGACCAGCCTCAAGGCGAAAGGCCCGTTCGCCGTCATCGTCTCCGACATGCGCATGCCGGGCATGGACGGCATCCAGTTTCTTTCGCAGGCCAAGGCCCTGGCCCCGGACAGCGCGCGAATCATGCTGACGGGCTACTGCGATCAGCAGGTCGCAATTAACGCCGTCAACGAGGGGAACATCTTCCGGTTTCTGACCAAGCCGTGCGAGACGGACACGCTCACGCGGGCCATCGCGGCGGGGGTCACGCAGTACAAGCTGGTCACGGCGGAAAAGGAGCTGCTGGGGCAGACGCTGCGCGGCAGCGTGCGGCTGCTGATCGACGTGCTCGCGCTGATCAACCCGGCCGCGTTCGGCCGGGCGTCGCGGGTCCGCCGGCTGGTGCGGGCACTGGCCCAGGCCCTGCACGTCGAGCATTCGTGGGAATTCGACATGGCCGCGATGCTCTCGCAGCTCGGCTGCGTCACGCTCCCGCCGGACGTGATGGAGAAGCTGCGGCGCGGCGAGCCGCTCTCGGCGGAGGAAGCCCGCATGGTCGCGGCCCACCCGCAAGTCGGGCACGATCTGGTCGCGCGCATTCCGCGCTTGGAGCACGTCGCGGACGTCATCGCGCAACAGGACTTGTGTTTCGACGGGGGCGGCGCACCGCCGCACACGAAGCACGGCGAGCAGATCCCACTCGCCGCCCGCGTCCTGAAGGTGGCCTTGGACTACGACACGCTGAAATCGACAGGGCTGACCAGCCTGACCGCGTGGATGCGTCTGGAGGACCACCGCTCGCGCTACGACCCGCAAGTGCTCGCAGCGTTGCAGTGCGTCGCTCAGGCGGAAGAAGCCCAGGAGATTCGCGAACTGTCCGCGGAGGATCTGGCCGACCACATGGTCCTGGCCGACGACGTGGTGGGTCCGACGGGCACGCTGATCCTCAGCCGCGGCCAGGAAGTCACCCCGCACCTGCGCGAGCGGCTGCGGAACTACGCCCGCCGGGCGGCGATCCGCGAACCGATCCGCGTCTTCACGCGCGTCGAGAGTGGGGAGGCCGGCCGGGGTTGACCCGCTTCCGCTGCGCTGGCAAGCCCAGGCGCTGCGGCGTTAAGATACGTGCGCTGGCGGTGTGTCGCAGACGCTGCGGGAAGCCACGGTGGACCCGCCGGCAGGTGCAAAGGTCGCCCGAACTGGAGGGGAGGCCTCGTGCAGACGCCGCGTCCGAAATCACCAGCCCCGCCCGCGTCGGACAAGCCGCGCGGCCTCACGCGCGCGGCCCTCCAGCGCCAACTCGACGAGCTGTTCGCCATCTTCGACGGCATCGAGGGGGCGGTCTACGTCGCGGACATGCAGACCTACGAAATCCTGGCCGTCAACCGCTACATCACCGCGCAGTTCGGCCCGGACCTCGTGGGGCGCAAGTGCTACGAGATGTTCCAGACCGGTGCGTCGCGGCCGTGTTCGTTCTGCACCAACGACCGGTTGCTCGGGCCGGACGGGCAGCCCGGCCCGCCCGTGCGGTGGGAGTTCCAGAACACGCGCAACCGCCGCTGGTACCAATGCATCGACCGGGCCATCCACTGGCCCGACGGGCGCGTGGTCCGCATGGAAATCGCCCTCGACGTCAGCCGCGTGCGGCAAACCCAGGCCCGCGTGGCGGAGCTCCAGGCCGAGCTGAACCGCGTCGCGCGGCTGGCCAACCTCGGGGCCTTGCTGGCCGGCATCGCGCACGAGCTGAACCAGCCCCTCTCCGCCATCGCCGCGTTCGCCAGCGCCTGTCGCCTCCAGGTGGAAAACCAGACCGCCGAACGGCGCACGTTGCTGAGCGACCTGCAAGCCGTGGAGGAGCAGGCGCACCGCGCCGGGGCGATCATCCGGCGGCTGCGCGAGTTCGTTCGCAAACGCGAACCACGCCGCGCCGCGGCCGCGGTCCGCGAACTGATCGACGATATCCTCCAGATCCTCAACGGCGAGCTGCGCATGGCCCATGTCCGCGTGCGCACCGACCTGCCGGCGGACCTGCCGACCGTCCAGGTAGACACCGTGGAGATTCAACAGGTGCTCGTCAACCTGTTCACGAACGCCATCGAGGCCATGCATGACGCGCCGGCGGACCGGCGCGAGCTGCGCGTCCAGGCGGCGCCGGTCGACGCGGGGCGCGTGCTGATCGCGGTGAGTGACCGCGGGCACGGCTTGGCGCCCGACGCGGCGGACCGCCTGTTCGAGCCGTTCTTCACGACCAAACCCGGCGGGATGGGCATGGGGCTGGCCATCAGCCGCATGTTGATCGAGGCGCACGGGGGTCGGTTGTGGGCGGAACCCAACGCGGACGGGGGTGCCATCTTTCGCTTCACTTTGCCGGGGGCGGAAGCCTGTCCCAATGACCCCTGAGCCGCTCGTGTTCATCGTGGACGACGACGCCGCGGTCCGCGGCGCGCTCCAGCGCTTGTGCGAGGCCGCCGGCTTCACCGTGCGGGCCTTCGGCGCGCCCGAGGAATTCCTGGAATCCGTGACGCCACAGTCGCGCGGCTGCGTCGTGCTCGATTTTCACATGCCGGGCCTGGACGGACTCGCGGTGCTGGGCGCGCTGCGGCAGCGCGGCCTGACCCTCCCCGCGCTGGTGGTGACGGCCTCGGCCAATTCACACGGCCTGCTGCGGCAGGTCGCGATGGCGGGCGCGGCGGCGATCATCGAAAAGCCCTTCCGGCCCGACGACTTGCTCGCCCGGATTCGCGAGATGCTGAACACCTGAGGCGCCCCATCATGGCGTCGAGGGGGACCGCGGGGACAGCGAAGCTCTGCTTTGCTGTGGGAAGCTCGCGAAGCAGTCCCCGCGTGCCAGACTTCGCGGTCCATGGAAAAGGGGACACTACTGATTCTTAACACTTCCAATAATCAGTAGTGTCCCCTTTTATTCATCAGACGGATCGTCCGTGCTCCACTTCACACAGACGAATCGTCTGTGCTCCACTTCACACAGACGAATCGTCTGTGCTCCACGTTTCGCACCGCGGGCCGCGGCGCGTCGGCGGTGGTCCCGGCGATGTGCCCCGTCGGGAGGAATGCCCGCCGACTGTGAACGCATCGTACCAAACCGCCGGGCGGGCGTGCAATCCCAGGGCGGGCCGGTTTCCGCGCGCGGACGCTGGATCGCCCCGGATGGGCGTGTGCCACGGCCGTGTCCGCCGTGAGAACGGGACGCTGCCTGTTTAGCCGCCGCGCGCATCCGCGACGGCCGGTACAGAGCCTGGGCGCGATGGATCGCTCGCTGGCGCTCGCGGCTCTGAATCGCACCGGCCGGAGGCCGATGCTCCCCAGCCCCGGCGTCGGACGCTACGCGCCCGGATGGGTAAGATGTCGCCGTGCTGAAGCAACATAACCAGCTTGTGCTCGCGCTGCTCGTCGTCGCCGATGCGCTGGCTGTCGGCGTCGCGTGGCTGGCGAGCTACTGGATCCGCTTCGCCTGGCTGCCGGTCGATCCGGCCAAGGGCGTGCCCGCCTTCGCGGACCGGTTTCTGCCCATGCTGCCCGCGGTCGTGCTGGGACACCTCATCATCTTCTCGCGCCTGCGGCTGTATAAACCTCGCCGCAGCGAAAACCTGTGGCGCGAGCTGACCCAATAAAAGGGGACACTACTGATTCTTAACACTTCCAATAATCAGTAGTGTCCCCTTTTATGGACTTGTGAACGCGCCGTACCAAACCGCCGGGCGGGCGTGCAATCCCAGGGCGGGCCGGTTTCCGCGCGC
>CAYMXT010000003.1:40942-43134 GCA_964394415.1 uncultured Planctomycetales bacterium
GCTACTGGATCCGCTTCGCCTGGCTGCCGGTCGATCCGGCCAAGGGCGTGCCCGCTTTCGCGGACCGGTTCCTGCCGATGCTCCCCGCGGTCGTGCTGGGACACCTCATCATCTTCTCGCGCCTGCGGCTGTATAAGCCCCGCCGCAGCGAAAACCTCTGGCGCGAGCTGCGCGACATCGCCAAGGCGTTCGTCGTGGCGGTGACGGTCGTCGTGCTGGTCGATTACGCGTTGCCGGGGACGAGCAAGATCTCGCGGCAGTTCATCGCCACGTACGCCGTCGTCGGCACGACCACGTTCGCGCTGTTTCGCCTGAGCGTGCGCGGCGTCGCGCGCCTGCTGCGGCGACGCGGGTTCAACCGGCGGCGGGCCGTGATCGTCGGCAGCGGGCGGTCGGCCCAACGCCTGCTCCAGGCGCTCGAACGCAGCCCGTGGACCGGGCTGGAGGTCGCGTACTTCGTCGATGACCGCGCGGACCGCAGCGCCATCCGCGGCCTCCCGATCCGCGGGCCGCTGGCCGACCTCGCACGCATCATCGAGCGCGATCCGCCCGACGCGATCTTCATCGCGCTGTCCACGACGCAGGCCGAACGCGAGCACGAGGTGCTCGCCGCGCTGAGCCTGTCGATGGCCGACGTGCGGCTGGTGCCCGATCTGAACCCGGCGTTCGTGATGCGGCAGGATGTCACGACACTCGATGGCGTCCCGATTCTCTCGCTGCGCCAGACGCCGCTGTACGGCTCGAACGCTCTGCTGAAGCGGGCGTTCGACCTGGTTGTGGGGAGCGTCTGCCTGGTCATCGCGGCGGTGCCGATGGCGGTGCTGGCGGTGCTCGTGAAGCTGAGCAGCGCGGGTCCGGTGTTCTATCGGCAGCGGCGGGCAGGGCTGGATGGCCGGGCGTTTGAGATGCTGAAGTTCCGCACGATGCGGGCGGACGCCGAGGCCGCCGGCCCGGTGTGGTCGCAGACCGTCGACCCGCGGCGGACGCGGATCGGCGGTTTTCTCCGGCGGACGAGTCTGGACGAGCTGCCGAACCTGTTCAACGTCATCGCGGGGCAGATGTCGCTGGTCGGCCCGCGGCCGGAGCGGCCGGAGTTCATCGCCGAGTTCAAGCACGACATCCCGAACTACATGCTGCGGCACAAGATGAAGGCCGGCATGACGGGTTACGCACAAGTCAAAGGCTGGCGGGGCAACAGCTCGCTGCACAAGCGGATCCAGCACGACCTGTTCTACATCCGCAACTGGAGTCTGTGGCTGGACGTGCAGATTCTCTTCCAGACGCTCTGGCGGGTGTGGTTCAGCCGGCACGAAGCCAACCCCGCCACGCCGGCGTCCGCGGAGCAGAGCGACGCCGAGCCGTCGCAGCCGCACGCGGTGTAGGCCCGCGCCCGCAAGTGAGGGGTACGTGCGGTTCTATCCAGGTGCCGCCTGTGGGCTGGAACAGAGCTCGCGCGCCGGACGTTCGGTGCGTCGGGCGGGCGGCTTGCCGCCCGGTATACTGGCGACCTCGCACGGGGAGGCTCCCTGTGCGCCGCGCGGGCCACCTATTCGCGACGCGCGCAGACCGCGATGCACGAGGCGCTGGCGTGCTGAGAACCTTCATCGACCGGCATTGGGTATGGCTCGGCGGCGCCGTCGCGGCGGCGGTGCTGTACCTGAATCGCGACGCGGACGGGCTGCAAGGCGGGTTGCAGCCGTACTTCCTTGACCTGGCGGATGTGATTCGGGCGGGTTTTGATCCCGGAGCCGCCGCGCGGCGCGGCGTAGCGACGTTTCCGATGTGGGGATACGCCTGGTTGCTGGCGCTCACGCAAAACCGCGTCGTGCTGATGGCGGTGCAGGGAGCCTTGGCGCTGCTGGGGGGTGCCTGCCTCGTCCGGACGCTGGCGCAGCGCAGGCTGCTTGGGTTCGATGCGCTGACGCTGTTGCGCGCGTTGCTGGTGGTTTCGATTCCGTGGTACGCCTTCCACGCCATCCGGTGGGAAGCGGGGATTCTGGCGAGTCTGGTCTTGCTTGCGAGCGTGGTCTTGCTCCAAGCGCTTACCGAGCCGGACCGGCCCAGCGGCAAACTGGCGCTGGCCGGCCTGCTATTCGGCTTGGCCGCCAACTTCCGGTCGGACATGCTGCTATTGCCAGGCTTGTTGGCTCCGTTCGCGGCATTCGGGGGACGCGGGGGGGGGGGGAACACAG
>CAYMXT010000003.1:43144-56702 GCA_964394415.1 uncultured Planctomycetales bacterium
CCACCCGGCGGGGGGGGGCCCTGCTATGGGGCGGGCCCGCCACCGCGCGCCGCTCCCTCGGGCTCGCCCCGGGGTGTGGGGCTCGGTCCGCCCCCTGGGGGGGGGGGGGGGGGGGGGGGCCAACACAGGCTGTCTCGGGCGCTTGTATGGTTAATCGCTGCATACGCTCCGCTTCTCCCTTGGGGCATCTACACGCACCACATCACCGGCCGACCGCTGCTCACTTCGACCAACGGTGGATTGGTTGCGCTGATTGGTTTCGGTGTCGTGCCGGACAACCCGTGGGACATCACAACCAGCGACGACGATCCGGTCGTGCGTAACTTGCTGAGCGCGCACTTCGGCCGCGCGACGTGCCCCGTCACGGCCGAGGCGGACCGTCTCTTGAAGGCCGAGTTCGTGAATTGCGTGCGCGCGGCCCCAGCGGTGTATTTGCGCCGCGTGCTGCGCACCCTGGCTGACCAGATCACAGCCGGCATCTACCCCGGCGAATTCTACCGCCTCGCGCTCGCTACACAGCACGAGCCTCTCGACGGGTACCGACAACTGCGCGCGGAACTGGCACGCAACCCGTTTGAGTTCGTGGGAGCGCGGCCCGGCCCGGCTGCGGCGCTGGCGCTGCAATTCGCTGCGTCGCTGTTTGGTCGCGTTGTAGTCTGCCTGTCCTTCCTCTGCCTGCCGCTGACCCTTGTCTACGCGCTCGTGCGGCGGCAATGGTGGCACTTCTGCTACCAAGCCCCGCTGGTCTACAAGACCGCCCTGGTCGCGCTCCTGGCCTGGGCGGAGCCACGCTTTACAACGCCGGTATATCCGTTCCATCTGGTGAACCTCGCGGTCGCCGCTGGCCTGCTGCACCAGTGGCTGGCCCCCACCGCCGGACCGCGACGTAGCACCCCAATGTTGCCGCCGTCAGCAAAGGCGGATCGTACGGCACTCGGAAGCGCGGGTTGCCCATGATGAGCGCCATCGCCAGGATGAACGTCAGCAGGCCTGCCAGCGCGGTCGCCAGCGGCTGGGCGCAGGCGTCACGCCGGCGCACCGCCCACCACAATCCAACCGCGGTCAGCGGCAGCACGATCAACGGCCAGACGACGAAGTTGAAGAGCTTGAGCGCGAGTGTGCCCCAGTGGCCGTCACGAAGACACTCACGCGCCGATGGCTCCATCCGGTCGCGCCATAATTCGAAGGGCTGACCGGCCACCCCGCGCCACAGTTCGCGCACGCGCCCACGGAGGTACGTCCAGAAATGCCGCCGGATGTTCTCGCCGGCCACCGCGCCCATCTTATGGTACAGCTCCGCTTCGGTACGCACGTCGCCAGACGGTAGCCGCTCGGCGAGGATGGAAGCAACCAACCAACTGCGCCGCTCCCGAGGCGTCAGTTGCCGGCGCTCGACTTCCTCCAGCGCGTACCTGCGAAACTCAGGCTCTACCCCCCCCCAACCAACCGGATCCAAGTACCAGGCGGCCACATAGAGATTGTAGGAAACCGCCAGGTCCATGCTCGCGTACCCGCGCGTGCCAGCGCAATGGATGATCCACGGCGCCACACACGCAGTCGCCAGGACGCCGGCGACGAGTCCTCCGCCCAGCGCGCGCCAGCGCAGCCTCCGGTCACCTGTTCCCTGCCTCGCCAGTCGCCGCGGCGGCGGGCCGCGTCGGCCGCTGCGGCTCGTCGGCCAGACGGCGGACGAGGACGCCGAGGACGGCGGAGGATTGCACCGTGCCGCGGCGATCGACCGTGTCGTAGGTGTCGCCGGCGGTGTGATAGTGTTTGACGCCGGGGCCGAGTTCGCCGCCGATCGTCAGGGCGCAGACGCCGCGTTGGGCGAACGGGGCGTAATCGCTGCCATTGCCGCCGGTCCAGTGGCCGATTTCGGGGCTCAATTCGCAGGCGGCCAGATCGGCTACGAGTCGCTTGAGGAACGGCTCCACGACCGCGTTGCCGTTGTAGGCGAGGTTTCGCGGCGCGCCGGGCATGTCCAGGTTGATGACCGCGATGACGTTTTCCAGCTCGTCCGCGTGCTGGCGCACGTACGCCTCGCTGCCTTCGAGGCCCAGCTCCTCCGCCATGAACCAGACGAAGCGGACCGTGCGGCGGGGCTGCCAGCCGAGGCGGCCGAGGGCGCGGGCGGTTTCGAGGATCGTGGCGGAGCCGCTGCCGTTGTCCATGCCGCCCTCGGCCAGGTGCCAGCTATCGAGATGGGCGCAGATGAGGACGATTTCGCGGGCGCGCGGCCCGCGGCCGGGGATTTCGCCGACGACGTTGCGGGGCCGGCAAGCCCAGTTTTCGGTGTCGAGCTGGATGTTGAGCCGCAGCGTTTCGCCGGCGGCCAGGCGCGCGGGCAGGTTCGGGTCGTGGGGGATGACGACGACCGGCTCGGGGCGCGGCGTGGTGTGACCGTTGCCGATGATGGGTGGGCGTTCCGGCCGGCTCAGGAACACGACGCCGGCGGCGCCGTGGGCGCAGGCCAGCTTGACGCGCGGGCCGCGCGACTCGCCCGCGTTGAGAAGGACGAACTTGCCCGCCAGTTCCGGTCCGCGGGCCGTGAAGTCTTCGTCGCTTCCGTCGCCAAGGTCGATCAGTTCGGTGGTGATTCCGCCGGGCGGCGTGGGCTGCGTGCGGGCGAGCGCGATGGCGCCTTCGATCTCGCGGGGCGGCTCGTCGAGGACGGTCACGCGCGTCCGGCGGACGGTCCAGCACGACATGTCGAACGGCTCGAAGTGGACGTTCTGAAGTCCGTACGCGCGGAGTTTGGCGGCGACGAAGTCCGCGGCCTGTTCGGCGTTGGGCGTGCCGGTCAGCCGGCCGCCGGGCAGGCAGAGGGCCCGCAGGTTGGCGGCGAACTCGGAGCGCTGCACGACCTCGCCGATCACGAGGCGGTCGTCGAACGCCGGCCGCGGCTGATGGCAGCCGACGAGGCCGGACACGCCGAGGAATATCAGCACGCATCGCGTTGGCGGCGTGAGAAGCACTCGTCCAATGCCGGACGTCGGCGGCCCATTTCCCAGCATGAATGACTCCGACTCGTGTCGCTCGGACCGGCTGCCCGGCCGGACTATACCATGCCGCATCCCGAGCGTGCCGGTCGAATCACGGTGGTCGCCATCGCCGTTGGCGGCCGAACAGCGTCTGACCCCACGCGTACGCATTGGTCGCGTTGCGCGTGTTGTGACTGTCGCCGCCGAACAGACCCCATTCGACCGGGCCGATACCGGTCGTCGTGTAGCAACGCAGCCGACCTGATTGGTCTGCGATGAGCACTTCCAGCCGATTGTCGCCGTCCACGTCGGCCACCGCGGGCGAGCATTCGACCGGCGCATCCAGCTCGAGCCGGCCCACGACGTGACCGTGCGCGGAGACGATCGTCACGACGCCGACCGCTTGATCTTCAGCTCCCGGCGCGATCGTTGCCACGATCAGCTCCGGCTGGCCGTCGCCGTTCAGGTCGGCGACCGCGGGCGTCGCCCAGATGGCGCCGCCCACCGGCAAGCGCCAGCGCACGCCGTCGGGCGCCAGGCCGCACACTGCCGCACGGTCCGCGCGAAAATCGCCGGTGGGGCAGACGATGATGAGCGGGGGTTGGCCCGCGCCGCCGGTCAGCGTGCGCAATGCTGCGATGAGCGTCTCGTCTCTGCGAATCGCCGGGGCGAGCCACGGCACCACTTCGAGCTCGCGCCCCGCCGCGACCAGCGACCAGACGTTCGCGAGCCGATCGGCAAGCTGCACGCGCGGACCCGCCTCGGGCGAATCGCTGCGGCACAGCGTGCCCGCCACGCTGCCACCGGGCAGTGCCTCGTGCCCGCGCAGCTCGCCGGTCCGCGGCGCCAGTACGGCGAGATCCCCGGTTGGCAGCGTGACGAACAAGTCGGGTCCAGCGTCCGGGCGCAGCGGCCCCAGGGCCAGCGTCGCCCCGAGCAGCGGATCACCAGCGGGCGGATGAGCGACGGTTGTCGCCCAGATCGTGCGTCCGCCGCGGCCTGACAGGGCGACGGCCTTCGCGGTGGTGCCCTTTGCCGCGCGCGTGACCACGACAACATCCGGCGCCCCGTCGCGGTTGAGATCGGTGGTCAACGGCGGACTAATGATCGGATCGCCGGCGTGGGTGTGCCAACGTGGCTGACCGTTCGGATCGATCGCGTAGACCGAGCCATTCGCGCACGCGACAAACAGCTCGTCGTCGCCCGCGGCCAGGCCAAGCACGTCGCGCGGGCCGCGGTGCTCGGGCGGCGGCGTGAAAACCAGCTCCGCGGCGCCCGTCGAGCCGTTTACGCGCACCACGCCGTCGGCGGCATCCTGGGCCTGCTGAAACTCGGCCCCGAGCGAGCTGACGTAGATCTGTCCATCGAGCGGGAGAATGGTCGAGAACCAGGTGGTCAGCCCGACTGGGGCGGTCCACAGCGGGCGCAGCGTAACCGCTTCCCGTCGCGGGACCTGCGGCGAAAGGTCGGCGGCGATGCGCCGGTTGTTTTCGTGCCAGCGCTTCCAGTCCGCCGGTCGCGTGCCATAGTCGGCCCCGGCCACGCGGGTGAGGAGCAGGCGCACGCGCGCGTCCTCCAGCGGGCCGTGCTCGAGCAGGTGGCGGACGAGGTCGCCCCGCCGCGCCTGCCAGTTGGCCGTGGTCGCGGTCTCCCATTGATCGAGCGCGAGGCGCACTTTCGTGGGGGTGTCGGCGGACTGGAGGAGTTCCAGACCGCGGGCGACCTGCCAGCCCAGGCTCTGGCGGGCCCAATACCAACGGACTGCCAGACCACCACCCGCGAGCAGCGCGACCGCGACGATGGACGCGACGAGGCCGCGTCCACGACTGAAACCCGGACGATAGAACATCTGACGCATCGATGGCCGCAGAATGGTAGCGGCTTCGCCGGAGGCTGTCGCTCGGCGGCGCGCGGCTGTCAGAAGTTGTCACGCGCGCGGCGGCCGCGCGTGTCTAGGCCGATAATCGCAGCCGCCGCGCACATGCAGTGCGGTCACCGCGGCGCACGGCGCGGTCATGGCCGCGCCGGCGGAGAGCGAGCCACGTGCGCACCTTGAGGCCCATCGGCACGAGCGATAAGGTAAATGGTGCGCTCAGAGTTTGGTGTCTAGTTGTCACGTCTGAACTGCAAGCGAGGCATGCAGTTTACGCGCTTCAAACCCCAGGAGGACATGGTATGCGCAGATCGGTCTGTTTAGTTCTGGTGATCGCCACGGTGGCGCTCCCGGGGTGGGCCGGGCCGACGTCCGCACCAGCCGTCAGCCGGCTTCAGCAGGATTTCCCAGGCGTGCAGGTGCAGTACACAGGAGATCGACTGACGCGCGTGTTCGGCACGCCGGTCAGCTTCGGCTCTTCCCCCGAGCTGTCGGCGGACGCGTTCGTCCAGGCCAACAGCGACGTGTTCGGACTGCGGCCGGACGAGCTTGTGCCGGGCAACACGTTCAACGGCTTGTATACACAGCCGCTGATGTACGAACCGGAGACGGGGGCGTACAAGTTCACGCTGGTCTACTACACACAGTACACCGGTGGGCTGCCCGTCTACCGGGCCGAGCTGCGGCTGTTGGTGCTCAACGCCGAGAGCTACCCGGTCGTCTGGGCGGGTTCGAGCCTGCGCGACCTGAAGGGCTTCACGGTTCCCGCGGGCGCCGGCCGCAACATCGCCGAAGGCTCCGCACAGGCCGCCGCGGCACGCGAGGTGCCCGGCCTGGTGAACTTCACCCCCGCGGACCTCGTGGTCTGGGCCGGCCAGGACAATCTGGAGGCGAACGCGGCGGTCGCCCTGGCATTCGTCGGCGACAACGCCCAGCCCGCAACCAGTGCGTACACCAAATGGCTGTTCATCGCGGATGCCGCGACGGGTCAAGTCCTGCACCGCGAAGATCGGATCGTGAACACGGATGTGAACGGCAACGTGCAGGGCAAGGCGACCGACGGCCTGCCGCCCGCGGCGGACGCGTGCAACAACGAGAATCCGATGCCGTTCAAGTGGGCGCGCGTCAGCATTGGCGCCACGAACGCCTACACTGACGCCAACGGCAACTACACCATTCCGAACGGCGGCTCGAGTCCCGTGACGGTCAACTCGCCGATCGCGGGCCAGTGGTTCGCGGTGCAGAACCAGGGCGGGGGCAACACCATTCTCCAGCAGACGGTGACGCCGCCCGGGCCGGCCAACTTCATGCACAACGACCTGAACAGTCTGGAGTTCAATCGGGCCGAAGTCAATGGTTATGTACAGGCCAACGTTGTGCGCGACTTCATCCTTTCCTATAACCCAAGCTACCCCACAATCGGGACGCAGCAGAACTTCCCGGTCAATGTCAATATTTCGTCAAGCTGCAACGCGTATTACGATTACAGCTCGATCAACTTCTACCGCGCCGGCGGCAGCTGCAACAACATGGCGTTCTCCAGCGTCGTGCATCACGAGTATGGACACCACCTCGTGAACGTCGCGGGCAGCGGGCAGGGCGAATATGGCGAAGGCATGGGGGATGTAGTGGGCGTATTGATTTCGGACGACCCGGGTCTCGCGTATGGCTTCTACGCCGGACAGTGTGCGACCCCGCTGCGCACCGCCAACAACACCTGCCAGTACTTGGCGAGCGGTTGCTCGACGTGCGGCAGCGAAATCCACGACTGCGGTAAGTTGCTCTCCGGCTGTGTCTGGAGCATTCGCAACAACCTGCTGGTCAACTATCCCGCTACGTATCTGGAAATCCTCAGGCCGATCGCCATCAACGCCATGATGCTGCACAGCGGCTCGGCCATCAACAACGACATCCCCGTCGATTACCTCACACTCGATGACGACGATGGCGATATCACCAACGGCACGCCGCACTACAGCGAGATCTGCGCCGGGTTCAGCGCCCACGGTCTGACCTGTCCGGCCGTGGCTCTGCTGGGATTCAGCTTCCCCAATGGCAAACCCGCGCTGGTCAGCCCGGCCGGTGGAAGCGCGATTCGCGTGGAAGTCTATGGCGTGACCGGCCAACCCCAGGAAGGCTCCGGCATGCTGTACTACAAACTGGGCAATGGGAGCTGGACCTCCACCCCGATGCAGGTCGTCAGCCCGAACGTGTACGACGCCGTCTTCCCGACAATCGCGTGCGGCACCAAGGTGAGCTACTACTTCAGTGCGCGGACGACGACGAACCAACTTGTGTACAACCCGACCGACGCGCCGACGAACTTCTACGTGGCGCACGCGGCTTATGCCACCATCACGGTCTCCAGCTTCGACTTCGAGGCGGCCACTGATGAGGGCTGGGCCCGCGATCCGAACGACACGGCCACGACCGGCCGCTGGAACCGCGGCGACCCGGAGGGCACCGCGGCCCAGCCAGAAGACGACCACACGCCGCCGCCGGGCGTGAAGTGCTGGGTGACCGACTACGTCGCCGGCGGGAGCATCGGCGCATACGACGTCGATAACGGCAAGACCACGTTGTGGTCGCCGGTCTTCAACCTGGCCGCGTACGGCAATGCCTCGGTGAGCTATTGGCGCTGGTACTCGAACGACCAGGGTGGCGCGCCTAACGCGGACACGTTCCGCGTCGATATTTCCAACAACGGAGGCAGCACCTGGACAAACGCCGAGACCGTTGGACCCTCCGGCCCGCAGACCGCGGGCGGCTGGTGGTACTACCAGTTCGACATCACGGACAAGGTCCCAATGTCGGCGCAGATTCGCCTGCGCTTCATCGCCGAGGACATCGGCTCCGGCTCGATTGTCGAAGCCGCGCTCGACGATTTCGCGATTGTCGTCTTCGACTGCAACCCGCCGTTCACCGTCGGCGACATGGACTGCGACGGCGACGTCGATTTCGACGACATCACCCCGTTCGTCCTGGCGCTGTCCGACCCGGTCGCGTACCAGGCGCAGTATCCGAACTGCAATTACCTGAACGGTGATTGCGACGGCGACGGCGATGTTGATTTCGACGATATCAACTCGTTCGTCGCGCTGTTGAACCCGTAGTCCGCCTCCGCACGGCGGCCGTGGACGCGCCGATAGCCGCTGGACCGTCGGCAACGCCACGCTCCAGCGGCTATTGTGTCGGCGCTGCGTCTTGTGCGCGGAGCCTATACTCTGGCGAGCAGCGCGGCCCGCCAGTGTTATCGGGCGCAGCCGCGCGCCGGCGAATTCGCTTGTCGTGGTACCTGTTCAGTCGTTATGGTCGCTGATAGGGATGCCGTGCGGCCGCACGGTGCCCCGTCGTTAGGTCTCCGGAGGACGCGAGATGCGCAGCCGCGTGTGGCTGGGTTGCCTGGCTTTGTTGGTTCTGACACGGGTCGTCGGGGCCGTACCCCCGTCGCCGGACGCCGTGCAGCGGCTGGAAAACGCGGCCCCGGGGGCGCAACTCTGGCTGAATTCCGAGCGTCTGACGCGCGTCTATGGCGTGCCGCTGGCGGGCGGCGGGTCGCCCGAGCAGAGCGCGGCGGCGTTCGTGCAGGCACACAGCGACCTGTTCGGCCTGGCCGCGTCTGAATTGCTGCCCGGCAACACGTTCAACGGGCTGTACACGCAGCCGGTGCTCTACGAACCGGACCTGGGTACGTTCAAGTTCACGCTTGTGTACTACAGTCAATACACCGGTGGCCTGCAGGTCTATCGGGCTGAGCTGCGCGTGCTCGTGCGCAACGTCGCCGGTTTCCCGATCGTCTGGGTAGGCTCAAGCCTGCGTGCTCTGAGGGGCTTCACCGTGCCCGCCGGTGCGGGTCGCCACGTTGCGGAGGGGGCCGCGCAGGCCGCCGCCGCACGCGCGGTGCCGGGGCTGGTGAGTTTCACGCCGGCGGAGTTGACCGTTTGGGCCGGGCGCGACGACCTCGACGTCGCCCCAGCCGTGGCGCTCGCTTTCGTTGGCGACAATGGCCGCGACGCGTCGGCCGACTACGAGAAATGGCTGTTCATCACGGACGCCGCAACCGGCGACGTGCTCTACCGCGAGACGCAGGTCCTGCACACCGACATCCACGGCAACGTCGCCGGTGTGGCGACGGACACGCTGCCGCCGAAGGCGGACGTGTGCAACCCGGAGAACCCGCTGGTGCTGAAGTACGCCCGGCTGACCGCGGGCGATACCACGGTTTACACCGACGAGAACGGCGATTTCGTGCTGCCTTATGCCGGCACGGAACCGCTTGACATCACGTCCTCGCTGAGCGGCCTCTGGTTTGACGTGCAGAACCAGTCGGCCCCCAATTCGACCATTACCTACAGCGTCACGCCGCCCGGCCCCGTGGACTTCCTGCACAATGCCAGCAACAACACGGAATTCTACCGCGCGGAAGTCAATGGCTATGTGCAGGCCAACGTCGTGCGCGACTGGGCCCTGAGCTTCAATGCTTTCTATCCGGTCATCTACAACCAGTATGCCTTTCCCGTCAAAGTCAATATCCACGATTCGTGCAACGCTTTCTACAACGGCACGGCCATCAACATGTTCCGGGCGCTGGGCGGCTGCTCCAACACGGCCTTCTCCGGCGTGATCCACCACGAGTACGGACACCACCTGGTCGCCGTCGGCGGCAGCGGTCAGGGCCAATATGGTGAGGGGATGAGCGATGTGGTTTCCATGCTGATCGCCGACGACCCAGTGCTCGGATACGGCTTTTACTCCAACAACTGCGTCGGCGGGATCCGCTCGGCCGTTAATCAACACCAGTACCCGTGCGAAGGCGAAGTCCACGATTGCGGCATGTTGATTTCGGGCTGCGTCTGGGACACGCGCAACGCGCTGGCCGCCACCTACCCCAACACCTACCTCCAGATCCTCTCGCCGCTCGCGCTCAACTCGATCATGCTGCACGACGGCAACCTGATCACGCCGGCGATTACCATTGATTTTCTCATTCTCGACGACGACGACGGCTTCATCTACAACGGCACGCCGCATTACAACGAAATCTGCACCGGCTTCGCGGCCCACAACATGGGCTGTCCACCGGCGCAGACCGGCATGACCGTGACGCCGACCACGGCCCTCGAGAGCTGGGGCGCGGCGGGCGGGCCTTTCACGCCGATTAGCACCGACTACGTGCTGACCAGCAATGGCACTACCCCCCTGAGCTACCAGGTGACCGCGAACCAGGCGTGGGTTTCGATCAGCAATGCCGCGGGGACGCTACTGCCTGGTGAGCCGCTTACCTGTGCGGTGTCGCTAAACGCGAATGTGAACACCTTACCGCTCGGCACGTACGAGGCGCACGTCCAGTTTGTCAACATGACGACGCACGTGGGGGACACCACACGCACCGTGACGCTTCATGTTGACAGTCTGCACCCCATTTACACCTGGTCCCTGGACACGGACCCCGGCTGGACCAGCTCGGGCGGCGCCTGGGCCTTCGGCGTTCCCGCGGGGTTGGGCGGCGAGTTCGGCTGCCCCGATCCGACCGCCGGCCACACCGGCGCCTATGTCTATGGATACAATCTGAACGGCGACTACACCAATAATATGCCGGAATACCATTTGACTACGACTGCGATTGACTGCACCGGTCGGACGCAGGTCAAACTCCGGTTCTGGCGTTGGCTCGGCGTCGAGCGGCGGACGTTTGACCACGCCGACATTTGCGCGAGCAATGACGGCGCGACCTGGACCCCGATTTGGCAGAACCCCGACTACGAGGTCGCCGATTGTGACTGGTCGTCGCAGGAGTACGACTTGTCCGCCGTCGCTGACGACCAGCCCACTGTGTACGTGCGCTGGTCGCTGGGCCCGACGGACAACAGTTGGCGCTATTGCGGCTGGAACCTGGACGATGTCGAGATCTGGGCCGTCGACGCCTGCACGCCGCCGAGCATCCTGGGCCAGCCGTACCGCGCCACGCGCCACGAGGGCGAAGCGGCGACCTTCGCCGTCGCGGCCAGCGGCACCCTGCCGCTGACCTACCAATGGCGCAAGGACGGCGCGAACATCGACGGCGCGACGCAGAAGAATCTGACCCTGACGGACCTCACGGTGGCCGACAGCGGCGGCTACGACTGCGTCGTTACGAATACGTGCGGCACGGTGACGAGCGCGGCCGCCGAACTCGACGTCTGGCTTCTGGGCGACCTGAATTGCGACGGGCTGGTGGACTTCGACGACATCAACCCGTTCGTGCTGGCGCTGAGCGACCCGACCGCGTACGAGGCGGCGTTCCCGACGTGCTATCTCTGGAACGCGGACTGCAACACGGACGGCCAGGTCGATTTTGGCGACATCAACGCGCTTGTGGCGCTGCTGAGCGGGCGCTGATCCGACGGACAGGAGAACCAGAAGGGGAGCATCGGCCTTCGGCCGGTGCTCTTCACAGCCGACAGCCGGGTTCACCTCGCCGCGTGGGAGAAGTCGAAGCCCATCACGCGCATGAAGGACCACGGCGGGTAGCGCTGCACGCAGCGGTAGCCGACAAAGTCATCCGGGTTCCAGCCCAGCGCGTCAAATAGCCGCTTCGTCAGCTCCGGGTGCCGGCGGTAGAGCGGCGTCTCGCAACGCGAGATCCCCACGCCCAGGTGCTGAAGCTCGCCCGCGTCCATGTGCCGGTCGAACCAGCGCTGGTCCCAGTCCAAGCCCTCGGCGTAGGCGCCGAAGAAGAACGTATCCACGCTCGCGATTGACGACGCAGCCAGCGACCGTGCCCAGTACACGTCCACCAGTTGGTGTTCCGCCGGGATCACGACGCGGCTCGAGAAGGACTCATAGGGCCGGGGGCCGTGCAGCGGATGTCGCCCCGCGCCCAGCATCTTCGTGCCGAACGCCAGGTCGATCTTCCGCCGCAACGGGAGGTCGTCCAAATCAACCACGTGAGTCATGCCGACCGGCGTCCGCACCGAGGTGATGTTCGGCGGCGGTTGGGTGCAGAACTCCGCGACCAGCGGACTGGCGTGGTTTTCGCCGATCGGCCCGCCGTCGAGCGCGAAGCAGCCGACCTGTCGTCCGCTGCGGCTGATCTCCGCGAGCGTGCCGCCGGTGCCGACGCAGATCGGCATGGCGGGTCGAATTCGTGATAGTCCCATAACACCAAGGATCGCACCGACATCGATGTGCTGCTCATCGTCTGGGCTGGCGACCGCGGCGGCAATCGTCATTTGAACGTCGCAGCTCCGCCCGGTGTACTCGCGGGCACCGCGAAACAGGGCGGCGCGGGCCAACTTGAACGCCTGGGTGCGCTGCCCGGGAACCTCCGGTGCGATCATGCGGAGCATCTCGGCACGGGTGCGGGCAACGTCCCGCGTGCAGCGGTCGACAGCATCGATGGCGGCGCGCAGGCGGAGCGTGATCGGCTGCGGGATGCGGTCGGCGACGGCGTTGCAGAAGCTGTGCAGTCCGTCGGTGCCAGGCAAGCTGTAAACCGCTGTCAGACCGTCAGTTGCGCTGGTTCCCACGACGACTTTGCGACACAGTTCGGGATCGACGGGAAGCGTTCGGGCGAGCTTAGACGCGGAGGTTGGAGCGCCGATCTCCCGCAACACGTCGGCGAGCACTTCGCGCAAGCGCGTGCCGACCTCGCGAATCCTGGCGAGCGCGGTTTCGGCGACTGGTGTTGGTTCAATCTGAACGCCCTCCTGAATGGTGTTCATCGCACTTTGATCATACCTCAGAAAAAAAGCATGTCAACGCGCTTGACTTTCGTGCGACATCGATTATTGTACGATTGTCCTTTGAAAGGAGAACGAACGCACAGACAAAGGAATAGTCCCGGTCGGCGCTTGGTCTGGCGACCAGGGTTTGGGTGGCGTGTCGGTCTGGCTCCCGCCTGCTTGTTCAGAGGCATGTTCCTGGGCTGAACTCGACGAAACCTCTCACAACTTCGACGAGCTTCGCACGACGCGCACCCAGCAACCCCGCCGGCCTCGGACACAGGCGAAGGAGGTGAACGAACAGCGACGAGCACATCTCTCAGAACGTGACTGGGCCTGCCGTGTACGCGGCGGGCGACCGTGCCCCGTCCCGGCATGCCGGGACGTGCGGGGTGCGGAAAGGCGCCGGCGTGGCGCCGTGTGTTTTTTTTTGCCCGAGAAGAGAGTCCCAATATGAGCAGGCCGTTGCCGGGTCGGGCTAGTTGCCGGGCCGGCCCGGCGGCGGCTGCCCGTGGAGGAATGGAAGTATGAAACGCAGCATTCTGGGGGCCGCAATCCTCGTATCATTGGTCTGTTGTTTCGGGGTTTACGCACAGAACCAGCAGTGGGTGGCGCGCTATGACAGCGGCGACGACTACGCGGTCGCGGTCGCCGTCGATCAGAATGGAAACGTGTACGTCACTGGCGCCAGCCACTTCGGAGGAGACCGGGACTACGCGACCATCAAGTACGACTCGGCGGGCGTGCAGCAGTGGGTGGCGCGCTATAACGGCCCGGGCGACGAGGACGACCAAGCGACTGCGCTGGCCGTTGACGCGGACGGAAACGTGTACGTGACGGGCTCTAGCTGGGGCAGCGGCACAGCGGACGACGACTACGCCACCATCAAGTACAACGCGGCCGGCGTGCAGCAGTGGGTGGCGCGCTATAACGGCCCGGGCGACGGGGACGACCAAGCGACTGCGCTGGCCGTTGACGCGGACGGAAACGTGTACGTGACG
>CAYMXT010000003.1:56802-57438 GCA_964394415.1 uncultured Planctomycetales bacterium
GCAGCGGCACAGCGGACGACGACTACGCCACCATCAAGTACAACGCGGCCGGCGTCCAGCAGTGGGTGGCGCGCTATAACGGCCCGTACCACGGCGACGACCGGGCGACGGCGATCGCTTTGGACGGCGCTGGCAACGTCTGCGTGACGGGCTACAGCTATACCAGCGTCTGGCATGGTCCGGACTACGCGACAATCAAGTACGACGCCGCCGGCGTGCAGCAGTGGGCGGCGCGCTATGACGGCCCCGGCGGCGACAGTGACCACGCCACCGCCATCGCCTTGGACGGGGCGGGCAACGTCTATGTGACGGGCGACAGCCGTGCCAGCATCGCGCATGGTCAGGACTACGCGACAATCAAGTATGACGGCGGGTATACCGCGACCGGCGCGTGCTGCTACGCGGACTACACGTGCGCCATCACGTCACAGGCGGGTTGCACCGGCACGTGGCTCGGTGCAAACACGACCTGCGACCAGTGCCCGCAGCCGCCGACCGGAGCTTGCTGCTACCCGGATTACACCTGCGCGATCACGACACAGACGGATTGCACCGGCAACTGGCTGGGCGCCGACACGACGTGCGACCAGTGCCCGCAGCCGCCGACCGGAGCTTGCTGCTACCCGGATTACACCT
>CAYMXT010000004.1:0-54285 GCA_964394415.1 uncultured Planctomycetales bacterium
ACGGCGTCGTGGTGTGCAGCAACATGTTTGGCGACATCGCGTCCGACGCGTTCGCCGGCCTGGTCGGCGGGCTGGGTTTTGCGTGCAGCGCGAACCTGGGCGACGAGGTGGCGGTTTTCGAGCCGACGCACGGCTCGGCCCCGAAATACGAGAAGCTGAACCCGCCGATCGTGAACCCGATCGCGATGATCCTGTCGGCGTGCATGCTGCTCGATCACCTGGGCGAGACGGCGAAGTCGGAGCGGATCAAGCAGGCAATCGCCGCGGTCGTCGCCGAAGGCAAGGTGCGCACGTACGACATGCTGCGTCTGCCCGGCGGCCCGGATGTGTTCAGCAAGGGCGCCGCGAATACGGCGCAGATGACCGCGGCAATTGTTGCGAAGCTGTGATCCCATGAGAGGCTGTTTCCCGCCGGGCCGTGTTGTGCTCGGCGGGAGACGGCCTTGCATGGAATTACACGTTCGGCGTCGGCAGGTCCGTCATGTCGCGGGCCATGAGCAGCGGGCCGACTTCCTTCTCGACGGCGTCGAGGATCGCGTTCGATTCGATCAACTTGCGGATTTCCTCGATGTCCGGGTACAGCACACGGTCGTCCTTCAGGAACGGCACCTTCCGGCGGATCAGGTCGTAGGCGAGCTGCGTGCCGCGGCCGGGTTGCTTGCCGCGGTGGAAATCAAATGCCTGGGCCGCACACATCATTTCGATCGCGAGCACCGTCCGCACGTTGCGAAGAATCTCGCCGCACTTGCGAACCGCGATCGGGCCCATGCTCACGTGGTCTTCCTGGTCGGCCGAGACGCTGATCGAATCGACCGACGCCGGGTGCGAGAGCACCTTGTTTTCCGACACGAGCGCGGCGGAAGTGTATTGGGCGACCATGAGGCCGGAATTGAGTCCGTTGCCCTCGACCAGGAAGTCGGGCAGGCCCGACAGGACCGGGTTGAGCATCCGGTTGGCGTGACGCTCCGACAGATTGGCGATTTCCGACATCGCGATGCACAGGAAATCGACGACCATGCCGATGGGCTGGCCGTGGAAATTCCCGGCGGCGTAGTACTGCTGCTCGTCGGGGAAGAACAGCGGGTTGTCGGCGGCGGCGTTCATCTCGATGTGGACGGTCTTCCGCACGTGCTCAAGCGTGTCGAACGAGGCGCCCTGGATCTGGGGCGTACAGCGGAGCGAGTAGCCGTCCTGCACCTTGCCGGTGCGGTCGGCCATGATCGCGCTGCCCTTGAAGAGCCGCTGGAGGTTGACCGCGACGGCGTTCTGGCCGGGGAACGGGCGGGCGCGGTGGACGGTCGGGTCGTAGGCCCGCTCGACCGCGCGCAGGGCGTCGAGCGTCATCGCCGACGCAATCACGGCGTTCTTGAGAATCCGCTCGGCGTCGTAGCATAGCAGGGCGGCGCCGCCGGTCATCATCTGCGAGCCGTTGATGAGGCCCAGACCTTCCTTGAAGGTCAGGTCGGTCGGCGTGACGCCGGCCGCCTTCATGGCGGCGGCGCCGGACAGCAGCTCGCCTTTGTAGAACGCCCGGCCCTCGCCGATGGCGACCTCGGCGAACTGCGACATGGGCGAGAGGTCGCCGCTCACGCCGAGCGAGCCTTTCTCGTTGATGTAGGGGATGACGCCCTTGTTGAGCATGTCGAGGACGGTGTCGAGCAGCTTCTGACGGACGCCGGAGCAGCCCTTGGCGAGCACGTTCGCGCGCAGGAGCATCGCGGCGCGGACGGAGTCGTCGGGGAAGCGGTCGCCGGTGCCGGCGGAATGGCTGTAGATGATGCGGCGGCTCAACTCGGCGCTCTGCTCGGGCGAAATCCGCACGCGCGCCAGCTCGCCGATGCCGGTGGTGACGCCGTAGATGGCGATGCCTTTGGCGACGCACTGTTCGAGGAACGCGCGCGAGCGTTGCACCTTTTCGCGGGCGGCGGGGGCGATTGCGACGTTGGCCCCGCTTCGCGCGACGGCGGCGACTTTTTCGATCGAGAGGGAATTTCCGTCGAGAACTACTTCCATGGCCTGGTCCTTTCAGGGGGTCCGAGGGTCTGCGCGGCGTAGGCTGCGTGTTGCGCGACTCAACCGGGGGGGGTGTGCTCGGACGAACGGGGGTGTCACGTTGCGGATGATAAGGTCCGTTCAGCCGGGCTGGAAGGGCGTCGTGCGTGCTGGCGGACGATGAGTACGAGCTTCTGACAATACCACTGTAGCGCCGGCAGCTTGCCGGTGAAGGCAGAGGCTAAATCACCGTGCGCGAATGGGCGGCGCCTGTCCGAGCCGCGCGCGCCAGCTCGCGAACATACTTGCGACCGCTCGCGCGGTCGGCTCGGATCTGCGCTGCCGAATCGCGCACGGTGATTTAGAAGCCCGTGCGACAGGTTGTGATGACCCCTCTCCTCTGTGGGGAGCGAACAGGGAGCGGGGCGCGAACAGCCGCAATCTCGCCGCTTCCCCAACCCCGCGCTGAAAGGGAAGGGGTCTGCGGGCCAGCCGCTCGTGCTTCGTCAACGCTCACGTGGTGGTTCCCGGCGCACAGCAATCCGTGTTTCGTACGGGCCAGAGGCCCATGCTCCCCGTCGAATCATGCGTGACAGAGCACTGGCCTCTCAGCAGCGCAACGAACGCGGTGATGTCGTCAGAGTCGATAGCCCCGCCGCCCGCGCCATCACCCACGTGGGGCCTGGGCGGTGCGCTGGGCGATTCAGCGTGAACTGGCCAGCCGCCGCAGCGTGCTCAGCCGCCGCTGGGCGCGTTCGTGCGGCTCACGAGCCGGACCGGCCGACGCCGCGGCGTCCTTTTCAGCCGCAGTGAGCACCTCGCCGCTGACCATTTCCGCGGGCAAGGCCTGGCTGGTCAGCACGGTGACGTGATTGTCGAACACCTGCGCGAAGCCGCCATCGATGAACAGGCGACGCGTCTGGCTGGCCTGCGTGTAACGAAGCTGCCCGATCCCCAGCTCGCACATGAGGGCGGCGCGGTCCCGCAGGACGCCGAGCTCGCCGTCGTGCGCGGGAATGACCACAGCGTCGGCCTGGACGTCGAGCACCTGCCGCTCGGGCGTAATGACGGTCAACGCGATGTTCTTCGACTGGGCCATAGGCGACTATTCTCACCGGGTGGGCAGACGCGTCAAGTCGCCGCCTTCGTCGGCTTGCGTTCGGGCTTGGTTGAGATCTTCGCTGGAGCGGACGGCTCCGCCTTGGCAGGTGAGTCCTTCTTCTCGGCAGCGCCGGTCGCGGACTTCTGCTCCGCATCGGCCGCCTTTTTGTAGGAGTCCGTGCGATAGTCGGTCAGGTAGAAGCCGGAGCCTTTGAAGATCAGCCCGCCGCCGGCGCCGATCAGCCGCTGGAGCCGCGGCTTGCCGCAGGCGGGGCACTTGCGCAGCGGCGTCGCGGTGATGGACTGGAACTGCTCAAAGGTGTGCGCACACGCTTGGCACGCATACTCGTACGTGGGCACAGCGGTTACTCCTGCGGCTCGGCCGGTGGCCCGCTCGAAACGACCACGCGGGCGGCCCGCAACACACGTTCATGCATCGTATACCCGCGCGCGGCTTCTTGCACGACCGTGCCGGCGGGATGCGCCGCACTCGGCATCTGCATCAGGGCTTCGTGAAAGGTCGGATCGAACGGCCGCCCGGCGGCGTCGATCGGTTTCACGCCGCGCGAAGCGAGGATCTTGAGAAAGTGGTCATAGACGATCTTGACGCCGTCGGCGACCGTCTGGGCGTCGGCGGTTTTCGCGGCGTCCTGCGTGCGTTCGAAATCGTCCAGCACGAGCAGCAGCTCGCGGGCGAAGTCCGACTCGGCGAAGCGCAGGGCTTCCTGCTTGTCACGCTGGGCCCGCTTCTGCTGGTTCTGAAGTTCGGCCAGCAGACGCAGGTTCTTGTCACGCAGCTCGTCGCGCTCGCGGCGGAGCTGCGTCAATTCGTCCGCGGGCGCTGCGGCGGGGTCCGTTGCGGAGTCCGCCGCCGCGGCGGGGTGTTCCTGGTCAGTGCTGTCGCTGGTCATGGCGCTGATTTCCGCTCGCTAACGCTGCGCGGCTCCGATTCGCTCCGCTACTGCTTCTCGCCTTCGCGTGTCAGGTACTCCTTGACACGCTCAAAAAAACCTCTGGTCTGCGGCAGGACGTCCTTGTCCTCTGTCGCGGCGAACTTGCGCAGCAGCTCTTCCTGCTGCCGGTCGAGTTTCTTCGGAATCTCGATCAGCACCTGCACGACCTGGTCGCCGCGACGGCCGGACCGCAGGTTGGGCAAGCCCTTGCCTGGCAGTTGAAAGACGGCGCCGTGTTGCGTGCCGGGCGGAATTCGCAGGGGCGCCGCGCCGGTGAGGGTGGGCGCCTCCACCTGCGCGCCGAGCGCGGTCTGCGTGAAGCTCAGCGGCAACAGGCAGATCAGGTGATCGCCGTCGCGCTGGAAGAACTCGTGTTCGCGCACGCGAACGACGCAACGCAGGTCGCCCCGGTGAGTGCCGTTGGCGCTGGGCTCGCCTTCCCCGCGGATGCGAATGCTCTGGCCATCGTGAATGCCGGCGGGAATCTTGACTTCGAGCAGGCGTTCGCGCGGCGCCCGACCGCTGCCGCGACACTGCCGACAGGCCCGCTCGGCGTGCCAGCCGCGGCCGTGACACTGGGGACACTCGACGACGGTCCGCGTGACGAAAAAGCCCAGCGCGGTTTGCCGCTCGACCTGGCCATAGCCGCCGCAGGTTGGGCAGGTCCGCCGCTGCGTGCCGGGCTCGCAACCCTGTCCGCCGCAGGGCTGGCAGAAATCCTGGCGTTCAAAACGCAGGGTCTTTTCGACGCCGGTGAGCACGTCCTTCAGGTCAATGTCGATGACCGTCTGGATGTCGATGCCGCGGTCGACCCGCGAACGGCCGAAGCCGCCGCCGAAGAGGTCGCCGAGAATGTCGCCGAACATGCTGAAGACGTCGTCAGTTCCCATGCCGGAAAAGTCATGGATGCTGACACCCTTCAGTCCGGCGTGGCCGTAGCGGTCATAGCGGTTCCGCTTTTCCGGGTCTGAAAGGACTTCGTACGCCTCGGCGGCTTCCTTGAAGCGCTCCTCCGCGCCGGGTTCCCGGTTGCGATCCGGGTGAAACTTGAGGGCGGCCTGGCGGTAGGCTTTCTTGATTTCCTCCGGCGATGTATCGCGACTGACCCCGAGGACTTCGTAATAGTCGCGTTTCTCGGCCACGAGCGCCTCGGACCTAAACCGCTTGCCAGTCCGGTTACGGGCAGAAACAAACCACAGAGACACAGAGGCACAGAGAGGAGTCCGTCTTGGGTCGGGAAATCCCGGCCTGCTGTACTCCTCTGTGTCTCTGTGCCTCTGTGGTTATTCTTCACCTAGCGCGTTGCGCCTTCGATCGGCTCGTGCTTGTCTTCCTTGAACTCGGTGCAGAGCACAGCGGTTGTCAACAACAGACCCGCGACGCTGGCCGCGTTCTGGAGGGCGACGCGCGCGACTTTGGCCGGATCGATGATCCCAGCCTCAAACATGTCCACGTACTCGCCCTTCGCGGCGTCAAAACCGAAGTTCTTGCCGCGTGAGAGAATCTCGTCGACCACCACGCCGCCATCGTCGCCGGCGTTTTCGGCAATCTGCCGGGCGGGGTACTCCAGAGCTTTCGCGACGATGCGATAGCCGATGGCCTCCTCGCTCTCAATCTTCTTCGCCGCGTCGAGCACGGGCTTGATCGCGCGCAGGAACGCCACGCCGCCGCCGGGGACGACGCCCTCTTCGGCCGCCGCCTTGGTGGCGTGAAAGGCGTCATCGACCAGGTCTTTGCGTTCCTTGACCTCGATCTCGGTAGAACCGCCAACCTGGACGACCGCGACGCCGCCGGTCAGCTTGGCGAGCCGCTCCTGGAGCTTCTCGCGATCGTAGTCGCTGGTGGTCTTGTCGATCTGACTGCGAATCTGCTCGGTGCGGCTCTGAATCGCCTTCTTCTGACCGGCCCCCTCGATGATAGTCGTCTCATCCTTGGTAATCGTCACGCGCTTGGCGCGGCCGAGTTGCTCGAGCGTGATGTTCTCCAGCTTCAAGCCGCGGTCTTCGCTGATGAACTCGCCGCCGGTAACGACCGCGATGTCGCCCAGCATGGCCTTGCGCCGATCGCCAAAACCGGGGGCCTTGACGGCGCACACGGCGAACGTGCCGCGAAGCTTGTTGACCACCAGGGTGGCCAGGGCTTCGCCCTCGACATCTTCGGAGATGAGGAGCAGCGGTTTGCCGGCGGTCAGCACCTTCTCGAGCAGCGGGATCATGTCGCGCAGGCTACTGATCTTCTTCTCGAAAATCAGGATGTACGGATCGTCGAGCACGGCCTCCATCGACGTGGGATTGGTCACGAAATAGGGCGAGATGTAGCCTTTGTCGAACTGCATCCCCTCGACGTGTTCCCAGGTCGTGTCCAGGCTCTTGCCTTCCTCGATCTCGATCACGCCGTCCTTGCCGACCTTGTCAAACGCCGCAGACAGGATCTTGCCCACGTCGCTGTCGCCGTTGGCGCTGATCGTGGCGACCTTCGCGATGTCGTCCTTGCCGCGGACCTTGACGGCTTGCTTCTTGATCTCCTCGACCGCGATATTCACCGCGGCGTCAATGCCGCGTTTGAGCGCTATCGGAGCCGCACCGGCGGTGACGTTCTTCAACCCCTCGGCGAAGATCGCTTCGGCCAGCACCGTCGCGGTCGTGGTGCCGTCGCCGGCGACGTCGGAGGTCTTGCTGGCGACCTCATTGACGAGTTTGGCCCCGAGGTTCTGGAACGGCTCAGCCAGCTCGATTTCCTTGCTGACGGTGACGCCGTCCTTGGTGATGCGGGGCGAACCCCAGGACTTCTGCATCAGGACGTTGCGGCCGACGGGGCCGAGCGTGGACTTGACGGCCTTGGAAAGCCGGCGCACCCCGGCCAGGACTTCCTGGCGGGCGCGATCGCTGTACATCAGTTGTTTGGCGGGCATAAGAGATACCTCGAAGTAGCGAGTTGCGAATAGCGAGTAGCGAGTTGCTCGCGCCAGACGGCTACCGGTGGGCGAGTAATTCGCTACTCGCTATTCGCTACTCTGAACTATTCCTGTACTGCCAGCACGTCGCTCTCGCGGAGGATGACGACCTTGTCGCCCTCCAGCTCGACCTCGGTGCCGGTGTACTTGCCGTAGAACACCACGTCGCCGACCTTGAGCGACATCTTGCCGCGCTGGCCGGACTTCTCGAGCAGCTTGCCCGGGCCGGTCGCGATGACCTTGCCCTGCTGCGGCTTCTCGCGGGCGCTGTCGGGCAGCACAATCCCGCCGCGGGTCCGCTCCTCGGCCTCGAAAGGCTCGACCACCACACGATCATCCAGGGGACGGATCTTCACTCTCTTCGCAGTCGCCGTGGGCATCCTGATACTCCCAGTCCTTGTACAGTGTTTGTGATTTCGATCGCTTGCTCTTGACTGCCGCTCCCTGACGGTCGCGGTTCGGTATACGCTCGCTAACGCTTCGCGGCTCTGATGAGGCGTCTACCGGAGCTTCGTGCCTCCGTGCCTCCGTGCCTCCGTGCCTCCGTGCCTCGTTGCCTCTTTACATCATTCCCATCCCGCCCATGCCACCCATGCCACCCATGCCACCCATGCCGCCCATCTCGTCGTCGTCCATGCCGCCCATGCCGCCGGGGCCGTGGCCGTGTGGACCTTTGCCCTTCTTGCTTTGCGGCTTCTCGGCGATCAGGCAGCAAGTCGAAAGGAGCAGGCGCGCCACGCTGCTGCCGTTCTCCAACGAGCAACGGACGACCTTCGCCGGATCGATGATCCCGGCCTTCATCAGGTCTTCGTACTCGCCGCTGTCGGCGTTGAAGCCGAAGTTCGCATTGGCGTGGTCCGCGACCTTCTTCTGCACGACGGCCGGCTCATAACCGGCATTCGCGGCGATCTGGCGAATCGGCCAGGCCAGGGCGTCGCGGACAAGGTTGACGCCGACCTTCTCGTCGTCGCCCTTCACCTTGAGGTTGTCGAGCACCTTGCGTGCCCGCAGCAGCGTCACCCCGCCGCCGGGCACCACACCTTCCTCGATCGCCGCGCGGGTCGCGTGCAACGCATCCTCGACGCGAGCCTTCTTTTCCTTCAGTTCAGTCTCGGACGCGGCCCCGACGCTGATCTCGGCGACGCCGCCGGCCAGCTTCGCGAGGCGCTCCTGGAGCTTCTCGCGATCATAGTCGCTCGTGGTTTGCTCGATTTCCTTGCGAATCTGGGCGATGCGGCCCTTGATGGCGTCGCTCTCGCCGGCCCCCTCGACGATGGTCGTGTTGTCGGCGTCGATGCGGACCTTCTTGGCCTGCCCCAGATCGCCGATCGCGACGCCGTCGAGTTCGATCCCCAGATCTTTGAAGATCGGCTTGGCGCCGGTCAGAATCGCGATGTCCTCAAGCATGGCCTTGCGGCGGTCGCCGTAGCCGGGGGCTTTCACGGCGACGATTTCGAGAATGCCGCGCAGCTTGTTCACGACCAGCGTCGCCAGGGCTTCGCCCTCGACGTCCTCGGCGATGATGAGCAGCGGCCGCTTGGCCTTCGCGACCTTCTCGAGCAGCGGGACGAGCTTCGTGACGCTGCTGATCTTGTCCTCGAAGACGAGCACGAAACACTTGTTGAACTCGACTTCCATCTCGTCCGGGTTGGTGATGAAGTGCGGGCTGAGGTAGCCGCGGTCGAACTGCATCCCCTCGACCACCTCCACCGTTGTGTCCAGGCTCTTGCCTTCCTCGACGGTGATGACGCCGTCCTTGCCGACCTTGGTGAAGCAGTCCGCCATGATCTCGCCGACCGCGCGGTCGTTGTTGGCGGAGATGCTGGCAATGTTGATTACATCGACCGGGTTCTTCGCGTCGAGCTTGACCGGGCGAGCCAGCTTCTTGATCTCCTCGATGACAGCCGCGACCGCCACTTCGATCCCGCGGTTGATGCCGTTGGCGTCGTAGCCCGCGGTGATCGCCTTGAGACCCTCCTTGTAAATCGCCTCGGCGAGCACCGTCGCGGCGGTCGTCCCGTCGCCGGCCACGTCGCTGGTCTTGCTGGCCGCCTGTTTGACGAGCTGGGCCCCCATGTTCTCGTACTTGTTGTGCAGCTCGACCTCTTCCGCGACCGTCACGCCATCCTTGGTCACGGTCGGGACGCCCCAGCCCTTATCGAGCACGGCGTTGCGGCCGCGTGGGCCGTAGGTGGCCTTGACGGCGGCGGCGAGTTTCTCGACGCCGGCGAGAATGGCCTGCTGCGCCTCCTGATCGAACGCGAGTTGTTTGACCGCCATCCAGGTATCTCCTTAGCTCCGTCTGTCCCGGCCCACGGGCCGCGTGATTGTCAGCTCCGAAATCGCGCGGCGCGGAATCGCCGTGCGGTTGAGACCCAATTGAAGCAAGCGTGGTGCCAACGGCATTCGCGACGGCCACGATTCGTAATGCTAAACGGCGAAAGATGTTGCGCGATCGTGCGCGCGCCCGGTGCGGCCACGCTGAACGGGCCCGCTGTCGGGGTGACAGTGCCAAAGTGACAGCGCTTGGTTGCGAGCGACCGTCTGACGGGATAAGTTCCGACGCCGTTGGCGCGACGGTGTGTGCCGCTGCTCTGCGCGCGGTGAGGCCGGGGCGAATTGTATCGCACGCCCGGCAACGATACCCGTACGCCGCTGCGGCGTACGGACTCGATTTAACTACATGAGTGTCAACAACTTAGACAGCTCGACGGTCTCGGCGCAGGGCCTGCTGGCCAGGCGCGGCCAGCCCAAGCCCGACAAGCGGCTTGCCCGCCGCGACTTCTGGCGGACGCTCGCGCTCGTCTATCCACACCGGCGAATGATGATCCTGGGGATGGTGCTGGGGGTGGGCGTAGCCCTCACCTACGCCGCCAGCTTGGGGGGGTTGCTGCCGATTCTGAAGGTCATCACCTCCGAGCACAGCTTGCATGACGCCCTGGCATCCGGGGCATTCAAAACCGAGGGGCCGGCGGGCGGCGAAAAGTGGTTCTCGCCGTACCTTCGGTCGCTCGCTCCGCTGTTCCCGGCCGGCAATGCCCCCGCCGACCGGATGAAGACGCTCCTGATGCTCCTCGGAGTGCTTGTTGGCGTGAACCTGGCCGGCAACGTGTTCCGTTTCCTCTCGCAGTACCTCGTTCTCAACGCCTCCAACCGGATGATGATGGACCTGCGCCGGCGGATGTACCGCAAGGCACTCCGCGTGCCGATGGTGGACCTCAGCGGCGACGTGTCCAACCGCGTCAGCCAGTTTCTGTCCGACACCCGCGAAATTTTCCTCGGCGTCACCACGCTTTTCGGCAAGGTGGCCCGCGAACCGCTGAAGGCGATCTGCGTGCTCATCGTCGCCGTCTTCCTCGATAGCCGCCTAACGCTGGTGGTTCTGGCCATTGCACCGATCGCCGTCGGTGTCCTGTGGTACTTCGGCCGCAAGATTCGCAAGGCCACCGTCAGTCTGCTGGAAGGCTACGGCGTCATGCTAGCGGGGCTGGAGGAGACGCTTCAAGGGATCGATGTTGTAAAAGGTTATGGACGTGAGGGTTACGAGCGCCGCCGCATGTGGTGGATCGAACGCCGCATGTTGAAGCAACTGCTCCGCCTGGCGTGGATCGAGGCGTTCTCGTCGCCGCTGATCGAGGTGGTCGGCGTTCTGGCCACCAGCGCGGGGATCGTCTGGCTGGCGGCGCGGACGTTTCACGGCGAGATCACGGCGGCGCACTTCATGACGATGGTCGCGCTGCTGGCGGCCCTGCTCGACCCGGTTCGCAAGGTGGCGAACGTCTACAACCAGGTGCAGCGGGCCGGCGCGGCATCGACGCGCGTCTTTGCGTTCCTCGACCAGCCGGAGGAGCAGTCGCCGCCGAACGCGAAGACGTTGGACGGCACCGCCCAGCGGGCTGTCGCCTTCCAGAACATCACGTACCGCTACACGCCGATACAGGAGCCGGCGGCGCTGGCCGACGTAAGCCTGACGGTGCGGCCGGGTGAGTGCCTCGCGATCGTCGGCCCGAACGGCAGCGGCAAGTCCACGCTCGTCAAGCTCCTGCCCCGGCTGCTTGAACCGCAGGCGGGGCGCGTGCTGATCGACGGGGTGGACGTCCGTGCGCTGAGCCTGCGGAATCTGCGGACGCAGATCGCGGTGGTCTCGCAACGGCCGGTGATTTTTGCCCGGAGCGTTGCTGAAAACATCGCGTATGGCAACCCGGACGCGACGGCGGCGGACATTCGCCAGGCAGCCCAACACGCCTACGCCGCCGAGTTCATCGAGCAGTGGCCCGCGCAATACGAGACCGTGCTGGGCGAGTTTGGCACGTCGCTGTCAGGCGGCCAACGGCAGCGCATCGCCATCGCGCGGGCGTTTCTCAAGCCGGCGTCGATTCTGATTTTCGACGAGGCGACCAGCGAGATCGACGCCGAGAGCGAGCGGAAGATCCACGCCGCGCTGCACGAGCTGCGGCGAGGCAAGACCACGTTTCTGATCGCCCACCGGCACACGGTGATGGACATGGCGGAGCGGATCGTGGTCATGGACGCGGGGCAGATCGTGGACGTGGGGACGCACGCGGAGCTGCTCGCCCGGTGCCCGCTATACGTCGCGCTTTATCGCTCACCCACGGCGGAGAACAGCCGGGGTTGATTCCGACCTTCCACCGGGCCTTGGCTGCGCGACGACGGGCGCGCATTCGAACTCACGGGCGCGCACGGGCGGATCGTGTACGGCGTAGTGGCGCATGCCAACAGCACGCACGCCCCGCGGGTGTGCAGAGAATTTCAACCGCAACGCGCGATGGCTCGAGACACGCTTCGTGAACCCGTGTGCGCACGCACGAGTTTCGACGCTTTCGCTGCGTGCCTCAGTCCTTCAGCCAGTTCACCAGTGGGGCATCGCCCCAAAGCCCGTCCAGGTCGTAGTAGTTGCGGTGCCCCTGGTCGAACAGGTGAATCACGACATCGACGTAGTCCGCCAGGATCCACGTCGCGTCGGTGCTGTCGCTCAGGCGAAAGCAGCGCCGGCCCATCGACCGGGCGTGCTCCGCGATGTGCTCCAGGGCCGCGTGCATCTGGCGGGCGGACGTGCCGGTGCCGATCACGAAGAAATCCGCCAGGGTGCTCAGCCCGCGCAGGTCGAGCACCACCACGTTTTCCGTCTTGTGATCCGCGGCCAGGCGCGCCGCGGCCAGTGCAAACGCCCGTCCCTCCAGCGCGTTCGCCACCGCCGCACTCGGCTCCGGCAGAACTTTCGTAGGCACCTCGTCCATCCCGTCATTCTAGTGGGCGGCGTGCCGCGGGCCAACGCTTGCGGAGCGCGACGCGCGCGGGCAAGATGCCCGGGCCACCCGCCCAGACGGAAAGGACTCCATGCCCCGCCGCAGAAAGCGTAAGCACACCCGCCTCGGCTGGCTGGTCCGGCACTTCGCGCCGCCCCTGGTCGTGGGCGGGTTGCTGGGCGGCTGCGCGGCGTGGCTGGCGCTGCGCGAACGGCCCGCGCCGGCGGCCACCGCGGGACGCCCCGCTCCGCGCCGCACGCCGTCGGAGGAGTTTCGCTGGACGGACGTGCCCGCGCCCGACTTTCCGATTCCGCCCTATGCGCGCTTTCTGAAGGACGTGGTCGTCGTGCTCGACCCCGGCCACGTTGGACAGCGCGACCCGGGCGGCACGTGGAAGCGTGGCCCGACTGGCTTGCGCGAGGCCGAGGTGAATTTGCGGGTCGCGCGGTTCTTGCGTGAGTTGCTCGAGGCGGCCGGGGCGCGCGCGACGCTGACTCGCGACGCGGATGAGCCGCTCGATCTGCCCGACCAGGAAGACCTGAGGCAGCGTGCCCAGGTCGCGAACGAGCTGCACGCGGATTTGTTCCTCTCGATTCATCACAACGCGAACGGCAAGCCTCAGCCGAACTACACGTCGCTGTTCTTTCACGCGGCGCCGGGCTATCCACTCGCCAGCCAGTGTGCCGCCCGGCACCTGTTGACGGGGCTCAACGACGCCCTGCGGCTCGAACAGCACCTCGAGTGCGCGGTGTTGGACGACGACGTGCTCTACAAGGAGGGGCTGGCGGTGTTGCGTGCGGCCGACGTGCCCGCGGTGCTCTCCGAGGCGTCGTTCCATTCCAACCCGGAGGAGGAGCAGCGGCTGCGCGACCCGCTGTACAACCGCCGGGAGGCCTACGGATTGTTCATCGGCCTGGCCCGTTGGGCGCAGGCGGGACTGCCGCGCGTGCAGGTGGTCCGCATTGATCGCGAGTCGGCGAAGGGGCCGCTCGAAGCGCTCGTGGCGCTCGACGACGGGTTGGGCGGCCGCGGCGGCTGGGGCGCCGAGCGGTCGAAGATCGTCCCGACGTCGCTGGTGGCCTTGATCGATGGCAAGCCGGCCCGCCACACGTTTGACGCCAAGACAGGTCGGCTCCGCGTGACGCTGCCGAGCGACCGGCGCGCCACGGCCAAGGAGCTGTTCGTGGATTTTGAGACGACGCTTGGGCAGCATGTGCTGCATCCGCGGATGCGGTTGACCCGCAAGGCCGAAGCCGTGCCGCTCTGAATTGTGTGACAAAACCCCGCAACGTCCGATACATGCGCCGGGCGGCCGTTTTTGACACGCCACGCCGCCCGGCAGTATCATGCATTCGCAGAGCGCGGGGCTGTTCGCGGCTTCTTCCAAGGAACTCGTCGGTGCCGCAGGTTCACACTGCTATCCACGTTCGCACCGGGCACGGCGTACACGCACAGCACGTGGACGCCTGGCTGGCGCGCCACGCAGTTGCCGTGACCGCGCACGATGACGCGTACGCGGCCTGCGTCCACCTGCTGACGCATTATGCCCAGATTCCCGAGTTCGCGCTCGTGGGCGCCGACTGGCTGGCACCGGACGAGTATGAGCTCGTGGCGTTCATACGGCACACGTGGCCGCGCACCGTGATCGTGCTCTATGGCGACGCACCGGAGTCGGCCGGGTTCGCGACTTGGCCGCTGGTCCGCACGTGCGTCGGCAGCGCCGGGGTGGACAGACTGTGCGCGGAATCCCCAGCCCAGCTCGTCGCGCTGGCCTGCGTACAGCTTCCGCGGCCAGCCACCGGCAAACCAAGGCGTGCCCACCTGACGAACCCGGCGCTGGGCTTGAGCACGCCGGCGGCGTGGCTCGCACCGGCGCCTTGGCCCCCGCGGACGCTGCTGACGCCAGAGGAGTTGGCGTCCCTGACGGATCCGCATGCGCAGGTGTAGGCACCCGCGCGCTGGCAGGGTGAAGGACGCGGCCATGCGTGGCAATGCGCGCATCCTGGTGATCGGCTCCGACGCGCTCGGCACGGCGGTCGCGCGGGCTCTGCCGCGCTGTCAGGCCGTCACCGTCACCGGTGGGCTGCGGGGCTTGTGGACCGCCGGCCAGTCGGCGTACGACGGCATCGTCGTGTCGCTCGACGATCAGACGCGTGCGGCCCGGCTGCTTCGTTCGCTGCGTGAGGTTCTCCCGCAGACGCGCATCGTGGTGGCTGGCCCGGCCGCCCGCGAGCCGGAAGTGCAGGCCGCGGTCGCCGCCGGGGCGGACGACTACGTGCTTGAACCCGTCGCCGCCGGCGACTTACACGCCGCGCTGGGGTTGCCCGCCGCGCCGCGCGCCCCCGCCCAGGACCTGGCCCTGCCGGCGGTGCCTGAAATCGTGCAACTCGGCGAAGTTCTCAAGCAGTTGAGCGCTGGGCTGGAGGCCACGCTCGAGCGCCTCGCGACGCTGCTCCAGCGCGCGTTCGAGGCCGCCGGCGTCACCATGCAGGTGGAAGAACTAACGACGACCGCCGGGCGCCCCGCGCCCCCGGTGCTCGAGGAACCGCTGCGCCGGCAGGAGCGTGTGATCGGCTTCATAGCGCTCGGCCAGCGCGTGCAAGGCAGCTACACGACCGCGGACGCCGCGCGGCTCGCGGATTACGCCCGGCTCATCGAGACGATCGCGGCCCAGGCCCACGAGCGGGCGCTGTGGCAAGAGTTGGCTTGGCGGGACGACCTGAGCGGCCTGCGCAACCGGCGCTATTTCGAGCAGCGCCTCGACGAGCTGCTTCAGCAGGCGACGGCGCAGCGCTCGCGCGTCACCGTGCTGCTCTTCGACATCGACGACTTCAAGTCGTACAACGACGCCTACGGGCACGCGACCGGCGATGCCCTGCTCCGCGAGGTGGCCGCACTGCTGCTGCGCTGCTCGCGCGAACACGACGTCGTGGCGCGCTACGGCGGCGACGAGTTCACGGCGATCCTGTGGGACGCGGAGCAGCCGCGGATTGCCGGTTCGCAGCACCCGAGCGACCCCGCCGCGGTCGCGGCCCGCTTCCAGGACGTGATTCGCGCCCATGCCTTCCAGTGTCTCGGGGCCGGCGCGCCCGGGCCGGTGACGCTCAGCGCCGGTCTGGCGTGTTTTCCGTGGGATGGCCGCACGCGCAGTGAACTGCTGTGTGCCGCCGACGCGGCCTTGCTGACGGCCAAGCGCAGCGGCAAGAATCGGGTTCAGTTGGCCGAGCCCACCGCAACCAGCGCCCCGACCGACGCCGCTCCGGCCGATTGACCACTACCCCGCGGTGTGCCGGCCGCAGCCGCCGGTCGCGGCGGGGCGTCGTGAACGGGAGTGGATGGGAATCGAATCGCATCGTACCCCGTTGGCGCTACCGCCACGGCCCCTACTTTTCCCCTTTGCGCCCGTTTGTGACAAAAGCCGCCCAGGTTGCGCCCTAACATCTGCCGTACTTCGCTTTTTACCCTCCTCCAGTTTTTAGGTAGGGTCAAGTCATAGTATCTGCGGCGGCCGGGCCGGCGGGCGGGCTCCGCCCGCCCGCCCGCCGCAGATACCACGGCCACATCGGTTATCGGACCCTCTCCCGGCGGTACTGGTGTTGGCGTGAACAAGAAGATCGGCTCGGCCAGCCCGGTTAGCACGTCGCAACCCTACCGCTCGCCGACCCCCCGGCCTGCCGACGCCCCCGCCTCAGGCTGGCTCAGGAGAACCGCCTACCACGGCTCCGAGCCGAAGTAGTGCCGATGCACCGCACCGCACGCATCGGCCACAAACTCAAAGTTCCGCGCGATGTAGTTGTCATCCGCACCGCGCCCCACCCGATGCCCCATCAAGGCCTGGTACTGAGCGCTCGACGCACAACGGGCCGCGATCGTTACAGCGCTGTCCCGCAAGTGCCCAAGCGTCACCCCCTCCACACCTACCTGCTCACACAACCGACTGAAATGCTGAGCTACGGTATACGGATGCACCGGCTTGCCGCCAAACATGAAGACATGCGTACGCCCGTCATCATCATTCAATACTTCCTTCAGCACTGTTGCCGTCCGTGGCCACAACTTGCACACCTGCACCACTCCCGTCTTCGCACGTCGGAAGCTGATCCCACCACCCTTAAAGTCTACGTGCTGGTCAAACCGCAACTCCGTCAAGTCCTTGGAGTAATACGCGCCATTCAGCCCCAACAACAGAATGCATCGATCGAACGGAGTACTTGCCACCTCCAACAACTTCCTGAAGTCCTTGACCTCAATCTGTTCCGCGTTGCCCTTCGGCTGCCCCGGCGGCTTCAGCACTCGCTTGAACAGCTTCTTCAGACGCACGATCTCCGCCGCCGGAATATCCAACTCTGGATCATCAAAGGCGTAGTTGAAAACCGTACGCACACACAGGAACCGCCCACGCGTGTACGAATCAGCACATCCCTTTTCCCGCTGATCCCCGTGTATCTTCTCCGCGTAACGCCGCAACCCCGCCTTACTCACGTCCCGCACCGTCTTCGCTGGCCGCGCGAGCTTGCAGAACTCCCCCCACCACGTCTTGCACCGCGAAACTTCCTTCGGCGTGATGTGCCCAGCCTTCTCGACCTCGTACAACCGCCCGATCCGCTCCAGACTCACACTCGGTGCGGGCGGATCCAGCTCCGCCAACCACGCGATTTCCTGAACCCCCAACCGCCGCGCCCACAATCCCGGCCGTCGCCGCACTTGGCGACCGACCTCCAACCAGTACTCGGGCTCCGTCAACTCCTCCGTCACACGCAAAGCTCGATTTCGAAGCCACTCACTGGACAACTCCACCAACCCGCCGTCCCCGGCGCCCATCTGAAACCGCCCGCTGGCAACCACCTCCTGCGCCGAAGCTTCCTCCAATCCCGTCGTCTTGCGCCGTGCAAAGTCGAGGAGCGACATTTCCACCCGCACCACCGCCGGCGGATCATCCCCAGGGTACGCCGCCCGAAACCGTGCAATCGCGGTGCGAAGCTCGTCATCATCCCGAGGCGTCCCAAACGTCCGGCTCCGCTCCCGCGTCGCGTACAGCCGCCCATAACGCCGTCCTGGACGCGGCTGGCGCATGGACAACCCGAAAATCTCCTGCCCCGTGTCCGGATGCCGCACATACTTCGCCGGTCGCCCACCCCACCGGCCGATACTCGTCTTCGCCGCTTCACTCATCGTTTCCGCCACTCATTTTCTCGTCAGCCCTCAACCGCACTGGCGCTAGCGCAAGGGCCGATAGACCCATCTTCGGTTGTGACAACCTTTGTGTCAACCCCTACATCACGGGAGAAACAAACGGGAGTGGATGGGAATCGAACCCACCCAGCGCCAGGGGGCTGACGCTGCAACGGCTTTGAAGGCCGCGGGCTCCACCAGGACGCCAGACACTCCCAAGAATCTTCGTGGGACCGCAGCTCAATTCTGGCCGCGCGGGTGCAGAATGCCATTGCCCACTTGGATGGCGGTCACGAGCAACAGGTCGATGATCTTAACCGCGTCGTCTTCATTCGCGACGAAGACGGTTCGCCCACTCCGCGAGAACGCGAGGAACTCCGGGTGTGGAACCTGCACCTTCTGCCCATCCGCGAGTTCAAGCGTGAAAGGTCGGAAAGGCTGCGCGCGATGCACTGCTCGCAGTTGCTCGATCGTCATGCGGTGTCCTTCGCAAGTTCACCAGTCATTATAGTTTGGGCTGCCCCCCGCGCCAACGCCCGCCGCACGCGTGTCGCCCGGCGTGCTCCGCCGTGCTACGCTACTCGCGCGCGCGAGGATGCACCCGTGCTGGAACCGTCTGACAACCCGTCGCTCAGCTCACCCAGCGAACCGCCCCCGGGGCGCAGCCGATTGTTCCTGCTACGCGCCGCGCTCTTTCCCCAGCATTATGTCTGGTTCGTGTTCGTGTCGTCGCTCGACATCATGTTCACGTGGCTGATCCTGCGCTACGGCGAGGAGCGGGCCAGCGAGGTCAACCCCTTTGCCGACGCGGTCATCGCGGACCGCGGGCTGCCGGGGCTCGTCGTGTTCAAGTTCCTGTGCGTCGTCCTGGTCGTGCTGATTTGCGAGATCGTGGGCCGCCTGCGCCCGCCGACTGGGCTGTGGCTGGCGCGGCTGGCGGTGGTCCTCGCGGCTTACCCCGTCGTCGTGGGCGCGATGCATGTGCTGCAAATCCTGCGCGAGGTGCGGACGGCGGCCGGCGAGGCGGTGCCATGAACACCGACCCCGACATCCTGCGCGTCCTCGACGCCAACCTGAATCGCTGCCGCGAGACGCTGCGTGTGATCGAGGACTACGCCCGCTTCGTCCTCAACGACCACGATTCCGCGGTCGCGGCCAAGACCGTTCGCCACGGCCTTCAGCAAATCGTCCACCTGCTCGGCGCGGACGAACTGTTGTCCGCGCGCGACATCCTCAACGATGTGGGACAGGATGCGAAGCTCGCCGAGGAACTGGAGCGGCGCAGCCCAGCCGCCGTCCTGCGGGCCGCGTTCGGCCGATTGGGCGAAGCCACGCGCGTGCTGGGCGAATACAGCAAGCTCGTCGCGGCCCGCGCCGCGGCTGCCGCGGAGCAGTTGCGCTATCGCGGATACGACTTGGAGCAGCGTTTTCTGCTGCGCGGCGATGCGCGGCAGCGCTTTCAGCGGGTCCGCCTGTATGTGTTGCTGACCGAAGCGCTGTGCCGGCGACCATGGCTGGAAACCGCGGCGGCGGCGATTCACGGCGGGGCGTGGTGTCTTCAGCTTCGCGAGAAGGGGTTGCACGACGGCGAGCTGCTGCGCCGGGCGTTACAGCTTCGCGAGCTGACGCACGCCCACAACGTGCTCCTCGCCATCAACGATCGTCCCGACATTGCGAAGCTCGCCGCGGCGGACATCGTCCACCTCGGTCAGACCGACCTGCCCGTGCGCCTGGCACGCCGCGTCGCCGGCCCGCAGATGTTGGTGGGCAAGAGCACGCATACGGTCGAGCAGCTTGTGGCCGCGGCGGAGGAGGAGCCGGACTACCTCGCGGTCGGTCCGATGTTTCCGAGCGCGACGAAGCCGCAGGAGCACATTGCCGGCCCGCAGATGCTGGCTGAGGCCCGCCGGCGGGTCACGCTGCCGCTGCTCGCGATCGGCGGCCTCACGCGGCGCAACGTCGTCGTGGCGTGGGACGCCGGCGCAAGCTGCGTGGCAGTGTGCAGCGCGGTGATTTCAGCCGATGATCCGACCGCCGCGGCGGAAGCGCTGCTTTCGGCCGGGCGACTGAGCCGCCACTACCACGCGCCGTTTCCTGCGCATCCGGTCGAACATCCGCCGGCGGGCAGCGGGGGCGCGGGTTCGCCATGAGCAACCTGCACCGCGATCTGGACGAGCTCAAAGCCGCACAGCCACGGAGCACGCCGCGCCGTCCGGCTGCGCCGTGCGTGACCACGCTGACGGAGGTGCTGGGCGGGCGGGCCGAGCGGCACGGCCGCGGGGCGTGTTGGATCATCGAAACGAGCATTCACGCCACGGCAACGCTCACGCCGCGCAGCTCGTCGGTTGACCAGGCTCTCGTCCTCGATATCGAGACCGGCGGCTTTGCGGGGTGCCCGGTGTTTCTGATCGGCTTCGTGCCGCTGGACGAACGTCCGCTGCGGACGGTCCAGCTTCTGGCCCGCGACTATCCCGAAGAGGAGACCATTCTGCGGGCGCTCGCCGATTACTGCGACGGCGGCCGTGTCTGGGTCACGTTTAATGGCAAGAGCTTCGACGAGCCGTTTCTGCGGGACCGGGCCACGGTGAACCGCGTGCGGCTGCCTGCCCCGCGCGAGCACGTCGACCTGTTGCACCTGGCGCGTCGCACCTGGGGAACACAGTTACCCAATTGCCGCCTGACGACGCTCGAGGAGCACATTCTCGGCCGCCAGCGAATCGGCGACATCCCCAGCCGCGACGTGCCGGACTTGTTTCACCACTTCATCCGCACGGGCAACGCCGCGCCGCTCCGGCCGGTGCTCGCACACAACCGCCTCGACCTGGTCACGTGTGTCGAGTTGTTGGGCCGCTTGAGAGCGCCGTAGCAAACGGTGATTGCCGCGGCTAGACTCTGGTCATGCGCGGAGCTAGTGAAGTGTCTCGCAATAAACGCGCCGTATTCATGGGGAGCATCGGCGTCCCGCCGGTGCGCGAAACCGCGCGGGGCGCCTCCGAACGCCGGTCGCACCGGCGGGACGCCGATGCTCCCCGGCGCGCTTACGTGTGCGTTTCTCTGAGACAGCACACTAGCGAGGTGCCCGGGCTGAGGCGTGCTGGTGCGGTTCGGTACCCCGAAGGGGTGCAGGGCTGGAGCCGCGGGCGGCGCAGGCCGCAGGCCGCAGCCGCCCGTGGAGGACGTGCGCCGGCCAGGCCCCGCCCCGAAGGGGCGGCGGAATTCCACGACGATTCCGGCACCCGTTCGGGGTGCGGCCCGCCGGGCGGGGGCCTACCAGGGGTGTCGCTCGCCGGAGCGAACGACACCCGTGGCTACAGCCCGGCACCCCTTCGGGGTGTAGCGCAGCGCAGTAGCCAACGCGCCACGCTAAATGGACGTGCGCGAATGGGCGGCGCCTGTCCGAGCCGCGAGCGCCAGCTCGCGGACAAGCTGGCGACCGCTCGCGCGGTCGGCTCGGATCTGCGATGCCGAATTGCGCACGGTGATTTAGGGTCATGTTTCGTGAATTCGTTGAATAATTCACGTGCCTCTGGCCCCGGAGGGGCCGCGGTCAGTAGCCGGGGGCGCAGCCCCCGGAAGGCGTCCAAGGCCACGCTTCGCCCCGGAGGGGCGACGGTACGCCGGGCGCAGGGATGCCGAAATGTGAAGCGAACTTGTAGGACACGACAGCAGGCACGTATCCGGCCGAAAGCACGTACCCGACCAGAAGCCGGAGTGCGTTCCCACTGGAGATTCGAATGAGGAAGCTGCTGCTTTTCGTGCTCTGTGTCGGACTGGTGTGGAGCGCAGTGCCGGTCCGTGCGGATGAGCCTGCCTCACAGCCCGCCGTCAACGGACGCTTCGACGCTGAGTCGTACCTGGCGCACGTCAAGTACCTGGCGAGCGATGAACTGGAGGGCCGGCTCACGGGCACGCCCGGGATTGAGCGGGCGGCGGAGTACATCGCGAAGCACTTTGCCGACTTTGGACTCAAGCCGGGCGGGGAGGATGGGACGTGGTTTCAGGGCTTTGAGGTCCGCCACGGCAAGCAGCTTGTCGACGAGAATGCCCGCCTGAGCGTGGCGGGCGTCGCGCAGCCGTGGGAAGTTCGCAAGGACTGGATCCCCCTGCCGTTTACCAGCACGGAAGACGTGGAGGCGCCGCTCGCCTTCGCCGGCTACGGCATTGAAGCGCCCGCGCACGACTACGACGACTACGCCGGGTTCGACGCGACCGGCAAGGTGCTGTTGATGTTCCGCTACGAACCGCGGGCCGCGGACGAGGACGCGGAGTTCGGCGGCCGGACGCCGTCGCGGCACGCGCTGTTCGCCCGCAAGACCGAGGTCGCGGCGAAGCACGGGGCGAAGGCGGTGCTGATCGTCAACCCGCCGAAGCGTGAGGGGTTGGATGATGCGCTCTTTCCCTTCGACGATTACTACACCGACCAGACCTACGAATTACCCATCGCCCACGTCACGCGCCCGGTCGCGGAGGCGCTGCTGAAGAAAGCCGGGCTGGGCGGCTTGGCGGGATTGCAGGAGAAGCTGGATCAGGAGCGCAAGCCGCTCTCTACCGATCTCAAGCTCACCGTCGCGCTCAAGACCGGCGTGAAGCCGAAGGTCGTGCCCGCCCGCAACGTCCTGGGTCTCATCCAGGGCACGGGGCAGACGGACGAGACTATCGTCGTCGGCGCGCATTACGACCACTTGGGCAACGTTCCGACCTCGGACAACGAGCGCACGCCGGAGATTCACAACGGGGCCGACGACAACGCCTCCGGGACCGCGGGCGTGCTCGAGCTGGCGCGCGTGCTCGCGCGCGAACGCGGCCTGCGCCGCAACATCTTGCTGATCGCGTTCTCCGGCGAAGAACTCGGCCTGCTGGGCAGCAAGCACTTCGTCGAGCACCCCACCGTCCCGCTGAAGGGCATCCGCGCCATGCTCAACCTCGACATGATCGGCCGGCTCGATCTCAACAAGTTCACGATCTACGGCGTGAAAAGCGCCCCCGAATTCCCCGACCTCGTCCAACGGGCCGCCGAGCACGCCGGGGTGAAGTGCCGCAGCGTGGGCGGCGGCGGTCTGTTCGGTTCGAGCGACCAGGCCAGCTTCTACGAGCAGGACATCCCCGTGCTGTTCGCGTTCACGGGCATTCACAAGCAGTATCACCGGCCGACGGACGACTGGGAGTTGATCGACGCCCCCGGCGCAACGCATGTGCTGGCGACGTGTCACGAGCTGATCCGCGCGCTGGCGAACCTGGAGGCTGGGCCGACCTTCCGCAGCGTCACGCGCGCCGAGGACGAAGAGGACAAGGATGAGGAGCCGCCGGTAAAGCCCGGCGTCGAGCACGCGAAGGACGCACCGGCGCCGGAGTCACAAAGTTCCACCGACAACGGCGGTGAGGTCGCCCGTCGGTCGCGCCCACGCATCCGGCTCGGCATCACGCCCGATTTCGGTGCGGCGGAGCAACCGGGCGTCGTCGTCTCAAGCGTCAGTCCCGACACCCCCGCGCACGCCGCCGGCATCCAGGCCGGCGATCGTATCGTTCGCATCGGCGACCGCACGGTGAAGGACATGTACGGCTACATGGCAACCCTGCGGGAAGCGACGCCCGGCGAAACGGTGGACATCGTCGTGGTTCGCCAGGGTGAAGAAGTCACGCTCAAGATCACGCTGCCCGAGCCGCCGCAGCGGCGCGGACGAGAGTGAGCGTTTACAGAGCGCAAGTGCGGGGCAGCCTATCCGAACCCCGGACGCAAGTCCGGGGCACGCCGACCAACCCGCCCCCGCATGGCTCGTCCAGCGCCGTCGGCCCCCACTTGCGTGGGGGCTTCGGACAGAGCGCAAGTGCGGGGCAGCCTATCCGAACCCCGGACGCAAGTCCGGGGCACGCCGGCCACGTACGCTGCGACGCGCCACTGACCAGCCGGCCCCCCACTTGCGTGGCGGGTTCGGATTGCCAAGTCACCGAGCTGGCGGCACCACGACTTCGCCTGTGATCGTCGTGAAGCACTGCCCGCCGATCGTCACGCGGTAGCCCTGCGGCGTCGCGTCCACGACCGCCCGCACGAGGCCGCCGCGGTCGCCCGGACGACCTTGCGCACACAGCAGCCCGGATTTCCCCGCCGCACTGCCCACAACGTTATTCACCACCAGGTACGCGGCGAGCGGGCCGTGAACGCTGCCGGTGACGGGGTCTTCGTTGATCCCGACCGCCGGGGCGAAGAACCGCGAATGCACGTTCACCACCGGCGTCAGTGTTTCCGCAGTAGACACGCACACGCCGCGGATGTCGCACCGCCGGCACCACGCCCCCAGCTCCGCCAACTGCGGCTGCATGTCCATCAGCGTCTGCCAGCTTCGGACGAAGTACAACACATCGTCGTCGCGCGTGCGCATCGGCGGATAAGCGGCGTCCAGGTCGTCCGGCGTCAGCCCCAGCAGCTCACAGGTGCGGATCGGGTTCGTGTGGTCCGGCTTCAGTCCCGGCTCCGGCATCTGGAGCCACCAGATCACGCCCGCGTGCGGCGCCGGCAACGACTCGGCCGTCAGCCGCAGCAGGCCCGCTAGCGTTTCGAATGTCAGGGCGGCGTTCGCTTGGACCAGCAGGTTCGGCAGGCAGCCCGACGCCTGAAGCGCGTGTGCCGCGGCGAGCGTGGCGTGCCCGCAGAAACCAACCTCCACCTGCGGCGTGAACCAGCGCAGCCGGGCCGGCCGGTGCAGGTCGCTGGCCCGACTGATGAACGCGGTCTCGCTCGCGTTGATCTCGCGGGCGATAAGCTGCATCTGTTCGTCGGTCAACCCGTCGGCTGCGAGCACCACGCCCGCGGAGTTGCCGCGAAAGGGCGTCTCGGCGAAGGCATCGACCAGTAGAAACCGGCGGGTCGGGTTCATGCACACCTTTCCGCGCCCGCGTGCGAGCGGCGCTCACGGCAACCTATACGCCCGCAAGGCGTGGTTTTCAAGCACGAGCAGGTGCGCGCCGGTCCACGCGGTCTGCCGCACCTGCCCGGTCGGCACGAGCGTCCACGCTTCGGTCCGCCCGCCGCCGAGCGGCACGCACACCAGCTCACCGACTGAGTCGATGAAGCCGGGCGTCAGGTACACCGCGCAGAGCCGCGCATCAGTTACATGCCAACCGACCAGCCGCCCCGTCGCACGGCGACACCCGGCCAGCGTACGCCCGGTCGCGGAGTCATAGACCACCGGACCGAGACGGTTCATGGCGACCAGCGCGTCGCCCGCGCAGTGCAGGGTCTCGAGCGCGAGTGCCGGGCTGTCCACGCTCCAAGCGCCCCAGACCAGGGCACCGGTCCGTGCGTCGAGCGCCTGCGGTCGCGTGCCAACACTGAGTAATAGTCGCGGCTCCGGGGACTCGAACGCCGCGATCGCCGCCGCCCGCCGCGGCTGCACGTCCGGTGTCGCGTCGTGGCGCACGCCGTTCCACGACCAGGTGGTCAACCGCTGCGGCGTAACCACCAGCAGCCCGTCCGCCGTCAACCCGAGCCACAGCGGCGCCTCATCATCGAGCGTAACGCGCGTCGGCGTCGGCGATTTCGCGCTGATCGGCAGGAGCATTGCGACGCTGCGCCCGGATTCCGACCAGACCACCGCGGCGTGCTGCCGGTGTGTCAGCAACCGCGCCGCCGACCAGCGCCCCAGCTTCAGCTCCCACCGTGGCGTGCCGTCGTCGCCCGCCAGCCACAACAGGCGGCCATCGCCCGTTGCGAGCAGCGGACCGCCGGGCACGCTCACCGCCTCATTCCAACCGGGGAACTGCTCCGGATCATCCGACGGCGGGGCAGTCGCGGCGGCGAACCGCCAGGTCCAGGCAGCCGGCGAACGCAGCTCGCAGGCGTAGATGCTCAGGTGATCGAAGAGCAACGCACGCCCTTCGGCAGCGCCGGCCAAGCGTACGCCCGGCGTCGCGGAAAGCGCCGGAACGCCGGGGTCCGGCCCGGTCGCGGGATTCAAAATGCGAACTTCCCCGTCAGCCGTGGCAAGCACGGCGAACCCGTCCGCGACCGCGACCCATTCCAGGCGGGCCGTGCTTGCGTACGACCACACGGGTTCGAGATAGCGGCCCGGCGGCAGCGCCCACCCCGCCGGCGCCGCGGCGAGCACGAGCAGCGCGACGCACCTCATGCGCGTGCCCGGCGGCGGGAACCCCACCGTCTGGCCCATTCCGCCGCCGCGCCGCGCAGGTGCAGCGCCGTCGCCCGCCGCGCTTGCTGGAGTTGCTGTTGGCCCGGCGTAATCACGACCACCTCGTGCAGCCCCGCCGCGACTTGCAGCTCCGCGGCGGTCTGGCGCGGCGCGAGTTGCAGCGCGCCGACGAAGGCCACGGTCGGCACGCCCAGCTCCGTCGCCAGCCGCGCGACGCCGGCGACGACCTTGCCGCGCAAGGTCTGGTTGTCGAGCCGGCCTTCGCCGGTCACACAAACCTCGCAGCGCGACAAGCGGGCGCGCAGCTTGACGAGACGCGCGATCTCATCGAAACCCCGGCACAGGTTGGCGCCGAGCGCCGCCGCCAGGCCCGCCGGCAGCCCGCCGGCCGCCCCGGCGCCGGGCAGCGTTCGTACGTCCACGCCGCAGTCGCGTTCAAGCACCGCGGCCCAGTTCTTCAGGCCGCGCTCCAACTGCCGGACGACCGCCACGGAAGCGCCCTTTTGCGGTCCAAAGGTCCATGCCGCGCCGGTGCTGCCGAGCAGCGGGCTATCGACGTCGCACAGAATCTGAAGGACCGGCCGCCAGCGTGTGCGCGGCGGACGCAACCCGGTGATGCGCACCAAGTCGCCGCCGCCGGCAGGCGTACGAATGGGCCGGCCGCGGCCGGTCAGCAACTCCCAGCCGAGGGCCTGCAAGCAGCCCGCCCCGCCGTCCGTTGTGGCCGACCCGCCGACGCCGAGGATGATCTTCTCGCAACCGGCCCGCGCCAGGTGTTGGAGGACTTCGCCGGTGCCGTAGGAACTGGCCCGCAGCGGATCGCGGCCCCGGCCTGAAATCACGGCCAGCCCGGAGGCCTGCGCCAACTCGGCAAGCCCCAGGCGACCGCCGCGGCAAACCCACCAGCCCGCCGCCACGCCCGCATCCAACGGTCCACGGACAAACGACGTATGCCGCGCGGCGCGGAGCGGTCCGGCGAGCGCGTCGCCCGTGCCGTCGCCGCCGTCGGCGAGCGCGCAGACTTCGCAGACCGCTTCGGGGCGCGCGGCCACGATGCCGGCCCGGAGGCATTCGGCCACCGCGGGCGCGGCCAGGGCGTGCTTGAACTTGTCCGGCGCGACAAGAACTCTCACTCGACAACCTGCTCTGGCCGCGCGCCGGTCCCGGGGCGCGAAATCAGGATGCCGCGCTTGGACGGCGCCCGCAGAAACGCGACAAACCGGCGCCCGGCGTCGGTTTGCACCATCTGGGCGACCTGCTCCAGGGCTTCCGGGAACGCCAGGCCCGAACGGTACAACCGTTGAAACGCCTGCCGCAGCTCGTGCCGTTCTTCCGCGAGGAAGCCGGCCCGGCGGAGTCCGACGACGTTCGGACCGATCACGCGGTTGCGCTCGATCGCGGTCATGAACGGCGGCACGTCGACCGTAATGCGGGCCCCGCCGCCGAGCATGGCCAGTTCGCCGACGCGGACGAACTGGTGGACGACGCAGGCGCTGACGAAGGCCCGCGGACCGACCTCCACGTGCCCGGAAAGCGTGCCGGCGACGATCACATCGTCGGCAACCATGCAATTGTGTGCGACGTGCGCAGTACACATGAACAGGCAACGCCGGCCGATCACCGTCGTGCTGCCGGGCATGGTGCCGCGGTGAATCGCGACGTGTTCGCGGACCACGGTCTCGTCCCCGATCGTCAGGTAGCTCGGCTCGCCCTTGTACTTGTAGTCCTGCGGCAGGTGGCCGACGACGGCGCAGGGGTGAATCTGGCAGCCCTGTCCAAGCGTGGTCCCCTCCGCGATATACGCCTGGGGATAGACGCGCGTCCGCGCGCCGATCCGCACGTGCGGCTCGACGATCGCGTAGGCGCCGATTTCGGCGGTCGCGTCGATCTCCGCCGTGCGGTCAACGATGGCGGTGGGATGGATCGGCATGGCTCTCCTGCACGACCTCTATTGCCTGCTGGGCTGCTCGCAGAGCAGTGGCCCACGGCGAGTCGCACTGCTCATCCCGGCGCGCCGGGACAATGACACCCTCAGGTTTCGTCACACGCGGCGTGCTGCGGGGCGCGGTCGAGCAGGCGTTTCATTTCGCGCACGGCCTCGCGCAGGCCGACGAACACACTGCGGGCCACGATGCTATGCCCGATGTTGAATTCGGAAAAGCACGCCAGCGCCGCCAGCGGCTCGATGTTCCGGTACGTCAAGCCATGCCCGGCGTGAACGTCCAGGCCGCTTTGGCGGGCCAGTGCCTGCATGTCGATCAGCCGGTCAAGTTCGCGCGCGCGGGCCTTTTCGGTGCGCGCATGGGCGTAGCCGCCCGTCCAGAACTCCAGCGCGTCGAACCCCAGCTCCGCACAGCCCTGCACCTGCTCCACCAGTGGTTCGACGAACGCGCTCGTCACGATCCCGGCCGCCTTGAGCTGCTTCACCACCGGCTCCAGCCGCACACGGTGCTGCACGACATCCAACCCCCCTTCCGTCGTCAGCTCCTCCCGCCGCTCCGGAACGAGCGTGCCTTGCGCGGGCCGCAGCCGCACCGCGATCTTGACGATCGCCGGCGCGGCGGACATCTCCAGGTTCAGCTTCACCGCGACGGTCTTGCGGAGCAGCTCCACGTCGCGGTCGTTGATGTGCCGGCGGTCCTCGCGCAGGTGGACCGTGATGCCGTCCGCCCCGGCCAGCTCGCATTCGACCGCCGCCCAAACCGGGTCCGGCTCGTCCGCCCGCCGGGCCTGCCGCACCGTCGCGACATGATCGATGTTTACGCCGAGCTTGTTCATCCGCGGGGGTCTCCACGCCAACCTGGCGTATGTTACAAGCGCCGGCGGCGCGTGGCGATGGGTGCGGGAGCGGTACAATCCCCCTGTGCGAATCGCGGTGGCCCAGACGCCGGGCGTGACCCTTGCCGAGTGGGCGGCGACCGGCAACTTGATCGAATCGCTGGTCCAAGTTGCGGCCGGGCAGCAGGCCGACCTGGTCGTTCTGCCCGAGTGCGCTTGGCCGGCCTACTTCCTGGGCAGCCGCCGGGACTACTTCGCCGCCCGCGCCGCGGGGCTGCCCGCGCCGACCGATTTCCTCTTGCGACTCAGCCGGCTCGCCCGCGACCTGCACATCGCGATCTGCTGCGGCCACGTCGAGGAACACGGCGGCCGGCTCTGCAACACCGCGACGCTGCTGGGGCCGGACGGCCGGGTACTCGGCCGTCACCGCAAGTGCTTCCTCTGGGCGTTCGACCATGATGTTTTCGACCCCGGCGACGCCCTCCTGCCGTGCGATACGCCCTTCGGGCGTGTCGGCCTCATGGTCTGCGCGGACGCGCGCCTGCCGGAGATTCCCGCCACCCTTGCCGCACGCGGCGCGGAGCTGCTGCTGCAACCCACCGCCTGGGTCAACGCCGGCCCGGCGGGGACGCTGTGGAACCCGCAGCCCGAGTTCCTGATCTCCGCCCGCGCGGCCGAGTTCGGCGTCCCGATCGTCTCCGCGAGCAAGTGGGGCCGCGAAGGTCAGACCGAATTCGTCGGCTCCAGCCTGATCTGCGACGCCCGCGGCCAAGTCCTGGCCCGTTGCCCGGCCGAAGGGACGCAGCTCGTGCTGGCGGAAGTCTCGCCGGGCCGGCCGCGACCGGCGCGGCTTACCGCGACGGAGCGTGTCACACTAAATCGCCCCGGCGCGGCGGTCATCGCACCGGGAGCGCCCACCCGCGCGGCGATGGTGTTCTCGCGTCTCGAGCTGACTGCTGCGCAGCTTCAAGAGCTGACGAAACGGGCCTCGGCCGCCCTTGACGCGCCGGCCGCGTTGCTGCCGGTTTCGCGGCCGCCGGTGTGCGTTTTCACGCCGGCCGCGAACGATCAACCACTGGAAGGCGCCGCGTCCTGGGCGGCTGCCGTGGACGCGCTGGAGATGAGTCGTTTCGCGTGTCCGCGGAGTCTGGCGGCTGACGGCGTACTGCTGCTGCTCGCACATGCGGCGTCGCTTGACGTCCCCTTGACGCTGGCGCGGGCTTGTGAAAACAGAATCTACATCGCGTCCGTCACGCCGAAACAAGCCGCGCTCGTGTCGCCTGCCGGGCGCGTCCTGCACCAAGTCGAGTTCGGCCGCGCCGGCGCTGCGGAGTCCCAGCTTGTTATCGACCTTGACCAAGCCCGGTGCAAACTCGTGGCGGACCGCACCGAGGTGTTCGCCGGTCGCCGCCCGGAGCAGTACCGGCTCTGACAGCCGCACACACCCACCGACGTGTGCGACCTTGTGTAGTGCCTCACAATGATCGCATCGTCAGGGGAGCATGGGCCTCCGGTCCCTGCGAATCCCGGCGAGTCGGAACACGGGCCGGAGGACCATGCTCCCCGCCCGGATACGATGCGGTGTTTCTGAGTCACGACACTAGATCAATGTGCGCGATTCGGCAGCGCAGATCCGAGCCGACCGCGCGAGCGGTCGCAAGTTTGTCCGCGAGCTGGCGCTCGCGGCTCGGGCGGGTGCCGCCCATTCGCGCACATCCATTCAGAACTTCACCTGCGGCACGGCACGCTCGGCTGGGTTCTCGACCTCGAAGAACGGCGATTCGCGGAAGCCAAAGGTCCCGGCCACGAGGTTGGACGGAAACTGCTGAATCCGCGTGTTGTATTGCATCACGCTGTCGTTGTAGTACTGCCGCGAGAAGCCCACCTTGTTCTCGGTCGAGGTCAGCTCCTCCTGAAGCGCGCGGAAGTTCTCGTTGGCCTTCAGTTGCGGATAGCTCTCCACCACCACGAGCAGCCGGCCCAGGGCCTGCGAAAGCTCGCCCTCGGCCCGCACGCGGTCATCCATATTGCCGGCCCCCACCGCGCGGCTGCGCGCGTTGATGACCGCGTCCAGCGTGCCGCGCTCGTGCCCGGCATAGCCCTTGACCGTCTCCACCAGGTTCGGGATCAGGTCGTGCCGGCGTTTGAGCTGCACATCGATCTGCGACCAGGCGTTCCGCACCTCGTTGCGAATGCGGACCAGGCCGTTGTAGATCCCAATGAGCCACAACAGCAGTAGAACCGCCGCTCCGGCAATGACCAGTAGCGCCACCGTACCCATCGCCATGTTCAGCTCTCCTTCGCCGCGCCGCCGGCGGCCTGCCCGAACAGATCGCCCAGGAACGCCGCCAGCGCGGCGTCGGGCGTTTTCGCACAGCCGCGCACGAGCGCGGCCAACTCACCCGCGTCCAGCCAGATGCCGTGCCCGTACCGACAGCGTTCGATTTCCACAGCGGGCGTCGCGCCGGCGATCGTCCGCTCCATCTTGCGCTGGCAACGCGGACAGCGCCGGGCGGACTTCGTCCCGGTGCCCGGCGGTGCAAGCCCGGCGATGAGCGGGTCGGGCGTCCCACCGGCCAGCTCGACGATCAGCTCCAGGTCGCCGCGGTCCAGCCACGTGCCGCCGCAGGTCGCGCAATGATCGACTTCGATGCCGTGCAGCTCGACGATGATCAGGGCCTGGCGGCACCGCGGGCACATTACATCCGCTCCAGCTCAACAGGATCCGCCACGCACGTGGCGGGCGTGCCCCGCACTTGCGTGCGGGGTTCGGATCGGTGCGCACACCACACGGGAGAATACCACGATCGGCCGGGCACGCCACGCGGCCGGCGTTATAGATTTGCGTCTGCTTTGGACGGCGGGGCGCGATACACTCTGGCTCTGGCGGCGCGCGACGGAGCGCGCCCAGGGAGCCCCCGCATGTCGTGGAGTCCGGCCTACCAGGCCGAGGTGAGCCGCAAAGTCCTGCACCTGACCTCGGCGGCGATTCCGGCCGTCTACCTGCTGGTAGACCGCCCGCTGATGCTCCGCCTGCTGGTGCCATGCGTGCTCATCGCGGTGGTGGTCGAGACGCTGCGGTTCGCCAGCCCGCGGTTTGCAACGCTGTTTCGGACAACGGTGGGTTTCATGGTGCGGGCGGTCGAATGGCAGCGGCTGACGGGGGCCACGTACGTCCTGGTCGCGAGCATCATCTCCGTGTACCTGTTCCCGAAACCGGTTGCGATCGCAGCCCTGTTTGTCATGAGCGTTTCGGACTCCGCCGCGTCGCTGATGGGCATCACGTTCGGTCGCACGCGCTTTCTGGGCAAGAGTCTGGCCGGCAGCGGGGCGTTCTTCGTTACGGCGGTCGTCATCCTCTGGCTGCACTGGCCGGACGCGACGGGCGTCGGCCTGCTCGTCGCCGTCGTCGCGACGCTCGCCGAGGCCATTCCGACGGTCAAGCTCGGCCCGGTCGAGCTCAACGACAACCTGACCGTTCCGCTGCTGACCGGTGCGGCACTGCTCGTGCTGCTGCCGTAGCCGGCGGCGGCTTTACCCGCGCACGGGCGGACCGGTATCATCCGCCCGATGGCCACGTCGCCGCACGAACCGACGATCCAGGATGCGCTGCGCCAGCTTCCCGCCGTCGATCATCTGCTGAACCAACCCGCGGTCGCCAGCTTGCTGAACGACCACCCGCGGGCGGAAGTGCTGCGTGCGATCCGCGACGTGCTCGACGCGCAGCGGGCGGCGCTGCGCGACGGACACGCGGTGGACAGCAGTTTGCCGGCGCTCGCGTTGGAGATCCGCGAGCGTCTGTACGTGCGCGCTCAGCCGACCCTGCGACGGGTCGTCAACGCTACCGGCATCGTCCTGCACACCGGGCTCGGACGCGCGCCGCTGCCGGAGGAAGCCCTCGCCGCGCTGACCGACGTCGTGGCGGGCTACTGCAACCTTGAGCTCGACCTGGCGACCGGGCGGCGCGGCCGGCGGCATGACCACGTGCGCGAGCTGCTGCGCGAGCTGACCGGCGCCGAAGATGCCCTCGTCGTGAACAACAACGCGGCCGCAACCTATCTGACCCTGCACGCGCTCGCGGCCGGGCGCGAGGTACTCATTTCCCGCGGGCAGCTCGTCGAGATCGGCGGCTCGTACCGCCTGCCGGACATCATGGCGGCCTCGCAGTGCCGCATGGTTGAAATCGGCACGACCAACCGCACGCGCGTCAGCGACTACGAACGGGCGCTCACCGCGGACACGGCGGTGCTGCTGCACGTTCACACGAGCAACTACCGCGTCATCGGTTTCACGGAATCCGCCGCGGTCGAGCAGCTTGTGGGTTTGGCGCGGCCGCGTCAGCTTCTCGTGGTGGACGACCTGGGCAGCGGGTTACTGCTGCGCGAGCCGCCCGCGGCGCTGGCCAGCGAACCCAACGTCCCCGCCCGTATTGCCGCCGGGGCCGACCTGGTGCTGTTCAGCGGCGACAAGCTGCTGGGCGGCCCGCAGGCCGGCATCATCGTCGGACGCGCCGACCTGGTCGCGCGGATCGAACACGACCCGCTGACACGCGCGGTCCGACCGGACAAGCTCACGCTGGCGGCCTTGGAGGCCACGCTGCGACTCTACCGCGACCCCGCGGGCGTGCTCCGGCGGGTGCCCACGTTGCGGGCGTTGCTGCGTGCGGATGACGAGCTGCACGCCGCGGCGGAGGCTCTCGCCGAGAGTCTGCGAGCCGCGCTGCCTGAGAGCGAAATCGCCACGCGACCGGACACGTCCGAAGCGGGCGGCGGGACGCTGCCGGGCGTGCCGTTCCCCACCTGGGTGGTCACGGTGCGGGTGCCGGACCTGCCGGCGGAGAAGCTCGCGGCGACCCTGCGGCAAGCCGAGCTGCCGGTGTTGTGTCGCGTGCAGAGCGACGCGCTCGTGTTTGACCCCCGCACGCTGGATGGCGACGACCTGAACGCCGTCGCGCCCGCGCTGGCCGAAGCCGTCCGCGACTTGTGCTGACGGCACATATCCGAACCCCGCACGCCCAGGCGCGCCGGGACGGGGCCGTCCGAACCCCGGACGCAAGTCCGGGGCCACGCTGGCCGATGCCCCCCCGGCGCGCCGGGACGTGGTGGGTTCGGATGGAGCGTGTGTATCCGAACCCCGCACGCCAGTGCGGGGCACGGCGGCTGCGTGCCCCGCGGAATGTTACTGGCCCGCCGCCCACCACTTGCGTGGTGGGTTCGGATGGCAACGCTCATTCCACGTTGGGGGCGGATGGACCGGAGCCGCGCCCCGGCTGACCCGGCTGACGCTGGAACACCTGAAACCGCCGGCGGCCCAGGATCTCGCCGTTGCTCAGCAGCTCGAAGGCGTACTGCCCCGCTTCGGGGATGTTGAGCCCCTGCATGGCGAACAACAGATCCACGACCGCGAGCGGGTCGGGGGCCTCGACCGCGCCCTTGCCGCCGAAGAGAATCGCATTGTCGGAATCGCGCACCAGCCGCAACTCCAGCTCGACCCGCCCGGCAATCTCGGTGACCGACGCGAGAATCGCCATCTGGTGAATCGTGGCCGGCAGCTTGCCGACCAGGATCATGTTGAAGATGCCGATCGCGCTCTTCTTGTTGCTGAGCTTGTCATCGATGACCTGGTCGCAGACCAGCAGCGAGACGACGGTTGGCAGGGTGGGGGACGTGTGGCTGTCCATGCTTGACTCCGTGGCGTGCCCGTATAATACCGCTTCGGACGGCCGCCACGGGGCGACCGGTTTGGACGATTGGTCTTACTGAGTAATGCCACGAACGCGCATGACGCAATTCCGCCGGCACTATCCGGGCTGTTGGCTGGTGCTGGCCGTTGTACTGCTCAGCACGCCGGTCCTGCACGCGCAACCGACCGTGCAGCTCAAGCTCGCCAGCCGCGAACTGTTTGTCGGCGAAGCCGTCGACCTGGCGATCCAGGTCAGTGACTTCCAGACCTGCGAGCCGCCGGAAGTCCCGACGCTGGCGAACGCCACGCTCGTCATTCAGCCCGAGTCGTCCGAATCCTCGTTCACGCAGATCATCAACGGCCGGATGACGCAATCGCACAGCCGTGAGTACCGCGGCGAGTTGGTTCCACTTGCCGTCGGAGAGCTGGTCATTCCCCCGCTCACGGTGCGCGTGGATGGCGAGCCGCGCCAAACGCAACCGGTCCGCCTGGTCGTCAAGCCGAGCGACGCCGCGGAACTGCTGTCGGTGGGAATCTCGGTCGCCGGACGCAAACGGATCTACGTCGGCCAGCGCGTCCCGCTGACCATGACGGTGTGGATCAAGCCGGTGCGGTTCGGCGGGCAGCTCACGGACGCGGGCGACATGCTGCGCGTGCTGCGGCCGGTGGACTTCGGTCCGTTCCCACACCAGGTCGCCCGCACCGGACGCGGCGCGCGGCCGGGTGGCGACACACAGGACACGTATTACAGCTACGAATTCACGACGGAGTACACGCCCGAGCGCCCCGGTCAGCTCACGTTCGACAACATCGTCGTCGGCGCCGAGTATCCGGTCGGCCGGAACCGGCGGAACCTGCGGGCCAGACCGCGCGTCGAGCCGCTGGAGATCCTCCCGGTGCCGCAGGAGGGCCGCCCGGCGAGCTACGCGGGCGCGGTCGGCGTCTATGACATCAAGACCACGGCCCAGCCGACCGACGTGCGCGTTGGCGACCCGCTCGAGCTGACGATCGAGCTGTTCGGCGACGGGGCGGTGGCGACGCTGCCGCCGCCCTTGCTCGCCGAAAACGCGGCCCTGGTGGACGGCTTCCGCATCCCCGGCGAACAGCTTGCCGGTGAGACGGTTAACGCCCGCCGACGGTTCAAGGTCACGATCCGCGCCAAGCGCGACGACGTGCAGGAAATCCCCGCGCTTGAGTATCCGTATTTCGATCCGACCGCCGAACGCTTCGTCGTCGCACGCAGTGCGCCAATCCCCCTGAATGTCTCACCGGCGGCCGAGGTGGCGGCGCCCGAAATGGTGACACCGGCGCGCACCGCAACCACCGCTGGACTGACCGCCTTGGACGGCCTCCGCGACATCGAAACGGACCAGCGCCGACTGCTGGCGACCACTCCGCCGATTACGCCGGCCTTGGTGCTGGCGACAGCGCTCGGGCCGCCGGTGGCGTTCGTGCTGATCTGGGCGCTGAACACGCTGCACCAGGCGCGCTCGGCGGACCCACGCCAGCGGCGCCGCCGAGCAGCCTTGCGCACGGCATTGGGCAAGGTCGGAGGCGCGCGGTCAGTGCCGGCGGTTGAGGGTGCTGGGCGGCTCGGCGCGGCCCTGCGCGAGTACCTGAGCGACCGCACCGGCGAGCCGGCGGCCCGCTTCGCCGGCGACGGCGCGCTGGAGTTCCTGCGCCAGTACCGGGCCGCACCGGAGTTGATCGAGCGCACGCGGACGCTGATGCAGCACTGCGACGAACTCACCTACGCGGGCGCTGCGGCGGGCGACGTGGACGGTCTGTGCGGCGAGACGACCGCGTGTCTGAAGGCCCTGGAGCGACAGAAGCTATGACCCGGTGGCGAAGCGCCTCCGCAGTGCTGTTTCTGGCGACCGCGGCGGTCGCGCAGCCGCTGTCGCCCGCGCGGCAGCAGGAAGTGCTGCGCGAGGCGTTGAACGCTTATGACCAGGCCGTCGCGGTCGGCCGCCAAGATGCCGGGCAGGCGCTGGAGTTGTATCGCCAGGCCGCCGGCGGGTTTCGCGCCCTGCTTGAGGGCGGCGTGGAAAACGCCGCCCTGGAGTACAACCTCGGCAATGCCCACTTCCGTCTCGGAGATCTCGGGCTCGCGATTCTCCACTATCGGCGGGCGGCCGCGTTGGACCCCGGCGACGCCCGGATCGCCGCGAACCTGCGTTACGCGCAGGGCCGCGTGGAACCACACATCAATCCGACGGGCGGCTCGCGCCTGGCGCTGCATTTGCTCGCCTGGCACTATCAGTCGTCGGCCCGCCAACGCTACGCGGTGCTCGCGGGCGCTGCCGCCGCTGGAGCGTGCTGCATGCTCGCCTGGATGCGCTGGCGTCGTCGCGGCGTGGCGCTGGCCGGCGTCGCGCTGACGCTATGCGGCTGGTGCGCGGCGACGTCGCTGCTCTGGCAGAGTTGGGATGCAGCCCGCTGTCCCCAGGCGGTGCTCGTGCAGGACCAGCAGCCGCTACGCCTGGCGCGCGGCGAGTCGGCCGACCTGGCCCTGCCGCAGCCGCTCGGGGCCGGCGTCGAGGTGCGCGTGCTTCAACAACGCGGCGATTGGGTCGAGGTGCAACTCGTCAACGACCAGACCGGGTGGTTGCCGGCGGCGGCGGTGACGCGCCTGTAGCGCGCCGACTCCGAAAACCGCAGAGACGCGGAGAGCGCAGAGGTCGCGGAGAAGAGCGGAGCAGAGAGAGAACCCCGCAGCGCCACGCGCCGGCCAGCTTCTATGTCCTCTCCGCGATCTCTGCGCTCTCCGCGTCTCTGCGGTTTTCGGAGCTTGTTGAGCTGCCGCCGCGCATACAGGCCGCGTTCGCAGGCCACGACGAACGACTCGGAGTGGCGTTTGAGCTGCTCCCACGCCGAGCGGATACGGTCGGCCTCGGCCCGCGTGATGATGCCGTCGTTCTCGATGCTCTGGCTGATGTCGGCGAGCAGGCCGCCGAAATCCTCGACCACCTGCTGGGTGATGCCGAGCAACTCCTCTGCCTTTGGCACCGGCTCGCGGTGCGGGTTGGGGACGAAAAACCCGCCGGCGGCCTCACAGAGCCAGTTGACGACCTCCGGGTCACGCGTCAGCTCGTGAATCACGCGCAGCCGGTCGAGCGGATTGTGCGCGCCGGAGGCGTCCGGATCGTTCGCCTTCGCCGGCTGACACCACTTGTAGACCAGGGCCGCGCTGACCTGCAACCGGGCCGCGACGGCCTTGACGCCGACCGTCTCGACCGCGGCCTTCAAGACTTCCCAGGACTCCATGTGTGCCGGTCCGTCCTATTCCGCCTCGCGCTTCACGACCGTCACCGGCGCGATCCGCTCAAGATCATCCTTGAGCTGCGCCGCCGGGCCGACCACGACGATGGTCAGCTTCGACGGATCAACCGTCTGCTGCGCCAGCTTCACGCAATCGTCCGCCTCCGTTCTGGACACCGCGGCGAGAAAGCGGTCGTAGTAGTCGGCGGACAGATCGTGCAACTCCAAGCTCCACAACTGCGAGGCGACCTGGGCCGGCGTCTCGCGGTCGCTGGCGAAATTGCCCAGCGTATACAGCTTCGTGTCGCCCAGCTCGCGTTCGTTTGGCGGATCGGCCTGGAGCCGCTTGATCTCCTCCAGGATGATTTGCAGCGTCTCCGCCGTCGAGGGCACCTTGGTAAACGACGACGCCGTGAACTGCCCGAGGAAGCGCTGGGCGCCATACCCGCCGCCCGCGCCATAGGTCAGCCCCTTCTCGACGCGGATCTTTTCGTTGAGGCGGCTCTTGAACGCCCCGCCGAAGTACTGCGTGACGACGCGGCTGGTGAAGTACCCCGGGTGTTGCCGAGTGATGCCAAGCTGTCCTACGCGAATCTGACACTGCGTGCCCGCCATGTCGATCACGTAGATGTGCGTGTCGGCCGGGGCCGGTGGGCGCGGCAGGTTCGCCGCCGGCGTCGGACCCTCGGCGGCCCAATCGCCCAACGTGGCGTCAGCCAGACCGAAGACGTCTTCGGCTTCGACGTCGCCGGCCACGACCAGCGTGCTCACGTCGGGACGGGCGAACTGTCGGTACCACGCCGTCAGGTCTTCGAGCTTCAATGCGCTGACATCGGCCACCTCGCCGCTCGCGGTGCGCGCATAGGGGTGGTCGCCGTAGAGCCGCCGGCGTAACTCGCGTTCGGCGAGGTATTGCGGCTGGGCATTCTGCACCGCGAGGCCGGTGAGCACCTGCTGACGGAGCTTTTCGAACTCATCGGTAGGGAAGCTGGGCGTCCTCACGACCTCCCCCAGCAGGTTCATGGTGCGATCGAAGTGTTCGGTCAGGCAGCTTGCGCTGACGCTGCTGCTGTCCAAGCCGGCGCTGCCGCCGAGCGTAATCGCCCAGGTGTCCAATTCCTCCGCCAACTGGGCCTCCGTGCGCGCCGCCGTTCCCTTCGTGAGCATGCTCATCGCCAGCGACGCCGCGCCGGGCTTCGTCTCCGCCCAGGCGCCCGTCTTCATCCCCAGCCACATCGTGACGTACGGCACCTCGTGGTTGGGAACCACGATCACCTTCAGGCCGTTGGAGAGCGTCCGCGTGGCGCTGTTGATCTTGGTATCGAAAGCGAGCATCCCCGCGACCGGCGGCGTCTGGCCGAAGGTGTCGGGACGGGTGGTCCCGGTTCGTCCCGGCGGCGGGGCGGTCTCCTCGCGCTCGGCAGTGACGGGGGCGTCCTCCTCCTTCTTGCCGCCGAAGAGCGTGCCCAGCAGGTTGCGCTCGATGCTGATCTTGATGGCCCGGCCGGGGCCGAAGTACGTGTTGGCCACGCGCTGCAAGTCCTCGGCCGTCACGCGGCGGTACTCGGCGAGGCGCTGGTTGATCCGCGCCGTATCGCCGTAGAGCACCGCGTAGCTGCCGAGCGCGGAAGCTTTGCTCTGCACGGTCAGGTTCTCAGTCACCAGGCCGCGGATGGCCTGGTTCTGGGCCTTGAGCAGTTCCCCTTCGCTGACGGGTTCCTCGCGGATGCGCTTGATGTGCTTGCCGAGCGTCGTCATCACTTCCTTCGCATCGGCGCTCAGCGGCGACATCACCGCCCCGAGCGCGAACAGCCCGTGGTGCTCCAGGCTGATCGGCATGGCCATCGCGGCCACGGCGAGCTTGCGCTCGGCCACCAGCTCGCGGTAGAGCCGGCTGCTGTCGCCGCCGCCCATGATGCTCGCCAGCAGTTCCAGCGGCGCGCTGTCGTCGTGGGTCAGCGGCACGGTGTGGTAGACCGCGGCCACGACTGGCGCGGGGGCGTTGTCCTCTTTCAGCGTCACGGTGCGCGACTCGCTTGGCAGCGCTTCGCGCACTTCCACGCGCGGCGGGTCGTCGAATTTCGGAATCCACTCGAAGTACTTGCGGGCCAGGGCCTGGGCGTCGTTGTGCTTCACCGCCCCGGCGATGACCAGCGTCGCGTTGCACGGGACGTAGTAGCGGGTCCAGAAATCGCGGATCTCGCGCACGTGGGCCGCCCGCAGGTGCGGGATGCTGCCGATTGGCGTCCAGCGGTAGGGGTGCGTCTGGAACAGCTCCGCCAGGGCCTTTTCCGGGGCCGAGCCGTACGGCTGGTTGAGCCCCAGCCGGCGTTCCTCCTCGACGACCTTGCGTTCCGTGTCGAACGCTTCCTGGTCGATCTTGAGATACGCCATCCGCTCGGCCTCCAGCCACAGCGCCAGCTCAAGCTGGTTGGCGGGCACGACCTCGTGGTAGACGGTCTGGTCGAAGGACGTGTAGGCGTTGCACTCGCCGCCGGCCCGCCGGACATACTCGAAATGTTCCTCGCCCTTCAGCAGCTCCGACCCGCGGAACATCATGTGCTCAAACATGTGGGCGAAGCCCTGTCGCTCGGGGTTCTCATCCTTCGAGCCGACGTGATACCAGACCTCGACGGCCACGATCGGGCAGGAGAAGTCCTCCAGCGTGATGACCCGCAGACCGTTCGCCAGCCGCTGTTCGCGGTAGTCGAAGTGGCCCGTTTGTTCGCCCGCCTGCGCCGCGACCAGCGACCCGGCCAGCAGCAAGCACCCCCGCATGGGACCTCTCAGTAATCTGGTCGTCATGTGACCCACTCCCTTGTGATTGTGTTCGAGATCTCTGCGCTCTCCGCGGCCCGCGGACCGCAGCCCGGACCGCGGGAGGCGCAGGGTAACACGCCGGCGGCTTGCTCGCCACGCGCCGCGCCCTAGAATGCGGGTTCTGGCGGGAAGACAGCCAGCGCGCACGGAGAAACACGCGCCCTATGCCAAGCGACCCCAACGTAATCACGGTGGTCTCCGGACTGCCCCGCTCCGGGACCTCCATGATGATGCGGATGATCGACGCCGGCGGCATCCCGGCCCTGACGGACAACGTCCGCCGCGCGGACGAAGACAACCCGCGCGGTTACTACGAGTTCGAGCCGGTCAAGAAGACCCGCGAAGACCCGTCGTGGCTCAAGCGGGCCGGTGGGCGCGTGGTCAAGATGGTCTACCGGCTGCTCTACGACCTGCCGCCCGGCCACGAGTACCGCGTCATTTTCATGCGGCGAAACCTGGACGAGGTCATCGCGTCCCAGGACGTAATGCTCAGCCGGCGCGGACGGTCCAGCGATCAGCTCGGCAAGGACAAGCTGGTCGGGCTGTTCGAGCAGCAGTTGGGCGAGTTTGAGGCGTGGGCCCGCACGCAGCCGCACTTCAAGATTCTGTACGTCAGCTACAACGACACACTGGAGAGTCCGGGCCCGACCATCGCGGCGGTGAACGAGTTTCTGGGGGGCCGCCTCAACACGCAGGCGATGCGACAAGTGGTAGAGCCGTCGCTCTATCGCCAGCGGTCCGGCGACGCGGAGTAGCGCCCGGGCGGGCGCTTAACACGCCCCCGCGTGAAGCTATCGCAATGCCCTGGACGGCGGTTGCCGTGGGGGATACACTGCGCTCGTCCCGCCAAACGACGACATGGTGAGACCCTCCCGGGCCGCGCCTCTCCAGCCCAGCGGTGCCCGCGTGGACCGCGCCCCCTCGAGAAGCCGAATGAACATCTTGCTTGTCTCCCCTGCGACGCCCAGCACGTTCTGGAGCTTTCAACATATCATGTCGTTTCTGGCGAAGAAGGCGGCGTTCCCCCCGCTCGGCCTGCTGACCGTCGCGGCCATGCTGCCGCGCGCCTGGCACCTCAAAGTCGTGGATCTCAACGTCGGCCGGCTGACGGCTGCGGACATCGACTGGGCGGACTACGTGCTGGTGTCCGCGATGCTCGTGCATGAACCATCGGTGCGCGAGGTCGCGGCGCTGTGTGCCACCCGCCGGCGGCCGGTCATCGCGGGCGGCCCCCTCTTCACCACCGGGCACCAGCGCTTTCCAGAGATTCCGCACTTCGTCTGCGGTGAGGCCGAGGAGCTGATGCCCACGCTCGTCGCCGACATGGAGGCGGGACGCGTCCAACCGCACTATCGCCATCCGGAGAAGCCCGACGTGCGGCACACGCCGGTCCCCCGCTGGGATCTGATCAACGTCCGCGACTATGCCACGCTGTCGGTGCAGTTTTCCCGCGGTTGCCCCTTCAACTGCGAGTTCTGCGACATCATCGCGATGTACGGGCGGGTGCCGCGGGCCAAGACCCCTGAGCAGATGCTGGTGGAGCTGGACGCGCTGTTGGCAACCGGCTGGGACAGCTCGATCTTCATCGTCGACGACAACTTCATCGGGCACAAACCCAAGGTAAAAGAGCTGCTGCGGGCCCTCATCGCCTGGCGCGCCCGCCGCAAGGTGCGCCTGCCGTTCCTCACCGAGGCGTCGCTGAACCTCGTCGATGACCCGGAACTGCTCGACCTGCTGGTGATGGCGGGCTTCAAGAAAGTGTTCATCGGGCTCGAAACGCCGGACGACGCCAGCCTGACCGAGTGTGCAAAGGTGCAGAACACCTCCCGCGACCTGGTCGCCGCCGTGAAGACGATCCAGAACGCCGGCATCGAGGTCATGGGCGGGTTCATCGTCGGCTTCGACAGCGACTCGCCGAGCATTTTTGAGCGCCAGCGGCGGTTCATTCAGGAGGCGGGGGTCGTGACGGCGATGGTGGGCCTGCTGAACGCCCTGCCCCAGACCCGCCTGTTCGCGCGGCTGAAGCACGAAGGCCGCCTGCTCGGCGAGAGCAGCGGGAATAACCTGGACGCGGTGCTCAACTTCGTCCCCAAACTGGACCGTCGCGTCCTGGTGGACGGCTACCGCGCCCTGGTCCTGCGCCTGTATTCGCCCCGTGAGTACTATCGCCGGGCGCTGACGTTCCTGCGCGAATACCGCCGCCGCGGTCCGCGCGTGCGGCGCCCGTGGAGCGATGTCCGCGCTTTTCTCCGCTCGCTCTGGACGATGGGAGTTTGTACCCGCGGGCGCCGCGAATACTGGAAGTACTTCGCAAAATCGCTCGTGTTCTACCCGCGGACATTTGGTGAGGCGATGCACCTGGCCATTCTCGGGCACCATTTCCGCAAAGTCGCCGCGAGCCTCTGAGATCGGCGGAATCGCGCCCGGCCAGCCGCGGCGGGGGCAGCGAGAATTTCGTGCGCCCCCCCTATCGCTCCGGCGGGCGTCGGGTATAATCAGGCTGGTTGGTTTGACGATGCGGGCCGTACGCGACGGCTGGTCTAGCCCTGCACTGCCTCCCTCGCCCTCCTACCTTCTCGGCCGGAACTGCGGCCGCTTTCACTCGGACCCGGAAAGCAAAAACGTGGGTCGCGCCCCGTCTCAAAAGGAGAGCTTCGTGGGCAAGAAACTGTATGTGGGCAACCTCGGTTACGACGTCACCAGCGCGGATTTGCAGACGCTTTTCGCGGCACACGGCAACGTCCAGAGCGCCCAGGTCATCGAGGACCGCGAGAGCGGTCGTAGCAAGGGCTTTGGCTTCGTCGAAATGAGTTCGGACGACGAGGCCAACAAGGCCATCTCCGCGCTTAACGGCCAGGAACACAGCGGCCGGGCGCTGACCGTCAACGAGGCCAAGCCGCGCGAAAGCCGCGGCGGCTTCGGCGGCGGCGGCGGCAGCCGCGGCGGCTACGGCGGCGGTGGCGGTCGGGGCGGCTACGGCGGCGGACGCCGCTAACTGAGCTGCGGTGGCACGGGCGGCCTGGTCCGCCCGTGTTCACCGGAGTTCGCAACGCGGGTGGCACGGGCGGTGAGCCGACCGTGCCACCTGCGGACGAGTCAGGAGACATCCATGCCCCCGAGTTGGCAGAGCACTCCCAAGCGCTGGCGCGTCCAGGGCAAGGCGACGGACGGCCTGCTCGTCACGCTCGGGCGCTACGATACCGAGGAAGAAGCCCGCGCCGAATGCGCGCGGATCGTCGCCGAGGCGACCTATCGCGACGTCATCGTGCAGCCCATCGCCCAGCCCCCCGCGCCCGCCGAACCAGCGCCCGCCGTCGCCCCAACCAACAAGCCCCGGAAATAACTGCCGGCGGGGCGCTCGCCGCACCTGCGCGGCGGGCGACGCGTCCGGACCCGGCGAGTTGACCTCCGCCATCTTCCGCCTAGGATCAGTCTGATCGGCGAGCCGACGGCGTTTGCTCGCCACGCAGGCCGCCCACAGTCAACAAGCAGGAGGTCCAACATGGCTCACGAACTTCCCCCGCTGCCCTACGCCTACGATGCGCTCGAGCCGCACATCGACGCGCGGACCATGGAAATCCACCACGGCAAGCACCACGCCGCGTACGTCGCCAACCTCAACAAGACGCTGGAGAGCAACGCCGCCTTGGCGACGCGCCCCCTCGAGCAACTCCTCCACGACGCGACCACCCTGCCGGACAACATCCGCCAGGCGGTCATCAACCACGGCGGCGGACACGCCAACCATGCCCTGTTCTGGCGCAACATGGGGCCGAACAAGGGCGGCACGCCGCGCGGACCCCTGAGCGACGAAATCAACAAAGTGTTCGGCGGCTACAACGCGTTCCAGCAGCAGTTCACGACCGCGGCGACGACGCGCTTCGGGAGCGGCTGGGCCTGGCTGTGCCTGGACAACAACGGCAAGCTGGTGGTCTACAATACGTCCAATCAGGATTCGCCGCTGCTGCAAAACCACAAGCCGCTCCTGGCCCTGGACGTATGGGAGCACGCGTATTACCTGAAGTACCAGAACCGCCGGCCGGATTACATCACCGCGTGGTGGAACGTGGTGAACTGGGACATGGTCGCGGAAATGTACGACACGGCCCGGCGGTAGCGGCGACGTCGCGCGGGGGACCGCGAAGCTCTGCTTCGCGGAGTCCGGGCGCGCTCGCGAACGCTTCGCGGCTTTGAATCGGCGGCGCGTCGGTTCCCCGTGGTGCCGCTAGACCGCGCACAGCACCGGCCGGCCCTGCAAAAACGTCTCGGCCGACGCGGCGTCGGTCGGCCGGCCGAACAGGTAGCCCTGCCCGTGCTCGATGCCCAGCCCGCGCAGCAGCTCGAGCTGCTCCGGCTCCTCGATCCCCTCCGCGATGATCTGGAGCTTGAACGCCCGGGCGATGCGCGTGATCGCCTCGAGCACCACCGTGTGCTCGCGGCGGGCGCAGGCCTCGCACAAGAACGCCCGGTCGATTTTCAATGCACTGAGCGGCAGCTTGTACAGACACGCGAGCGACGAGTATCCCGTGCCGAAGTCGTCGAGATGCAGCCAGATGCCCATCTGCTTGATGTCGTCAAAGACCCGGAGCGTGTCCTCGTCCTCTTTGAGCATCGCGCTTTCCGTGATTTCGAGGGCCAGGGACCGCGGGTCGATGCCCGTCTCGCGGACCGTCGCACCGATCTTGGTGACCAGGTCCGGGTCGATTAGCAGCCGGCGTGACAGGTTCACGCTCATCGTCAAGTCGCGGGCTTCCGGATAGCGCGCCTGCCAGTCCTTCAATTGCAGGCACGCCCGGCGTAACTGGTTGATGCTGAGCGGCCGGATCAAACCCGTTTCCTCGGCCACCGCGATCAGCTCCGCGGCCGGGACCGGTCCGCGCTGCGGATGCGTCCAGCGCACGAGGACTTCGAAGCCGGCCAGCTTGCCGTCGGACAACCGCACGATGGGCTGGTAGTGTTCGGTGAGTTCGTCCTCCAGCACGGCGCGGCGCAGCTCGGTTTCCAGTGACAGCCGGGCCATGACCTCGCGGTGCATGGTCGTGTCGAACATGACGTAGCGCGCCCGTCCGGCCGCCTTCGCCCGGTACATGGCCGTGTCCGCGTCGCGCAGCATGTCGCCGGCCTGACTGTAGTCGCGGTCGCTGGTCGCGATCCCGATGCTGGCCGTGACGTGCAGCTTCTGGCCTTCCAGTTCGTACGGCTCAGCCAGAACGCTCAGCAGGCGCTCCGCCACGCGGGCGGCGTCGCGCTCTTCCTTCAGATCCTCGAGCAGGACGATGAACTCATCGCCGCCGAGCCGCGACGGCGTGCAGGTGTGGCAAACGCTGTCCGTCGTCCGCAGCCGCTCCCGCAGGCGGGTCGCGATTTCGATCAGCAACAGGTCGCCCATCTCGTGCCCCAGGCTGTCGTTGATGAGCTTGAAGCGGTCAAAATCGAGGAACAGCACGGCGAACTTGGCGTCCGCGCGGCGCTTGCGGCGCTCGAGGCACGCATCCAGCCGCGTCAACAGGAGCGCGCGGTTGGGCAGGCCGGTCAGCTTGTCGTGCAGCATCGCGTGCTCGATTTCCGCCGTCCGCTCCTGCACCAGGTGTTCGAGTTCCTCGCGCTTCATCAGGGCGGCGTGGGCCGCGATGCGCTTTTCGCAGAGCGCCGCCGCAAGCTGATAGACCTCCGCGTTGTCAAAGGGCTTCTTCAGAATGAGAAGCTGGTCGCTGTGGCCCAGCTCATCGGCGAGCGCTTCCAGGGAGCAGTCCGAAAACGCCGTGCAGATGACGACCTGGATTTGCGGATCGACCCGCCAGAGGTGCCTGATCGTGGTGGCGCCGTCCCACCCGGGCGGCATGCGCATGTCCACGAACGCCATCAGGTACGGTTCGCCGGCCTCGCACGCGGCCTGCGCCTTCTGGACGCCCTCCTGGCCCTGGCTGGCAGTATCGAAGTCGAACCGCGTTTGCTTGGACGGAGCGGCGGCCGCGTCCGCGCCGCCCAGAAACGCCGCCTTCGCGGCGGCAAAGCCGCTCACCTGCTCCGTGGGCGCGAGAATCTTCCGAAAGTCGGCGTGAATGGACTCGTTGTCGTCGATGACGAGCACCCGCCGGCGCGTCAGCGTCAGTGGTTTCATGCCGGTACCTCCGCCCGAGCCAGCGGGATCGTGAGGGTGAAAGTCGCGCCGCGGCCCGGTCCGTCGCTGGCGGCGACGAGCGAACCGCCCATTTCGCGGGCCATGTTCGCCGCACCATGCAGCCCGAAGCCGTGTCCATTGGTCCGCGTGGAAAAGCCGAACGCGAAGATGCGTTCCAGGTTCTCCGGCGCGATGCCCGTGCCGTTGTCGACCACCTGGATGCGCAGGCAATCCTGACCTGCGTCGGTCACACGTCCCAGCGACACGCGCAGCCGCGGCTCGGACGCGCTCGCCCCGGCCAGCGCCTGCCGCGCGTTCGTCAGCAGGTTGACCAGGATTTGCAGCACGCGATGGCGATCGAGCGGCAGCGCTTCGAGCGCCGCGAAGTCACGCTCGACTTCGACCTGCCCGGCCTGGGCATCCGCGCTGAGGGCCAGGGCTTCCTCGACCAGTGCCGCCGGTTCTACCGTCTCTGCCAGGGCCTTGTGCCGGCTGTGCTCCTGCTGCATGTCCACGATCCGGCGAATGTGCTCGACCGAGTCGCACAACCCGCGCATCTCCTGCACCATGGTCTCCTGCTCCGCTGACAACTGCGTCGCCAGCTCGCCCAGAAACGCCGGCAATTGCCGGCCGCGCTCGTCGCGCGTCAGGAACTCGCCCAATTGGTCCTGGTGCTCCCGCAGCATCTGCGCCGCGAGGCCCAGCGTGCCGACCTCGGAGCGGCGCAGCTTCTCGTTGACCAGGTTGGCGGACACGTTGACGCTGTTGAGCACGTTGCCCACGTTGTGCAGCACGTTCGTGGCGACTTCGGCTTTGCCGGCGTGATGGGCCACTTCGAGCATCTGGGCGCGCGACTCCGCCAGGCGGTCCACCATCCGATCGAACTCGCGGGCCAGCACGCCGATCTCGTCTGGGCGCGTCATTCGCAGCCGGGCGCGCAGGTCGCTCGCCGACCCGACGCGCACCGCGTGCGTCGTCACGGTCGAAAGCGGACCCACGATGAGCCGCGACAGCACGATCCACATCACCAGCATCAGCAGGAAGCCTCCGCCGATGCTGGTCACCCCGGCCAGCCCGGCGGCCGAGCGACCGCGCTGGGTGATCGAGCGCGGCAGGTCGGCGCGCAGCAGCAGCGCCGGTTGGGCGAAGATGTCCTGCACAAACGTGTAGCTGCGCAGCGTGTCCCGCGCCGTGGCGTCCGTCCAGATCGCCTCGCTGTCCGTCAGGCGCGCGAGGGCGGCCCGATCCTGCGGCGGCACGGCGTCGAGCCGGTGCAGTTGCACGGCCACGCGCGTCCGGGCGGCCAGCTCCGCGATGCCCTCCTCGGTCACGAACCGCCCCATCAGTACCGCTCCGCGTACCGCCCCGGAGCGATCGCTCGTGGTAATCGCGGCCGAGCCGATGAGCATCGGTCCCAACGCCGTAAGTAAGACACCGTAGCCCTTGTCGTCCGGGTCGCGCCGCGCGAGCAGCGGATGGTCAGGTCGCGCGATCTCCGCGAGCAGCTCGGGAGCGTCGATCAGCTCATCCGCACCTTCGTCCCGCAGCTCTCCCCACACGCGCGTGCCGTCGGTGCGCACGAACATGAGCAGGTTGAGCTTGAGATTGCGAAACGTCTCGGGGATCAGGTTCTCGGTCTGAAACGTTTCGTTGACATCCTCGATGAACCGGTAGGTGTCGTCCCAGGCCCCGTAATCATTCGCCGAGGCCGATAGAAACTCGGCGTCGCGCTCGAGCGCCTGAACACAGCGCGTCACATCGTCGCGTGCGGCGCTGCGCTCGACCTCCTCGAAGCCGGGCAGCATGATCCAGCGCTGCACCAGATAAGACGTGCTCGCGAAAGCCACCGAGACCCCGAGCACGAACAGGAGGACTTTCCATCGCAGGGACATGGCTGCCGACTCGCTTCGGGGCCGCGGGTATCCAGTGCTTCGGCGCACGCCCGCCCGCGACGTCAGACCATGACCGTCGCGCACGGCAGCGCCGCGGGTGTACGAGCGCGCTATCGGTCAGACCCGCCCCGGTGGTCAGTACCGCCCCGCTTGGCCGATAACACACGGGTTTGAGCCCCGAACGCGGCCCGCCACCTGCGTCGCGGATTCCGTCAGCGGCCCTACGCAGAATCGGTAGACCGGACTACGGTAGCGCGATGTAGGCCAGCGTGGTGCTCTCACCGACGCCGGTCTTGAAGGCGACCAGACGATCATTGGCCACGACATCGGTGGCCGGCAGGAACTCCTTGCCGTCCGCGAAAGCCTGGAACGCGCCGCCGGTGCTGACCTGCAAGTACTCGGCGGTCACGTCGATGGCCTCGTCGCCAGAGATGAAGGCCCAGCGTCCGTTTTGCGCCATGGCCACGTCGCTGCCAAAACCGGCCCACGGATGCGCGTTGTCGCGCGGGTCATCGCCCGGCACGCCGCCTTCGACGAGCGCTCCGGTCGGCGTTCCAATGATCGCCCGTTGCACGACCGAGAAGAAATCACGCTCGTTGCGCTCGGCGAAGCACACGTAGCGGGTCCCGCACAGCGCCAGCGGCAACTCGGCCGCCCCCGGGCTGATCTCCAGTGCCCATGTCTCGCCGGTCGCCGCGTTGAGCACCCGCATGTTCTGGTTGCCATCGCGCGCGGCGTAGACGATGTAGCCGTCGTCGTAGGCAAACGGCCCGGCGATGCCGCCGTGCTGCGACAGGTCGATCGTCCAGGGGCCGAGGGTGGGCGTGGTCACGTCGTAGATGAAGAACTGGTCGCCGCCGCGGGCAATGGCGACTTCATCATCTTCGTCAAGCACAACTTGCGTCACCGCCACCGGCGGGTTCACCAGGGCGGTGACGACGGGGTCGGTGCCGCTGACGTCCACCAGCTTCAGCGCGCGTCCGTCCGTCACGTCGTCGCTCTCGCTCACGGTAATCGCGAGCGTGCCCGCCACGGCCACAGGGCTAAAGCGATCCTCTTGGTCGCGGTCCGGCAGAGCTGTGAGATGCACATTCTCCAGCGGCACGGGCACCGCGATGCGGGTGGTTGTGTCGTAGACCGTGAGCTGCCGTCGATCGTCGCACAGCAGGATCTTCTTGCCGGCCAGGCAGAACCCCGCGTTGCGGTATTTGCCGGGGATGAACGTCGCCGCCGTGGGAGTTGCGGACGGGACAATGTAGCCCACGCCCGTGAGATTGCCGGTCCCGAAGACGATCAGGTCGTCGCCCACCTCGAGCGAGGCATCGAAGCGCACGGGGATGTTCGTCTTGGTCACATCCAGGGCGGTCTGCGCCGTGATGGCCCCGTCCACCGTCGCCTCGCCCGCGACCGGCACATCCGGCGTGTCCCGGCCAGCCAGAACGTCCGTCGGCGTCTCACTCGGACACCCGCCCATGAACCCCGCCGACAGCAACACCGCCGCCAGTCCGGCGTACCCACACCGTGCGTGCCGCATGGCCGCACCTCCCGGTTTGAACACCGCGAAGGCCGCTCCGGGCACTACCCCGGCCTGGGTCGCGCGTCCCCACGAACGCGCTTGCAAGCCCACGCCGCTAGCCCAACGCACCTTCCCAGGTCAGTGTACGCACGCCCCGTCGCGCCGGTCAAGGCGCGGGGTCGGGTTCTGGGGACAACGGGTCCGTGACACCGCAGGCGGGGCTTGTAGGCCCTGGAAGGGCGTAAGAGTAGAGCCCACGGCGCGAGCCGTGGGAAGACCGGCGTGAGCACCAGAGCCCCGGATGGGGCGTAAGAACCCCACGCCTCGCAGCCAGGCGGGCGCTTCTATCGCCCCGCCGGGGCTCATGCGACCCGTTGCGCTATCCCACGGCTCACGCCGTGGGCTTTAGTCTTGCGCCCCGTCCGGGGCTCACGAACAGCCCACCGATTGTGTCGCACACCCGGGGCACCGCCGCCGCACATGTCTCCCGACCTTGTCGCGCGCTGCCCGCCGTGGTCTACTGCATCAGTTCAGGGGGACGGATCAACACCCCGCACACCCGTGCGGGATCCAGCCCGCCACTTGCGTGGCGGGTTCGGTTACTGACCGCGACGACGGAGACTGGAATGCGGGCCTTATCGGGCATCAAACCCACCGGGGCGTTGCACCTCGGCAACTACTTCGGGGCGATGAAGCAGCACATCGAGCTTCAGGAACAGCATGAGGGGTTCTACTTCATCGCCAACTACCACTCGCTGACCAGCGTCCAGGACGCCGACTACCTGCGGCAGCTCACGTTTGACGCCGCGGTGGATTACCTGGCGATGGGGCTGGATCCGGCCAAGGTTGCGCTTTTCCGCCAAACCGACGTGCCCGAGGTAACCGAGCTGACCTGGATTCTCGCCTGCGTCACCGGCAAGGGCCTCATGGACCGCGGCACGACCTACAAGGACCACCTGGCCAAGGGCCTCACGCCGAACATGGGCGTGTACTGCTATCCGCTGCTGATGGCGGCCGACATCCTGATCTACCGCAGCGACATCGTCCCGGTCGGCCGGGACCAGGTGCAGCACATCGAATTCGCCCAGGACATGGCGGGCTACTTCAACCAGACGTTCCGGCCCGTGCTCAAACGCCCCGAGCCACGACTCAACGAATCCCCGCTCGTCCCCGGACTCGACGGCCAGAAGATGAGCAAGAGCTACGGCAACATCATCGAGCTGTTCGGCGAGCCCAAGGCCATGAAGAAGAAGATCATGGCGATCAAGACTGACAGCACGCCGGTTGAGGAACCGAAGGACCCGGAGAAGTGCAACGTGCTCGCCCTGATCCGGCTGCTCGCGACGCCCGCGGAGACGGCCGAGTGGGAACGCCGGTATCGTGCGCCGGGAATGGGCTACGGCGAGGCGAAAAAGCGGCTGGCGGAGCTGTACGAGGAGCGTTTCGGCGGCCGGCGTGAGGCGCGAAACCGCTGGGCCACTCATCCGGCGGATGTGGAAGACGTGCTGCGGGCCGGGGCGGCGAAGGCCCGCGCGGTGGCACGCGAGGTAATGGAAGACGTGCGGTCCGCTTGCGGACTCGCGGCCACGTTCACTCCCTGAAACCACGGAGACGCAGAGAGCGCGGAGGTCGCGGAGAAGAAGTAACTGAAAGCGTGCGTCATCGTGGAACTTGATCCAGCTCTGAACCGCCTGACCGGAGACATCATTGGCGCCGCGATCGAAGTGCATCGCGTGCTCGGCCCCGGCCTGCTGGAGCCGCTTTATCAGAGAGCGTTGTGCGTTGAGCTTACGTCCCGCGCGATTCCATTCGTCAGTCAGCCGCGCATCGCGATGGCATACAAGGGACAACCCATCGGCGCTGGCCGGCTGGACCTGCTGGTCGCGGACGCCGTCGTAGTCGAGCTGAAGGCGGTGGAAGCGCTGAACGCCGTCCACAAGGCCCAGGTGCTATCTTACCTGCGAACGACCGGCTACCCTGTTGGCCTACTGATGAACTTCAACGTCCCGGTCCTGAAAGACGGCATTCAGCGCTTCGTGATGACTCCGAAATGACTGTTTCTTCTCTGCGACCTCTGCGCTCTCCGCGTCTCTGCGGTTCTCCTCAGGCGGAATAGGGTGTCCGAATACCGCGTACAGCTCGACGTCTTCACCGGTCCCCTGGACCTGCTCCTCTACCTCATCCAGCGCGACGAGGTGGACATCTACGACATCCCGCTGGCGCGGATCACCGACGAGTACCTCCAGCAGGTCCACTTGCTCGAACACCTCGACCCCGACGCGGCGGCGGATTTCGTCGTCATGGCCGCCACGCTGATCGAGCTGAAGTCGCGGGCCCTGCTGCCTACGCCGCCGCTTGATTTGCAGGACGACGCCGCCGACCCGCGCACGCCGCTCGTGAAGCAACTGCTGGAGTACAAGCGTTTCAAGGACGCCGCCCGTTCGCTCGGCCACGCGGCCGACGAGCGCGCCCAGCGCTACGTCCGCTGCCCCGCCGACTTGCCGGTGGAACTCGCCGGCGTCGAGCTGGAGGAAGTCCAGGTCTGGGACCTGCTCGCCGCGTTCGGCAAGGTGATGGCGGCCATCGGGCAAGGCCCCGGCCGCCACGAAGTCGTCTACGACGAGTTGCCGATCGAGCGGCACGCCGCGGAGATCCTGGCCATTCTCGAGCAGCGCAGCCCGACCACGTTCACCGCCCTTTTTGACGGCCAGACGCAGCGCCTCCAGATCGTGGGCCGGTTTCTCGCGCTGCTGGAACTCGTCCGCGCGCGACGCATCCGCGCCGAACAGGAGGTCACGTTCGGCACCATCTACGTCTTTCTACTGGTCGCGGTGGATGAACTTGAGCCCGAGCTGGATTCCGACGCCGGGGAAATGCCGCCGCCGGCCGACCCCCCTGAAGTAACGGAGAACTCAGAGCCATGAGCCAACCCAGCGCACGACTCGCGGCCCTCGGCCTGACCCTGCCGCCGGTCACGAAGCCCGTCGGGGCGTATGTGCCGGCCTTGCGACACGGCGACACACTGTTCCTTTCGGGACAGATTCCGCTGAAAGACGGACAGGTCGCGTACACCGGCCGCGTTGGCGGCCCGGGCGGACGCACGCTCGAAGATGCGCAGGCCGCGGCCCGGCAATGCGCCCTGAACGCCGTCGCGGTCGCGGCTGAGGCAGCGGGCGGCGTCGATCGGCTGGCGCGCGTGCTGAAGGTCGTCGTGTACGTCGCATCGAATCCCGGCTTCACCGACCAGCATAAGGTGGCCAACGGCGCGAGCGAGCTGCTCGCGGACCTGTTCGGCGAAGCGGGCAAGCACGCCCGAGCCGCAGTCGGCGTCGCCGAGCTGCCGCTGAACGCCACGGCCGAGGTCGATGTGCTGTTCGCGGTCGCTGGTTGACGGATACCGCAGAGACGCAGAGAGCGCAGAGGTCGCAGAGAAGAGTGGAGAAGGCAACAAGGCACGGAGGCACACAGGCACGGAGGCACGAAAACGGCGAACCGAGGTGTGTCCACGACGGTGTTGCCTCGTCGCCGTTCTTCTCTGCGACCTCTGCGCTCTCTGTGTCTCTGCGGTTTCGCAGGAGGTGAGGAACGCACCAACCGCCCGAGAGCGTCGCCCTGGGCATTGACATCGGCGGCACCCGCGTGCGCGCCGGCGTCGTCACGTCCGTGGGTCGCATCGTCACACGCCGGGATGCACCGCTTCCGCCGGATGGTCAACCCGCAGCACTCGCCCCCCTCGTCAAGCAGCTCACCGCCGAGGTCGTCGCCGCCGCGGGACGGGAACCGGTGGCGTGCGGCGTGGCCCTGCCCGGCGTGTGGGACCGCCACACCGGCGTCATGCAACGCGCGATCAACCTGCCGCGGCTCGAAGGCGTCAATCTCCAACACCTGTTTCGCACCGCTTGTGGCCGCGAGGTGCTGCTCGAAACCGATGTGAACGCCGCGCTGTGGGCCCAGTGGCACGCCTGCGAGCCGCGCCCGGCCCGGCTGCTGTACCTCTCGCTCGGCACCGGCGTCGGCGGGGCCGTGCTCATCGACGGGAAGATTCTCCGACACACGCGCGGCGGCGCGGGGCACTTCGGCTTCCTGATCGTCGATACGTCGCCCGCTGCCCCGTGCGGTCGCAACAGCATCCCGGGTTGCCTGTCCGCCATCGCCGCGGGGCCGGCGTTGCACTTGGCGGCGACGGGACAAACGGACTTCGACGCGCTCGGCGCGGAGCCGCTGGCCAAGCCGGTCATCGCCCGGGCCGCCGAGGCGTTGGCCGTCGCTTTCGTGCAGTTGGTCCACATCTACGCCCCCGAGGTCATTCTGCTCGGCGGCGGCGTGATCGATCACCACCCCGAGCTTGTCGCGCGCGGTGCGGCCGCGTTTGGACGCTATCAGAGTACGCTCATTCCGCCGGGCTTGCGCATTGAGCGTGCTCCGCTCTCGACGCACGAGGCCGGCGTAATCGGCGTGGCGCGGCTGGCGCTCGGGGCGTAGCGGCCGGCACGAGGTGGAGCACAGACGATTCGTCTGTGCAACGCCGCGAGCACGCCCGCGGAACTGGGACCGCGAAACTCCGCTTCGTGAGTGCTTGCTAACGCTTCGCGGCTCTGATTGCGCTCGCTGACGCTTCGCGGCTCTGATTGCG
>CAYMXT010000005.1:0-8761 GCA_964394415.1 uncultured Planctomycetales bacterium
CCGGGCGACCGCCGGGTGGAACGTAGTCGTCGTCGCCGGGCGCGAGGACGCGCGGCGGCCGGGGCGGGGCGGCTCTGGCACCCGAGCACTCGGGCAGCAGGTTCTCATCGACCCGGCACACCCAGTACGCGCCGTCGCCCACAAACTGGAGGCGGTACACAAGCTGGAGCGACGGCACACGCACGACCATCGCGACCGCGTCGTCATACACGGCGAAGGCCATCGTACCGTCCGGCGTGTCCAACACGCTTCCGCCGAGCGTCAACCGGCGTTCGGCCGTGCGCGCCACGCGCTCGACGCTGCCCAGCAGCGCGACGCCGGGTTCGAGCTCGATGATCAGGTACGTGCCGACCTCGGCCCCCAGGAGCGCGGCCTCGTCCAGCATCACGGGGTTCACAGGCAACAGCCACGGCCGCGCCGTTTGCGGGAATGCCAGCGTGCGGACCGCGGCGAAGACCGGCAGCGGGGCGCGCGATTCAACCGTGGAGGTCTCGTCGTCCGCCCGCGCCGGGACCGCGTCCTGGGCCGAGGTGAGACCGACGCCGAGGGTCAACCCGGCCAGCGCCGCGCCGCTTCGAAGGAGTTTGAGTGTTCGCATGGTGAAGCTCCTTTCGTTGGTGTCAGCGGGCGCTACTGGAGATTGACCAGCACGAGCACCAGACCCGATTGACCCTTCGCCAGGCGTGACATGGCCTTGCCGATCACCGCGCCGTGCGAACGCTCGCGGTCGGTGGCCGCCATGGCGTAGCCCGCGCGGTCGGAGGTCGTCAGCAGGTCGCCCGGCTCGATCGCCTTGTCCGAGGCATCGCAGTACGTCCAAACGCGACCGGTCAGCGCGACCGGCTGGGCGTTCTCGCAGCCCGCGAACTCGCCCAGGACCATGCCCGCGGCCAGCTCGTTCGCGCCGCTGATAACGCCCGCGACGCGCGGGTTGTAAGCGCCCCTGGCGACGCACATCTTCCCCGGCTGATCCGGGTCGATCGCAACGACCATGCCCGCCTTGACCTCGTCGGTCACGTCGAAGCGCTCGGCCACGTCCGCCCCGCCGCGGATGGTCAGGACATCGGTGTTGGTCGTGCCGGTGCAGTACAGGGTGCCGCTGAAGTAGCCGGCGTAGTTCGTCGTGGCGCCGCCGGCATAGCCGTACACGCCGTAATTCGTTGTGCCGGTGCCATAGGCGTAACCGTAGACCCCGCGATTGGATCCGGTGCCACCGGACACGTAGCCGTAGACGCCGGTGTACGTGCTGCTGCCGGTCGGGCTGACGCGACCTTCGACGCCGCGGTAGCCGCCGACGCCCTTGACGCCGATGCCGTAGTAGTCGGTCACGGCATGTTCGCCGTAGACACCCGGCGTGTCGTTGGTCGCGACCGTGCTTTCGCCGTGGACAACGCCGTACGAGCTTGACGAGAAGGTGGAACTGGCGACATGCAGCGGCGCGCTGGGGGTCGTGCCGACGCCGACGTCGCCGCCGACGTAAACGTCGCCGCCGTCATTGTTCAGATACAGCGTGGAGGCGACGCCGTTGTTGCGGGCCATGATCTCGTTGTTGTCCAGCGTGATGTTCGCGCCGCTCGGGAGTCCAACCTCGAAGTATCCGCCGCTGGCCAGCTCGACGTCCGTGCCGGTGGCGACGTGCAGGGTGACATCGGGGCTCGTGGTGCCGACGCCAACGTTGCCGCCGGCGGTCCAGGCCATACGCGTCCATATGTCGGTGCCGTTCGGATCCTCCCGCAGCCACAGATTCGCCCCCTGGCCGCTGGTGGCGAAGTTCCAGCCGTCGTTCGTCGCGGCGTAGCGGATGATGAAGTTTCCACCGCCGGTGTCGAAGTACTGGTTGCCGCCGCGCACATCCAGCGTGCCCTGCGGGGCCGTGCTCGTGCCCATGCTCACGTTGCCGGTGAAGTGCTTGATCGCGGTGAACGTCTGCTCCGTGTTCAGCAGCGCGACGTTCGAGGACAGCCGGGCGTCAGCGAGCGTGCCGGCGTTCTGATTGCTGGAGTTCTGGTAGAACGAGCCGGTCTGCCCGTCGAGCAGATCCGAGTTCAGGTTCGATACCAGCGTGCTGCTCGACGCAAAGAACGGCGTTCCCGCCGCGGTGAAGCTCGGGGCGACGCTGAATTGCTTGGCCCCGGTGAAGATCTGGGCGTTGTCGAGCAACGCCACGTTCGACGACAGCCGGCCGTCGGCGAGCGTGCCGCTGCTGATGTTGCTGGCATTCAGGCTCGTGAGCCCCGCCCCGTTCCCAGTGAAGCTGTTCGCCGCGTTCGAGAAGGTCAGCGCGTTCGTGTACGACCCGGACAGCCGCGCGCTGGGTAGCGTGCCCGCGTTCAAGTTGCTCGCGTTCTGGTAGAACGCCCCGTGTTGTCCGTCGAGCAGGTCGGCGTCCAGGCCATTGCCGGCCCCGGTCATCAACACGCTGTTCGGGAACTTCCCCGCCCCGTTCAGCGGCAGCAGCGTGTTCGCAGCGGGTGCGGCGGCGGCGTGGAAACCGTCCACCGTGTCAGCCGTGGCGCTGTAAAGCCCGTACGGTGTCGGCGTCAGCTCCTGCCGCGGTGCGAGTGCCGTGTACGCCCCGCCGCTGTCCCACGGGCGGACGCCGATCTGGAGCCACCGTCGCTTGCCGTTGAATGCTCCCGCACCGAAGTCGAGCCAGACGGTAAAGAGTCCCTCGGCGACGGGCCAGTCGTCGGCCGTATCGGTGCCGATCAGGACTCCGACGGCCGGATCATCGTAGAGCTTGAACTCGAAATCATAGTTGTCGTTCCCCAGCGCCCCGGTGTCCTTCAACCGCCCTTGATACGTGACCGCCGTTCCGATTGGCGCTTGCGCTGCCACGAGCGGAACGACCAGCGACACGACGACCAAGGCCCAAACGGGCCGCATCAAGACACATCGCATGCCTGCACCTCCTGGTTGTAACGAGATGAAACCGCCGGCAGCGCTCCGTGCGCCGCCCGGCCCGAACCACGTACGTAGATTATGCCGCAGCACTTCAAAAAGCAAGTCACCTTCGCTGGCAATGCGCCGGACGCGGCCTGCGGGACGCCGCGTGGCCGCCTTCGACGGCCGCGGTTACGGCTCGCGCTCCGCAGCAAGGTGTTTGTGGTCCACGCCGCGCTCCTCGGCCTGGCCCCAGGCCTCCGGATGCAGGTACAAGCCGCGCTCGTCCGGCCGCTTATCCACTTCCACCGGGATGCGGTTGGCATTGGCGAAGGGATCCCGGCGAATGCCGGTGACTTGCCAGGAAACCTCCACCCGCGGCCGGCTGGTGCGGAGCGTGAATTGGTTGCCCTGGACCTTACTCACGACCTTGGCCTGCACGAAATCGGCGCTGTCGCCGTCGTCCACGACCGTGAGTTGATAGCGGAAGTCGCGGTTGAGGGCCTCGAACCACTCCGGCAACGATACGGTTGCGTAACCGCGCCCGTCGGTGACGACGTTGCCGTTGTAGATGTTCATCATGTCGGGCGACTCGACGAACGAGTGCAACAGGTACTTGTTTTCCGGGTCCAGCGGGTGATCGATCTTGAACGCGCCGCCGCCCTTGGAAAGCGTGCCGGTCACGTGCGCGTTGCCGCTGAAATAGCCGGCATAATTGGTGGCTCCGCCGGAGGCAACGCCGTACACGCCGTAGTTCGAGCTTCCGCCATAGGCGTACCCGTAAACTCCCCGGTTGGTGCCGGTGCCGGAGGAGGTGGAGATGTAGCCGTAGACGCCGGTGTAAGCGCCGGAGCCAGTGGGGCTGACACGTCCCTCGACGCCCCGGTAGCCGCCCACGCCCTTGACGCCGATGCCGAAGAAGTCGGTGGCCGAGTGCTGGCCATAAACCGCCGGCGTATCGTTGGCGCTCGTCGTCGTGTTCACCGCATGAACCACGCCGACCGACGTGCCCGCGTTGAACCCGGTTTCGACGTGCAACGGCGCCGCTGGATTCACCCCGTTCAGAATGCCGAAGTACCCGCCCACGCCGAAGCCCGCGACGGCACCCTGTTGGCTGCTCGCCCCGGTCCTGAACAGCAGCCGCGTTCCATTGTCCGCCGTGGCCAGGCTCCAACCGAAGTCGTTGACGGTGTCCAGCAGCAGCAAGCTGCCGGCGTCGCGGATCTGCAAGCCCCACAACAGGTCCACAAGCCCGGCCTGGATTTCGTTGGCCGCCAGTTCGCCGAAAGTCGCGTCATTACCCAGGAAGGAGTTCATGTCGTTTGCGAAGTTGACCGTGCTGGAATAGGTCCCCGCCAAGCGCCCGCTGGGCAGCGTGCCGGAGGCCAAGTTGGCTGCATTCAAGCTGGTCAGGTTCGCCCCGTTGCCCGCAAAGCTGTTCGCAGCGTTTGAGAACGCGAGGGCGTTGGAATACGTCCCGGACAGCCGCCCGCTGGGCAGCGTCCCGGCGTTGAGGTTGCCGGCGTTCTGATAGAAGGCGCCGCCTTGCGCGTCCAGCATGTCGGCGTTGAGGTTCGGCACGACGGTGTTGCTGGTCACGCTGAACGGGGCACCGGCCGCCGTGAAGCTCGGCGCGGCACTGAAGGTCTTCACGCCCGTGAACGTCTGCACGCCGCCCAAAAGCGCCACGTTCGCCGACAACCGGCCATCCGGCAGCGTGCCGCTGGCGATGTTGCTGGCGTTCAGGCTCGTGAGGCCGCCGCCGTTGCCAGTGAAGCTGTTCCCCGCGTTGGCAAACGTCAGGGGACTCGAGTACGCGCCCGCGAGCCGCGGGTCGGGCAGCGTGCCGAAGATCAGGTTCGTCGCATTCTGGTAGAACACCCCCTGCGCCCCGTCGAGCGAGTCCGCGTCGAGGCCGCTGCCCGGCCCCGTGTACAGCGCGCTGATGGGGTACTTCGCGAACTCGTCCAGGGGCAACAGCGTGTGTTGATCCGGGGTCGAGTTGGCATGGAACCCGCCCACATCGTCCGCCGTGACGGCGTAATGCACCTGGGGCACCGCGGCCACCTCGTGGCGCGGCTCCATAGTCGTCCACGGCCCGCCGCCGCAGGGCCGTACCTCGACCTCGACCCACCGTTGGTATCCACTGAACGCGCTTTGCCCAAAATCGACGTGGAGCGTGAACAGCCCGCCTTGCACCCACACCTGCGGGGATGTCCACGTACGTAAGACGTTGCCGCCGGTCGGCGCGTCGTAGAGCGTACACCTGAACTCAAAGCACCCGTTTGCCGGAGCATTGTTCTCCTTCAGTAGACCCTGGTACGAAAACACCGTACTGAGCGGGAATTCGGCCTGCACCCACGGCGCCGCACACAACACGACGACCGCGGACCAGACCGCGGCACATACGCTGCGCTTCATGCCTGTACCTCCCATATGAACGTCACGTGCCTGTGAGACGGAGCAGGATTCGCACGCCGCGAACTCGTCCGACAAAAGCCAAACACCGCCCACAGTGTGGCCGCGACGGGCGCGCTTTGCAAGAAAAAAATCCGAAAAGCGGCGTGCTCGGCCCGCAGCCACGCGCGCCCCTGCCGGCCCGGTGCGCCGCCGGAACCTCCCGGCGAGCACGGCCGGCTAGCCTCCGGTCAGCAGGCCCACGAACGGGTTGATGTCGTCGAAGTTTACGTAGCCGTCAGCGTTCACGTCCGCGGCGCGGTAGAAGCAATCGGGATATTGGGTCTGATAACCCGCGTAACTCTGCACCGCCAGCACAAAGGGGTTGATGTCGCCGAAGTCGAGCACGCCATCGCAATTCAGGTCGCCATCGCAGGCCGCGGGGTTGGGCGGCGGCACGGCGCCGAACTCGTAGGCCCCCATGTCCACCAGCGGCGGGCCGCCATAGCCGCTGTCGGGCGTCGCTGGGTCGTCCTGAAAACGCGCAACCCAACCGGCGTCCAGCGGAATGCGCTCGCGGAAGCAACCGTCGGCGTCGAAATCCCACGCATCGCGCGGCACGGCGGCATTGCTGCCGGCGTCGATACCTGGCGAACCGCTCAGCAGGCGGTAGTCGCCATTCACCCACCAGTCGTCGCCTGGATCGTCCGGCGTGCCGTTGTCCTCCCAGTGCCCTGGATCCACCCAAAGCGGCTCGGCGCTGATGTTCCCGGCCCCGGGCCAGCCGCCCGGGACGTCGCTGTACTGTATGGTGCATGCGCCCGAGCCCCACCAGTCGATGTCGTTCCAAATCAAGCTGTTGGCGATCTCCACACCGCCGTAGCGCCAGTCCAGCACACTGCCGAAGTTCCCGCGGTTGCCGAGTACCGTGCAGTTGATTAGACGCAGGGTGGAGTCGTTTCCGGGTAGCGTGCGCGTGCTGAACGCGCCGCCGTAAGTGGCGCGGTTGCCTGCCAGCACGCAGTCGATCAACGTGACGTCTGACCCGTTGCCGCCGCCTTCCGTGTCGTCGGTGGCGTACACCGCGCCGGCAGACCCTCCCCACGGCACTTCGTTTCCCGAGATGACACAATTGACCAGTGTTACCGTGCTCGCCGAGCAGAACAGCGCCCCCCCGCGGAGCGCAGTCCAGAATGATCCGTTCCGGTACAGCCAGCAATCTTGTACCAGGGCCGCACAGCGCCACAGCATCAACGCGCCGCCGCCGACGTCTGTCGCTGCGCCCGCGCACTCGCTGCGGTTCCAGGCAAACCAGCTGGCGGCGATCACCGGGCTGCCCCCGTCACAGTCAACGGCCCCGCCAAAGCCGCAACTGTCGCCGTACGCGCGGTTGGCGTTGCCGACGAACCCGCACCCGACGATGTACGGCGCCCCGGCGTCGTCGGGCCCCGTCACCCCGTTGCTGATAATCGCTCCGCCTCCCGCGCCGAACGACGCGTTGTTGTAGAACATGCAGCGATCGATCGTCGGCGAGGCGCCCTTGATCGCGATGGCGCCGCCCTCGTGAAACCAGCCGTCAAACGGCGGCGGGGAGTAGTTCAACGGCGCGCAGCCGTTCTGGATCGTGAGGCCGGCCAGAACCGAGTCACGTCCCTCCCCGTTGGCAATGGTGAACCCCCGGTGCCAGTTGTCGAGCCCCGCTTCGCAGTCGATGACGGTCCACGCGACGATGACCGGATCGTCCGGATCGAGGCTGCGGACCGTTATCGCCGTCCCATTGAAATCGCAGTCGCGATTGCCGTCCCCAGTGTACGTGACCGGCGCGAGGAGCACCTCGTCGCCGGCGACGGCGACGTCGATCCCAGCCTGGATCGTCCGTTTCGGACCGCATGTGCCGCCATCCCAGACGTAGCACAACCCGTCCCAGCCGTCGTCGCCGCTGGTGCCGTGGACGTAGATCGTCCGCCCGGCCGCGCCGGGCAACAGTAATCCCGCGAGCACCCACGTGCCCCAACTTCGCCGTGCGCACATTCCGCACCCCTTTCTGCGAGTGTTCTGTACCTCGCTCCAGGGTGCAGTATGCCGCGCGCGGCCAATCGCGTCCAGACCCACGGGACGCGCTACGGGGCCACTAGCCGCCCAGCAAGGCCACGAACGCGTTGATGTCGTCGAAATTCACGGATTCGTCACCATTGATGTCCGCATTGCGCACGTGGCAATCCGGGAATGCCGCGGCATACGCGCTCGGGTCGGTGAGTGCGAGCACGAACGGGTTTATGTCGTCAAAATCGACGCCGCCGTCGCAGTTCAGATCGCCGGGGATCATCAGCGGGTTGCGCGCCAGCACGACCCGGCCGTCCGCCCGGCCGTATGCGAATACCCGTGCGTCCGGGCCGAACGCTACCCGCAGCCGGCCCGTGCCGGTTTCCTGGTCGTAGCTGCGAAGCAGCGCGCCATCCGCCGTGTTCCAGACCTTCAGCGTCCCGTTCTCCGCGCCCGACACGAGCAGCTTGCCATCGGGCGAATATGCCACGCTCGAGACCAACGCCGTGTGCGCATCGACGGTCTCGCGGATCTTCACGCCGTCGGACACGCGCCACCACTTGAGCGTCCCCGGATGACCGTAATAGTCCTGCCCGCCGCCCGAAACGAGAACCTGTCCGTCCGGCGAGAACGCGACCGACTGCACGTGGTGCCAATCACCGTAGCCGAACAACCGCACGAGTTGCCCAGTGGCCACCGACCAGAGCCGGGTGAAGCCGTTCTGTCCGCCGCCGGCCAGCAGCGTGCCGTCCGGCGAGAACGCCACCGAATTGGAAGCGAACTGAAAGGAGTACAACTCCTCCCCCGTCGCCACCACAAAAACCTTCGTCCGCGACGATTGGTCGCCGCCCGCCAGCAACGCCCCGTCCGGCGAAAACGCAAGTGTTACGACCGGCGGCCAGCCCGAGAACTCGTCGATCGTCTCCGTCAGCTCGCCGCTCGCCACGGTCCAGATGTAGATCGAGTTGTTCACGGCGGCGGCCAGCAGCGCTCCGTCCGGCGAGTACGCCAGCACCGGGCCGTACGCCGGGATGCTCCCGAGCGGCGTACCATCCGTCGCCTGCCAATGCTTGATTCCGCTGTCCTGGTAACTGCCGGTGCTGATCATGTCACCCGCCGGCGAGTACGCCAGGCCCGATACCACGCCGGCATGAGCCTGCTGCTGCCACACGATGTGCGGCGCGCCCTGGCCCAGCACGGTCGCCACGCAACACCACACCCCTGCCACTGCGAGAGTTCGAACCTGTGCGATCATGACGATTCTCCGATATCCTGGCTGAGATTTCAGCTATCCGGGGGAACAGTAGTCCCGATATCAGGAAACGCCCTTGACCTGGATCAAGCGGTGGGCAAGAAAGACGCGGGCTGCGCGTGGTGCATGGCCGTGGGGGCATACCGATTCGCCCCCGGCGCAGCGCCGGAGCTGTGAGTCCGACGC
>CAYMXT010000005.1:8861-39015 GCA_964394415.1 uncultured Planctomycetales bacterium
ACAGACTGATAGTCTGTGCTCCACGATCAGTAGCGCCGGAGCTGTGAGTCCGACGCACAGACTGATAGTCTGTGCTCCACGATCAGTAGCGCCGGAGCTGTGAGTCCGACGTAGGTTCCCGCGCAGCGCGGCGGCGGTCGCCTACGGGGCTCCGAACAGCGCTACGAAGCAGTTGATGTCGTCGAAATCAACCGTTTGGTCGAAGTTGCAGTCGCCGTTGAGTAGATTGCAGTTCGGATACGTCGTGGTGTAGCCCAGCGGGTCGCTCAGGGCCAGGACGAATGGGTTGATGTCGTCGAAATTCACGACGCCGTCGCAGTTCATGTCGCCCAGGGCACAGAAAGCGACCTGGAAGGTGGAGCCACCCGCGCCTGTGAACACCTCCCCGTACGAGTTACTGCTCACGTCGGCTGCAAGCGGGTAGGTGCCCTGCACGGCGGACGCCTGGGCGGTCCAGGTCGCCACGGCGGACTGCTCCGGGGCGATGCTGCCCAGATTCGCCGGATTCGACCCACTGACAATGTCCACGCCGTTGAGCGTGACTTGCACGGCGTGGGCCGTCAGATCGCCGACGTTGGTTACGTTGACCTGGACCGGAAACTGCCCGCCGGGGACGACGCAGGGCTGGTGCGAGAAGGTTACGTCGAACGCCGGCCCCGTCGCGGCGAAGAAGTTCTCCTGCGTGGCCAGGGCGAACGACTCGGTGGGCACGTTTGGATCAAACTGGGCAAACGCCTCGACTTTCAGAACGACGAGCGCGTCTGCATCGACGTCCAGTTGCTCCACGTTGTCGATCCGTGAGGTCGAGGCGGCCAGCGACTGCCCGTCCGACTCGCGATACGCCGTCAGGTCGAGGTCGCTGAGGTCTTCGACCTGCGTCGGGTAGTTCGCGCCGTTGTAGGCTACGTGCCGCTGCCAGACCAGCGTCGCCCGTTCGTTCGTGAACATCTGCCCGACATACAGGCGGAAGTCGGCGCTTTCGGGCTCATCCGGGATGGCGTCCGTGAACACGTCCAGGCCATGCAGGTACGCCGCGCCGTGGTTGATGTAGCCCCAGCCGTAGCGCCGGTTCCAGAGCGATCCGGATACCCAGAAATCGTCGGCCGTGCTGCTGGTGCCATTATCGCTGATCGCATCCGTGGTGTTCAGCAAAACGGCCTTCGCGGCGACGACGTTCGGCACACCCATGTCGTAGAGCAGGACGATCCCGCCGCCGGTGTGCGGGGATGCCGAGCTGGTTCCGCCCAGGTTGGAAAAGCCGCCCGTGCGGTTGGTCGTCATCGTGTTCGTGCCGGGGGACGTGATGTCGGGCTTCTTCCGGCCGCCGAGCGTCGGGCCGGTGCTGCTGCTCGAGGTGATACGGTCGTCGTCGCGCGTGACCGTGTTGAGATCATCCATGTTGGCCGACGCCATCAGGTTGTAGGCCGGGGCCGGGTGCGTGATGGTCGGATTGGTCGCGTGGTAGCCGCCGTTGCCGGTCGATTTCGACACCATGTACCCGAACGTATTGATGACGCCGTCGAAGAACTTGTCGAACGACGAATAGTCGGTGTCGTTGGCCGTGCCGTTGCCGAAGCTGTAGTTGACGTTTTCCGGCTCGCCGGTACCGGCGATGTACGCCATGCCGTTCATGGACGTCGTCTCGCTGCCTGCGACCGACCAGACGATCTTGTCGCAGCCCCACGCCATGCCGCGATACGTGGCATCGGTCGACGCCATGATGCCGGCGATCCCGGTGCCGTGGCCGTCCGGGTCCGTCGTGCCGGAATTGCTCATGAACGTGTGCGTATTCAGGGCCGTGTGGCTCTGCTGCACGCCGGTGTCGAGCACGCCGACGTCGTGGATGCCGCCGTCGATTCCCGCGGCCCAGAAACCAGTATCGAGGCCGAGCGACTGCCGCTGAATGTCGAGTTCCGGTTGTCCGGCGTGGTCCACGTCAATCTGGGCCACCAGCGGGTGTGTCGCCAGCGCCTGCACCTGCGCGGCCGGCAGACGCACGCCAAGGACGTTCATCACGCTGATGCGGGCCGTGACCAACCCGCCAAGTTGCGTCACAAACGCCGCGAGTTCGGCTTGCGATGGGGCCACGGCTGCCGCAATCTGCGTCGCAATCGCCGCGCGCACCTCTTGTTGCAGCGCGTCGCGTTGTTCGAGCAACGCGCGCTGGGCCACTTGCTGTGCCGCGTTGAGCGGACGCGGTATGAAGTCCCGCTCGGCCGCGGGCGACAATGATCCCGTCGGCAGCGCCAGTCCACTCAACGACTGAACCTGCCGGGTCACCGCCTCCAGCTCCGGCGCCGCAGCCGCATGAGCCGCCCGACCAATGGCCTCGGCCGGCTGGAGCCGCAGCCAAACCACGAGGGCCAGCTCGTCCGTCGCCCGCGCTTGGGCCAGCGCGTCGGCGGCTTCGGCCGACAGCACGCGCGGCGCCTGCGCCGCCACGTGCCGCCGCAGCTCGTCCGGCGTGTAGACGCTCTTCTGATCGGCGTAGAGCACCACCTCTTCGCCATCCAGCACGAACTTCATGACCTGGTAGGTGACGCCGTTGAACTCCACGGCGGACACGCCGCCCGTCCCCGGCGCCGCCCACGCGCACGCCGCCGCGCACAAACATACGCCAAAGAACACACATGCCTTACGCATAGCTGGTTGCCTCGTCTTTCCTGCCCGGGCCGTCGGCCGCGATGACGCCGGGCGACAAGTCCACATCTCACGAACCACTCAACAGGGCCGCGAAGTAGCCGATGTCGTCAAAGTCCACGATTCCGTCGAAATTACAGTCGCCGTTATAGTAGTCACAGGTCGGGTATGCGGCCGCGTAACCCACCGGGTCGCTCAGGGCCAGCACGAACGGGTTGATGTCGTCAAAATTCACATCGCCGTCACAATTCAGGTCGCCCAGCGGTGAGCCGCCCAGGTTGATAATGCTGAATGAACTCGGCGTGAGCATCGAAACCGGCGGCGTCGTGTTCAACGTCAAGCGCAGGTGGCACGACGCCGACGCGAGTGTACGCCGCACCCGCCATTGGTAACGACCGCTGTTGGGCGCGCCGCTGACGACCGGCTGAAACGGCCCGTCCGGTCCGTAGACCGAGACCGCGATGTCAACCGTCGGCGCACCCTGCCCCGCGGACACCCCGGCGTGCCAATCGATGAAGTGTACCGAGCCGGCATACAGCGTCTCCCCGCCGCGCGGCCATTGCGGATACACAAACTCCGCCGGCGGCACCGACGCCTCGGCGTAGCAGTGCAGCCGGTTCGTGCCGCCGGTCCAGGGGCTACAGTTCTCCTCCGCGACCAGCGCGAAATCCGGGTAGCCGTTGTGGTCGATGTCGGTCCCCGCGCGAAACGCGGCGTAGTCGCAGGCCGTCGGCGTCGTCACGGTCGCGGCGAGCGTCCACTGGCCCGCCCCATTGCCCGTGTAGACGCGGACCTGACCCAGGTACATGGCGATCACATCGCCATGCCCATCGAGGTTCATGTCCGCGATCTGCGTCAGCTTCACCGCGCCGATGCTGGCCAACGTGCCGGAGAGGTTCTGCCATTGGCCCGACGCGAGCCGCGTGTACACACCGACTCCGCTGCCCGTCGCGTACGCCAGGTCGTCGCGCCCGTCATCGTTTACGTCGCCCAGGGCGAAGCCGTTGCGCCCCAAATTGCCCGCGGACGGCAGGTTGGTGTCAGCGGGCGTGAAGCCGCCATTGCCATTCCCCAGGTAGGTCGTGCCGTTGCCTTGCCCATGTCCGCAGGCGAAGTCAACCAGGCCGTCGCCGTTGATGTCGCCAAACTGAAACAGGAGCGTCGAGTTGCCGCCGAGAAAGCCGAACGTCTGCGTCCACGTCCCGTTGCCGTTGTTGCGGTAGACGTGTACGCCGGCACAGCAGCCGAAGCTGACCGCGCCGACGTCCAGGTCGCCATCGTTGTCAATATCGGCGAAGTCCGTACCGAACATGCCCCAGTCTTCTCCGTTCGCGGCGAGACCGTCATCCCACGGAGTCCACGCCTGACCGCTGCCGTTGCCGAGCGCGACTTCGAGAATCTGGTTGCCGAGATCGACACCAGAGTAGTTGTGATGAATGCCGTAGCCGATGTCCGCGAGTCCATCCCAATTGACATCGCCGACGGCTACGCCGCCGTAGCCCAGATCGCCGGTCTGGAAGAACGACCATGTGCCCACCCCGTTGCCAAACCAGACCATGATCCCGTGCTCGCCGCCGCCGAAGCCGGGGTTGCCGTGGTCGCCGACGGACACTAGATCGGGATGTCCGTCGCCATTGACATCGCCGAACTCCAACTCGGTGTTGCCGGCCTCCAGACCCGGCTGACTCAAACCGCTCGACCGCTCCACGTACGTGAGCGTTTGTGCGCCCGCCGGCAGCACGGCCAAAGCCGCCAGGAGCAGCGCGGCCCGCACCGCCCCAGACTGACACTCAGGTCGTCGATTTCGCAACTTGCTAGTGTACTGTCTCAGAAAAACGCACACGTAAGCGCGCCGGGGAGCATCGGCGTCCCGCCGGTGCGACCGGCGTTCGGAGGCGCCCCGCGCGGTTTCGCGCACCGGCGGGACGCCGATGCTCCCCATGAATACGGCGCGTTTATTGCGAGACACTACACTAGCCTCCGCTCATGAGTGCCACAAACGCGTTGATGTCGCCGAAATCCACCCACCCGTCGCAGTTGCAGTCTCCATTCATGATGTCGCAATCGGGGAACGCCGCAGCGTAACCCGCCGGGTCGCTCAGCGCCAGCACAAACGGACTGATGTCGTTGAAGTCCACCAGGCCATCACAATTCAAATCGCCGCGCACGGCGGTCGACAGGACCGCGAGCGCCGCGTTGGCGGCGTCGGAGCGCCACTCCGGCCAGGGCAAGGCACAGCGGTTGTACGTCCCGGCGCCCAGGTCCCAACAGTAGATCTTGGTGTCGTTGCAGCCGACCAGCAATTCCAGGTGGTCATCCAAATCCAGATCGGCCAGCAGCGGCGTCGAGTAGACGGTGTAGGTAGTAAACAAGGGAAAACCGGCGATCGGCGTGCCGTCCGCGTGGAACCCGTACACCTTGCCGGTGTTCTCGCCGATGACGATGTCCAGCTCCCCGTCGCCGTCCACGTCGCCGATGGCGGGCGACGAAAGCACGCTGTAGGACGTGTATTGGGGCCAGCCGGGCAGCGGCACGCCGTCGTGGTTCAGCGCGATCACCTGCGAGTTGTTCGCGCCGCAGACGATCTCAAGTTCCGGATCGTCATCGAGGTTCGCCAGCGCGGGCGAGCTCTCAAAAGTATAACCGGCGTTGTACGGCCAGCCGGGCTTGATCGAGCCGTCGCGGTTCAGCGCATGCATCAGGCCGCTGCGCAGCCCGATCACGATGTCCAGATGCCCATCCTGATCGATGTCGCCGAGCGCCGGGCTGCTTTCGATACCCAGTCCGGGGTGCAAATCCAGTGGAAATCCCGGCAGATTCGCGCCGTTGCCGTCAAACGCCCACAAATCCGGCCCCGACACCTCCGACGGCACGACAATCTCCGGATACCCGTCTTCGTCCAAATCGCCGAGCGCCGGCGAGCCCCGGATCGCATACCCCGTCTCGCGCGGAAAACCACTGCACAGCGTCCCGTTGGCATTGAACGCGTACACCCGCCCGTAGTGATTTCCGATGACAATCTCCAGCGCGCCGTCGCCGTCGATGTCGCCCAGCGAGGGCGTGCTTGCCACCATATACCCGGTGTTGTACGGCCAGCCGGGAATCAGCGTCCCATCGTGGTTCCAAGCCCAGACTTTTCCGTCCAGCCCCCCCACCACTATCTCTGGCAAGCCGTCGCCATCGATGTCCCCCACCGCCGGGCTGGAGTTGAAGCGCAGCCACTGGTCGGGATACATGGCCGAGCCCATCTGCCGCGGCCAACCCGGCACCGCCGTCCCGTCGTGATTCAGCGCGTAGACCTTGTTATCCTGTGACGCGATGACGACTTCCAGCTCCGCGTCGCCGTCGAGCTGCGCCGTCGTCGCCGACGGCGAGACGGAGAAGCCCGTGGGGACGGGCCAACCCGGCTCAACCGTGATCTGCGCAGCAGCCAACGCCGTTAGCAGCGGCAGGCAGGCCGCGCAAACGAGCCAACTACGGGGCGCCATTCGTCCGCCTCCAAATGCTCTGATGTAATCGCGCTGCGGCTCGCGGCCGGACTAACAAGTGTTATCGGTCCTGCACTCGCAGCGCACGACCGAAGCCTCACAGTCTATTCTACCCCGACGTGCAGTCCGCTCCAAACGGAAACCACCCCCGCGCACAAGTTCGGACGGCTACAGGTCGAGGCCGACCGGCAGAAAGCGGACCTCGTCGCGGTCCAAATCCAGCACCGCCACGGTGAGCGCGGCCGCGCGGCACAGCGCGCCCGGGTTTATCACGCGCACCGGCCCCACCCGCACGTCCCGCGTCACGTGGGTATGCCCATGCACGAGATAGTCGCAGCTCCCCAACTCCGCCGGCACCGCCCCGCCCTCCGTCGTGCGCTGCAACAGCCGGGTCATGGCGTATTCATATCCGTGAAAGACCTGGATGGTGCGCCCAGCCAGCGCAACCGGCAGCGGTCCGGCGGGCGCCGCGACCAGCCCCAGCGCGCGGGCGTACTCCAGCAAGCCGGCGGTAGGCTCATCCGTATTCCCGAGCACCACCCACGCGCGCCGGCCAGCCAATTCGTCGAGCACGCCTTCCCCGCCCACGTCCCCGCAGTGGATGAACACTTCGGCCCCGGCGTGCTCGAGCACGCGCAGCGCCGCCGCCGTGATCTGCCTGGCCCCGTGCGTGTCGGAAAGCAGGCCGACGATCATCGGGTTGGTTTCATCAGCGCTTCTCGGCGGCGCTCGCAGGACCCGCCCCGCCAGTGGCGGGCCGCGGTGCCCCGCACTTGCGTGCGGGGTTCCGATGGGCGCTTCGCGCCCGCGCCGTTCACGATCGCAACCCCCGGAGGAAGTCCATCAGCGTGGGGAATTTCTGCATCCACTCGATCAGCGCCAGCATTTGCTTCGTCGGGGGCATGTCGTTTAATTGCCGCCGGAGCATGTACACCTTCGCGAGCACCTCGCGTGAAAGCAGCTTCTCCTCCTTGCGCGTGCCGGATTGCTTGAGGTCCATCGCCGGCCAGATGCGCAGGTTGGCCAGTTCGCGGCTGAGCACCAGCTCCATGTTGCCGGTGCCCTTGAATTCCTGGAAGATGAAGTCGTCCGCGCGGCTGCCGGTCTCGATCAGGGCGGACGCAATGATCGTCAGCGACCCGCCATTCTCGATGTTGCGGGCCGACCCGAAGATCTGCTTGGGCTCCTGAAGTGCGCGGATGTCCAGTCCGCCCGTCATCGTGCGGCCGCTGCTGCCGACGAAGGCATTAAAGGCCCGCGCCAGCCGCGTAATCGAATCCAGCAGAATCACGATGTGCCGCCCCTGCTCAGCCAGCCGCCGGGCCCGCTCGTTCACCAGCCGCGCCACGCGGATGTGTGAGTTCACGTCCTGATCGTTGCTGGACGCGAAGACCTCCCCGCGGACGTTGCGGCGCATCTCGGTCACTTCTTCGGGCCGCTCGTCGATCAGCAGGACGATCATGTAGACGTCCGGGTGATTCGTCGCGATCCCGTGCGCCATTTGCTGGAGCAGGATGGTCTTGCCGGTGCGCGGCGGGGCGACGATCAGGCCGCGCTGGCCGCGGCCGATCGGGGTGAACATGTCCACCACCCACATGGTGCGCGGCTCGCCCGGCGTGTTGAAAACGAGCATTTCGGCGGGGTCAATCGCCGTGGTCTCGGCGAGCGGCTTGGGGGCGGCCCACTCGTTCGCCGGCACGCCGTCGATCCGCTCGATTCGCGACATCTTGTACTTGCGGTTGCCCTTGTCGACGCGAAAGACCGGCCCGGCCAGCAGCTCCCCGCCGCGGAGGTGGAACTTCTTCAGCGCGTCGTGCGAGACATAGGGATCGTCGGGATGGACCAGCAGGTGGCGCTTGGGCGACCGCAGGAACCCCGCGCCCTGGTTGTCGCGCTCCAGCACACCTTCGACGATGCCCATCTCCGGAGCCGGCGTTCCTTCATGCGGCGAGTCGTCCACCTCGGGCGGCGGGGTGCTGCGGGCGGACGGACGTTTGTGGCTTGGCATTGAGAATCCTAGCTTGACTGATGCCGGACGAGGCAGCGGCGCGGCTTCGCGGCGTGCGCGACCGCACGCTGCCGTCCCAGTTTCATGCCAATGTTGATGGCGCTCGGGGTCTGCACGTCCACGCAACCGGCACAACCCGCGGCGCCCAGCAAGGCGCTGAACCCACTACAGTCTAGCAGCCTCCGGCCGGATCAACAACCGCCGGGAACGATGAACCTCCGGCCCGTGCCGGCCTCGATTCGCACGGGCCGGAGGCCCATGCTCCCCGGGTCGAACCGCTCAAGCACGGCGGAGTCGCCAGGCTAGCAGCCGGAGCTAACGACATTGCGCAGCACGCCGACGCCCTCGATTTCAACCTCGATCCGGTCGCCGGCCGCCAGATAAACCGGCGGCGTGCGGGCCGTGCCCACGCCCTCGGGCGTGCCCGTCAGGATGACCGTGCCAGGCAGAAGCGTGAACTGGTGCGATAAGTAGCTGACCAGTGCCGCACACGAGTGGATCATGTCCGCCGTGTTGGCGTCCTGCATCACCTGGCCGTTCAGCCGGCTGCGGACCCGCAGCGCGCCGGGATCCAGCTCGTCCGCCGTCACCAGCCACGGCCCCAGTGGGCAGAACGTGTCAAACCCCTTGGCCCGGCTCCATTGCTTGTCGTCCCGCTGGCAGTCGCGGGCCGACACGTCGTTCGCACATGTGTACCCGAGCACGAACTCCAGCGCCTGCGCTTCGCCTACCTGCCGCGCACGCCGGCCGATGACGATCGCCAACTCGGCCTCGTAGTCCACGGCGGTGGGCGCGCTGGCGGGCAGGACGATCGCGTCGCCGTCGCCGATCACTGACGTGGTTGCCTTCATGAAGATCAACGGCTTCTCCGGCACCTGCGCGCCGGTTTCCGCCGCGTGCGCCCGGTAGTTCCGCCCGATCGCGAAGATGTTGGGCGGCGCGACCGGCGGCAGGAACCGCCGCACGGCGACCGTCTCCGCCGCGAACTTCATTTCGCCGAACAGCTCACCGACCAGCGGCTGGGCCGCGTGCGGCCCGACCATCCGGCCGGTCAACACCGCTCCGCTCTCGCTCTCAAACCGTGCCAGTTTCATTTCGCACTCACCGGAAGCGTGACTTCCAACCACTCGGCCTCGGTCTGCCACGTCACGTCAAACCCGCGCTCCGACGGCGGCAGCAACGCCACGTCGCCCGGGCCGATCACGCCGCCGCCGGCCTCGTCGCGCCACGCGCCCCGCCCGGCCATAACGATCCAGACGCTCAGCGTCGGGCGGGTCGTCCCGCACCCGGGCGATGCGCCCCGGCGATGGATGACGAAGCGTTCACATGCGGCCAGGCGCGTCGCGTCCATGGCCGGACGAATCACGTCCGCGGGTACATCGTAGCGAACGTTCTCGAGCGCCTGCGCGACATGCAACTCCCGCGGCCGCCCGTCCAAACATACCCGCCCCCAATCGTACAGCCGGAACGTGACATCCGACGGCGTCTGTACCTCCGCCACCACTAACCCCGCGCCCAGCGCGTGCGGCGTGCCGCTCGGCAGATAATAGCACTCCCCCACGCGGGCCGGCCAGGCCCGCAACAACTCAACGAGCGCCGGCGTGTTCGCCGCGCGTCGCACGTCGTCCGGCTGCACGCCGTCTTTCAACCCCGCGTACAGCCGTGCCGCCGGTTCGGCGTGGACCACGTACCAGGCCTCGTGCTTCACCACGCCGGGGCACACCGCGTCCGGCCCGTCCGGGCGCGGATGCACCTGCACGCTCAAGTGCTCATTCGCGTCCAGGAACTTGACCAGCAACGGGAGCCGGCCGTCCACCAGATCAGCCGCCGGAATTAGAGCCTCGCCCCACGCGAACACCAGTTCCCGAAGCGTGCCTCCCGCCAGCGGCCCGCGCGCTACGCGCACTTCGCCGCCCGGCAGATCCGACAGTTCCCATGTTTCGCCGATCCGCTCACCGGCGGGCAGCCGTTTGCCGAAGAGCGCCTCAAGCCGCCGCCCGCCCCACGGCTTGGCCTTGCAAAGCGGCTCCAGCACGACCGGGATCGGCGGCAGCGTCATGGCGGGTCGCCAAACGTCAGGTGCGGCCGCAGCGAATTCACGAGCGCCGGCCCGATGCGTCGGACGCTGCGCAGGTCGTCAGCGCAGCGAAACGCCGGCGGCGCCGCGACGGCCGCGCGGTGAAGCACAATCGCGGCGGCGAGCTGCGGCCCGACGCGCGGCAGCAGCATCAGCTCGGAGACGCTGGCCCGATTCGGATCCACGCGCAAGCGCACCCCGGCCTCCGTCGCCGGTGTCCTGCCGGCGCTGGACCACTCGCCGCCCAACAGCATGAGTTGCACCACCGCGAGCGCCACCGCGCTCGTCCGCCCGGCGCGAACCGCCACGAACGTGTCGCGGCTCATTTGCCCGGCCCGGCGACCAGCCGACGGCGCAGCTCCGACAGCTTTGTGAACGCCGGCTTCACGGAGAGATCCTGGCGCAGCAGTCCGCCCGTTGGAATGACGTTGCTCGGCCCATCGACGAGCGGCTGAAGGCAGACGCTCTCGACGTACGGCTTCGACAGCGCGATTTCGCACAGCGTGGCGAGCCACTCGGCCTGCACCTCGTCTGACCACGGCGCGTGCCATTCGCCGCCGCCGGGACCGCCGCCGTTGGTTGGGCGCGAGGGGGCCGCCAACGCGGTGATGTGCAGCGGCTTGCCCAGGTTCGCGATCTTGTCGATCAGGCTGCTGACCTGGAGCGGGTCACGCACGTGAAACCCGTCGCTGCCGATCCCGAACACGAACTGGAGCCCGAAGGCGTCGAAGTTGATCCCGCTTTGCACCGCCATGTCCGCGTACAGCAACGGCGGGACGGTTTGCTGGTTGCGGGCGAAGTACTCGCCCCACGGCTGCGTTAGATCGACCACGACTTGCGCCCGCGGCGCAACCTGCTTCGTCACCGACGCCGCCATGCGGGTCAGCTCCATCGTTTGCTCGAAGCTGAACCCGAACACGTTGTCGGCCTGGAGCCCGCTGACGACGACCCACGACGTGATTTGCTTGCTGAACCGCCGGACGGTCCGCTCGACGTGCTCGCGGGCCGCCTCGTAGATCGCCTCGAAGTCGTTCTCCCAGATGTACATCCAGTCGGGCACCGACTGCACGCCGAAGTTCAGCAGCGGCCCCCCGCGCAGGCTGAGGCGCGCCGCGGTCGCGGCCTTGATCCCGGCCTCAATCGTCTCGTAGCTGAAAGCGTGCTCGGTCGCCTGAATTCCCCGCCAATTCAGCGGAACGCACGCGATGTCGAACACTTCCGTAAGCTGCGGCGTGATCGTCGTGACCTTGACGCCGTCCGGGAAGCCGACGCCCAGGAACGGCTTGGCAAACCCACCGCTCTGTTGGCGCCGGCCGATGAACACGCTGGCGTGGAAGCGTGTCATTTGCTCGCCGGCCCACAGGCCCTCGGCCAGCGACTCATCCGCGAGGCGGGCCGCCTTCACCGGGTCCGTCAGGTTCTGAAGCGCTTGTACAAACAGATCCCGGCAGCGGTCCAGCCGCGTGGCGATCTCGTCCATGCCGGGGTAGTCAAACAACCCCCACTCCTCGCGCTTCACCGACAGCCGCATCAACTGGTGCCGGGCCAACTCAACATGCAAATTGTACGGCGCTTCACGGGTCGGCAACCGCGTCGTCTGCAACTGCACCGTCCCGAACCCCGCCACCGACCACAGCAGCGACAAGCCAACCGGGTCCGGCATGCGCGGCGTGCAGCGGATGACGCCCTTCTCCCAGGCGATTTCCGCCCGCAGCGGGACGTTATCGTTGGTCATCAGGTGCGCGCCGGCGAGGCCCGGCAGCGGCTGTCGCGGATCGCTGGGATAATAGGCAAACCGATGCACGCCGACGGCTCTCCATGCGTGGCCGCACCACGCCCCGGCCGATGCACAAGCGGGCATCTTAGCTCGTCCCCCACGCGCTGCAAAGTCACCAGGAAATACGGCGGCCGGCCGGGCCGCCCAATCCGCCGGCACCGGGGGCAAGTCACGCCGAACCCGCGCTCGACGTGCAGCGCGGGCGGCTGCTCAATGCGCTGCTGGACCACGTCACCCACGGGCCGAGCAACGACGTGGGCGACGGCCGCGCCGGCGACTTGTCCACTGACCTGCGGGAGTACGCAGCCCTCGCCCGCTCCTTGCGCGGCGGCGTAACCACGCTCGCCGCCCTGATTGCGGAGGGTTGGCTCACCGGCGCGGACGACCCGCGCTATCCCGCACGGCTGGGGACCTACCCCGTGGAGCGCGTTCTCGGCCACGGCGGCGTGGGGATTGTCCTGCTGGGCTTTGACCCCGTCCTCAAGCGCAATTGCACCACGCGGCGCTGATCCTCCGTGAGCCGCGCCAGCCCGCTCAGCACCGCCGCCGTCGCCTCCTGCGCCGCAAGCCTTCGGCTCGGCGTCTGCCCGCCGCCGGACAGGCGGGCCAGCAGGTCAGGGTACGACGTGCCCGACGCCGCGGTCGCCACGATTTCGCGCGCCACGTCGCGCCGTTGTCGCCGCAGGTCGCGCCGGCGGTTCTTCAACTCGTTCAGCGCAATGCGCTCGAGCCACTTGTAGAACGCCGCCGGGCTGTCGAACCGGACCCCCGCCGGCTGGTCCGTCGGCGGAGCGTCGGCGTCGCCGCAGGCGGCCGCGCGGAGGCGCGGGCCGCTGCCAACATTGCCGGCGGCCGCAGGGGGACGCGGGCCGCCGCCGGGGCACGCTCTCAACGCCCGGAACGCGGCGACATACGCCTGTTGGAGCACGTCGTCCGCGTCCATGCGGCGGGCCACGGCGGGCGGCAGCTCCCGCACAACCCGCGCGCGCAACGCCGCATGATATTGCACGAGCAGCCCCTGGAGCGCGCCCGCGTCACCCAGGGCGGCGGAGTGAACCGCATCGCCAACCTGCCGAGTATCCACCTTCGTCCACGACCTCACATCGCCGGCGAGGCGCACCGTCGATTCTAACCGCTGGCCGTGCCTTGACGCCCCCGGCCACCGGCGTACACTGCCCGCTGGGTAAATTGCGGATCCCGTAGCTCAACTGGATAGAGCGTTGGCCTCCGGAGCCAAAGGTTGTGGGTTCAAATCCCGCCGGGATCGTCCCCTGCCGCCGCCCGCCCACCACTGGCGTGTTGGGTCCTGAAACCGCGCCCGCCCGCCTGCCGTGCGCATCCGAACCCCGGAAGCAAGTCCGGGACACGGGGACCGCGAAGCTCCGCTTCAAGCGTCCGTCCGAACCCCGGACGCCAGTCCGTGGCCGGCGGCCCACTCTCGGCGCACCGGGACGTGGTGGGTTCGGAACAGGATGCACAACTCGCCGCCGCGACTTAGCATAGCAGTCGATGGCCACCGACCCGACCGGCCCGCTGATCCAACTCGACGCCGGCCCGCCTCAAGCGGCCGAGCCTGCACCCGCCGCGCCACCTGTGCATCGCACGGTCTGGTCCTGGAGCACCCGCAAGTATCGCATCCGCGCGATCGCCCTGCTGCTCGTCAATCTCGCGCTGTTCTGCGGCCTCTGTGTCTTCACCCACTGGCTGCGTGTCGGCAACCCGTTCGATTTCCGGGTCGAAACCTACGCCGAGCCGCTCCGCTTCTGGGGGCCGCAGACCCGCAACCTCCACGAGTTCATCCTCTATCCGATCAGCGTGGACCAGACGCCGATCCACGGCGTCGTGATCGGATTGCTGTTCGCGTCGATGGTCGCGGTGCCGATCCTGGTCGCGATCCTCTACAACTTCCGCACCGCGCTGCCGTTCATCGCGGCGACCTTTCTGTTTGCCCACCTGCCCTGGCTGGCGATCACGCTCGCCGGCTCTTGCATTCTGGCGGCCGTGCGGCCCTTCCGCATGAACTTCCGCTTCGGCTCGGCCCTGGTCGCAATGCTGCCGGTGGTGCTCTACCTCCTCCTGGCGACGCGCGGGCCGAGCGAACCGCTCGCCGCGAGCATTTCGCCCGCCCGCCGGCTGCTCCTGGTCGGGCCGTGGCTGCTGGCGATCCTGAGCGCTTGCACCATGATGGCGGTGGCGATCTTCATCGCGCGGGCCGTGAATTATCGCCCCGACGCCGTCGCGCCGATCATCGCGATCATGTTCGCCACGCCCGCGATCCTGTTCCACCTGTACGTCGGCGTGGATGAACTGAACTACCGCGTCGTCGAGTACCGCCACGGGCCGCGCTCCGAACGCTTCGCACCCGTGCAGGACGCCTCCGACCTGATACTCTCGCTGCTGCACCGCTGGACCACACCCGGCGTCGAACGCGAACCGCGGCGCAGCGCGTTGCTCGCGGTCTGGAGCGCCGATCCCACCGAGCAGGCCGCGCTCAAGCGCCGCGTTTCCCGCCGGCTGCTGCTCGACCTGACGGACGAGCGCCGCGACGCCTACGAAGCCTGCCAGGCGTTCATCGCCGACCAGCCGACCAGCCGCTACGTGCCGTGCGTGCTGTTCATTCTCGGCCGCGCGCTCGACACGCGCCTCGACGAACGCGCCTTGCTCGGCGAACGCGCCCAGCGCGAGCTGTATTCCGACTTTCCGCACGTGCAGTCCGAGCCTTTCTGGACCAACCTGCTCACCCAGTACCCCGACTCGCCGCTCGCGCCCGCCGCACGTGTGCGCGTCGCACAGTTGAACCTGCGGCGCGGCGACGTGGACGGCGCGCTGCGGATCCTGGAAGCCGCGCGACCGCCGGCGACCCGCCCCGGTATGCGCACCAGCCGCACCCGCCGGCCCGAATCTTCGCTCGCCTATGACGCGGATCAGGATCTCTTCGACGCCCAGCAGCTCCGCGAACTCATCCTGGCCAACCGCGACGACCCGCGCCACGGCGCTGAGCCGCTCCAGGCTTTCGTCAGCCTCGACCCGCATCGGCCGGGTTACTCCGAGCAACTGCTGCAACTCGGACAGCGCTTCAGGAATGCACTGATCGATGACAACCTCGCTGTCCGCTGGGCCGCGACCGCGGCCGACCACGGCCAGCGCGCGGCACGCCTGGCGGCCTGCCTGGCACGCTACCCCGCTGGCGACGCCGTCCCGGAGGCCCTTTTCCTGCTCGCCGACCTCGAAACGCAGGCCCCCGGCGCCGACGAAGCCAAACGCGCCCAGGGACTCGCCCGGCTGCGCGAGTTGTGCCTGACCTACCCCGACTCCGGCTGGGCACGGCGAGCCGACGAACGCCTGCGGATGCTCACGCCGCGCGCCGCAACTCCCACCCAGCCCACGGAGAGGCCGTGAAACAGATCGTGCTGGCCATCACCGGCGCCAGTGGCGGCGTCTACGCCCGTCGGCTGGCGGATTGCATACTTCAGGCGGGCGCACACCTGCACATGGTTGCCTCACCTCACGGTCGCCGCGTCTTGGCGGACGAGTTGGGCTTGCCGCGCTTCGACGCCGAGACGTTGCTCGGCCGCCGCGCTGCGGAGACGACGGTCTACAGCTTCCAGGACATCGGGGCACGTTTGGCCAGCGGCTCGTTCCGCACCGACGGCATGGTGATTTGCCCGTGCAGCAGCAACACGCTGGCCGCGGTCGCCGCGGGCACCGCTGAGAATCTGATTACGCGTGCCGCCCTCGTCACGCTCAAGGAAGTCCGCCGGCTCGTTCTGGTGCCGCGCGAGATGCCGCTGGGGCAGATTGAGCTTGCAAACATGTTGCGTCTCAGTCAGGCCGGGGCCATCGTGTGCCCGGCCTGCCCGGGCTTTTACATGCAACCGACGACCATTGACGACCTGGTCGACTTCGTCGTCGGCCGCGTGCTAGATCTACTCGGCCTGCCGCACGACCTGCGCGTCCGCTGGACGCCGCGGCCTGGCCCCGCGGAATAGCCGATGGCCACGCCGCTGGCAACGCTGCGGACGTGGGGCGAGATGATCAAATTCAGCCACTCCGTCTTCGCGCTGCCGTTCGCGCTGCTGGGGACGTTCCTGGCGGCCCGGCCCGCTCTCCCCACGTTGACCCAGCTCGGCCTGATCGTCTGGTGCATGGTCGCGGCCCGCAGCGCCGCGATGACGTTTAACCGCCTCGTCGATGTGGGCTTCGACGCTGCCAACCCGCGGACTGCGACACGCCACCTGCCAAGCGGGCAGATCACAGCCCGGGCCGCGTGGGCGTTCTTCCTAGTGGCCTGCACGGCGTTTCTCGCCGGCTGTGCCGGGTTCGAGATGTGGACCGCAAACCCGTGGCCGCTGCGGCTGGGCGTACCTGTGCTCGCGCTGCTATGCGTCTATTCGTTTACGAAGCGGTTCACACGCTGGTCGCACGTGCTCCTTGGCGCCGGGATCGGCTTCGCCCCCGTCGCGGCCTGGATCGCCGTCAATCCCGCGACGCTGGGACCGCCCGCGTGGCTGCTCTGGGTAGCGGTCGCGACCTGGATCGCGGGCTTCGACTTGATCTACGCTTGCCAGGACGTCGCCTTCGATCGGCAGGCGGGGTTGCACAGCGTCCCCGCGCGGCTGGGCATCCCGGCGGCACTCTGGCTCGCGCGGGTGCTGCACGTCACCACCGTCGCCGCGCTGGTCGCCGTCGGGCTGACGGCCGGGCTCGGCGCTTTCTACTACGCCGGCGTGGGCGTCGCCGCACTCCTGCTGACGGTCGAGAATGCCATCGTCAGCCCCCGTGACCTCAGCCGCGTCAACCTGGCGTTCTTCACCGTCAACGGCGTCGTCGGACTCGTGCTCGGCCTGCTCGCGATCCTCGACATCCTCCTCCGATGACCACCTCCCGCGGCAAATCCCGCGCGCGCCGGCGGCGCTGGCTCCAGGCGGGGTTGCTCACGCTTTGGGCCGCGCTCATGACACCCCTGCTCTTCTGGGGTCTGCCGGACCGCTCGCGCGATCACCTGCTCTTCGCCGGCGAACCCGCCTGGCCCGCCGAGCGTTACGGCGCCTCCGCCGCGCTCGAACAACTGCAAACGCAGCCCGTCGGGGCCGACACCGATCTAAACCCCGTCGTGACCCCCGACCGGATTGTCGATCTCACCCCGGACGGGCCCGCCCGCGCCGAGATCCTCCGCCGCTATCGCCTCTACTCACGCCAGCCCGACGAGATGATCGTCTTTCGTGCCCTCCAACGCATGAGGCCGCGCGAATTCGACTTCGATCCGCGCCTCTACCAGTACGGCGGTGCGTACCTCTATCTCGTAGCCGCGACTCTGGCAGTCGGTCACACGTTCGGCCTGACGCCGCTGTCCGGCGATGTCAGCAATTACCTCGCGCAGCCCGAGCTCTTCGGGCGGTTTTACGTCGCCGCCCGGCTGCTCTCCCTGTTCTTCGGCGGACTAACGCTCGTCGCGGTCTACCGCCTCGCCGCCCAGGCCGCCGGCCGGCGCGCCGGCTACGTCGCGGCCGTCTTGCTAGCCGGCACCGGCGTCTTCCTCACCGCTATCACCGAGGCCAAACCACACCTGCCGGCGGCGTGCATGCTCCTGTGGGCCACGCTGAGCGCAATTCGCTATCGCCGCACCGCGCGGTTGCGCGACCTCGCCCGCACCGCCGTGCAGGCCGGTTTCGCGTTCGGATTGGTGCTCACCGGTATCCTGGGGGCGTTGTTGCTGCCCGCCGCTACGTGCGGTCGCCGGCACTGGGCGACTCGCGCCGCACTCGCCGGCGCATTGCTCATCGGGGTGTATGTCCTCACCAACCCCTACGTCCCCTACAACTGGCTCACCGGCCGCGCCGCCCTGACCAGCAACCTCGACAACTCGCTGGCGATGTACCGCGGCCAAATCGCCCGCGCTGGCGACGGGCTCGTCCGCGTTGTCCACCTGCTCGTCGAGAGCGCCGGCTGGGTCGTGCCCGCCGCCGGCCTGGTCGGCGGCGCGCTCGCGCTGCGGCGCTACCCCGGACCAACCCTCGTGGGCGGCGCGTGCGCCGTCGCCACCCTCGTCATGGCGGCCCTGCTCGGCGCCGACAAGCCCGCGGAATACGCCCGCTTTCTCATCCTGCCGGTCGCCGTGCTTGCAATCGGCACGGCGGTTCTACTCGGCGGCTGGCTGCGCCGTCGCCGCGCGCTCGGCTTTCTCGCGGCCTTCCTGGTGTTGACCACCCTGCCGTACCCGGTCTATGCCCGCTCACTCCGCCGTGACGCGGGCGAGGTGCGCGAAAGTCGCCGACTGGCGGCAGAGTTCCTCGTGGCACACATGCGGGCGGACGACGCGGTCGGCGTGTTACAGGAACCGGCCCCCTACTCCGTCCCGCCGCTCGATTTCAATCGGCGCCGCGTCTTCCTGCTGCCCCGCGCTGCGCCGCCGGAACCGCACGAGCCACTACCGGAGTGGCTCGTCTTCGCGACCGATCAGTACGCCGAGCAACCGGGCGCGTGGTGGCGGAAGCACTACACGCTGGTGACGAGTTTTCCGTCGGCGGACGAGCTACCCAGCCCAATCACCTGGGCAAACAAACCGATTTGCATCTACCGTCTTGCACGGCAATGAGCACAGGGAGCATCGGCGTCCCGCCGGTGCGAAGCACCCGGCCGCACCGGCCGAAGGCCGATGCTCCCCGTCGGCGTCGCGCCGGTGCGAAGCACCCAGCCGCACCGGCCGAAGGCCGATGCTCCCCGTCGGCGTCCCGCCGGTGCGAAGCACCCGGCCGCACCGGCCGAAGGCCGATGCTCCCCGTCGGCGTCGCGCCTGTGCGAAGCACCCGGCCGCACCGGCCGAAGGCCGATGCTCCCCATCGGCGTCCCGCCGGTGCGAAGAACCCGGCCGCACCGGCCGAAGGCCGATGCTCCCCATCAACATCACTCCAGCAGACCCTTCACGCGCTCATACAATTCCGGTTCCGCCGCCTTGAACGCTTCCTTGCTCTTGTACTGGTGCGTCACCTTGTTGCCCGCCCGCGTAACGACCACGTTCAGCGAACCGTCGTCATTGGCCCGCACCATAATTGACTCGTCACCCGCGGTCCCGCGCTTCTCACGCCGCTCGAGGCGCTCCTCGATCTGTGCGCGTGCCTTCTCGTGTGCGTCGCGGGCCTTCGCGCCGGCTTCGTCGGTCGCTTCCTTCGCCCGCTCGAGCGCATCGCGGACCTTCCGCTCGATCTCGACCTGGAACTCCTTGCGCGCTTCCGCGTGGGCCGGATCGCCAAACCAGTGAAACAGCGCCGACGGCCGCGACGCGCCATGCCGCCGATAGAACTTGTACGACTCGGGGTCGGCCTTCCGGAACTCTCCCGGACTGTCATAGGTTGCCGACGATTCCTTCCCGTCCGCGGCCTTGCGGGTCACCTGGATCTTGCCATCCGACTCCTGCATGATGGTCGTGCATTCGCCGTCTTCATCCACCTTGACGCGAACCTCGATCTTGCGCTCGGCCTCCTGCGGTCCCTCGTCCTCGTCATCGTCGCTGAATACCTCGATGTTCGGCAGGTCCGGCAGGTCCGGCGAGATCTCGATGTTGAACTTGGTCTCCAGGTCCTTCAACGCATCCGGCATGCCGTGCAGCGGCCCCAGATCACGCATCAACCAGCGCCCATCCGAACCGTGCTTGAGCGTCATCCCGCGCAGCTTCACCACGTCGTCGAACAAGCTCTCTTCCGGCTCCGTGTACTTGAGGGCCAGATCGCCGGCCGCAGGCCGCTTGGCAGGGGTGATCTTCACATCCTCAGCCTTGCCCTTGCGCATCAGACCGAGCTTGCAGCTCGCGCCGACCCCGGCCTTTGACACCGCCTCGACCAGGTCGCCCGGCTCGGCCACCTTCTGCCCGCCAAAGCTCAGCACCACGTCGTACTGCTGGAGCCCGGCCTTGTCCGCCGGGCTGTCTTTCACGACGTTGGCGATCATCACGCCGCCCTCGCCGATGTGCGCCGCCAGCGGGGCCGGCACCGGCGTCAGCCGCACGCCGATCCAGACCTCGGACCCCGCCGCCCGCTCGTCGCCCGCCTTGACGACGACCACGCGCTTCTCGCCCGGTTCTTCGTCGGCACACAGCGCAACCAGGCGCACCGTCAGGTTGGTTCCGTCTTCGCCGCACGACCGCAGTACCTTCACCTGCGGCGCGCCGGCACAACGCACTTGTGCGCGGTCGCAAGTCCCCGCGTCCGCCGCCAACACCGTCAACACGCTGCTCAGCAGAAGGGGTGTAAACATGATTCCGTCCTTTCCGTCGCTAACAGGCGCTCTATCCGAACCCCGGACGCAAGTCCGGGGCACGTCCACCGGCCACGCCACGCAATCGCGTACTGGCCACTTGCCCTAGTCTGCCCCGCACACAAGTGCGGGGCCGGCTCGCCCACTCCGGGCGCGCCGGGACGCGGTGGGTCCGGTTAACACCGCGCCCGCCCGCTAAAAATCCCGCTCCACCGGAATCGCGTGCGTCCGCACACGCTCCACCTGAATCACTCGAAACACGCCCGGCTCGTCGCCCGGCACAATCAACCACCGCCGCTCGATCCCGCGCACCTTCACCGCCGGCCGCTCGTACGCCACGGGCACCGGCTCCACCACGTCCGCCCGCGCCGGCGGCGGCGCAAACCACGACGCCGGCGCCACCGCCCCCGCACGTTGCAGCGGTTTGGACACCGGGCCGGTCCCAGGAGGACGCGGGTGCAGCCACGCCACGGCGGCGAGGCAAGCCGCCACGGCCACCGCTGCGGCCTGCCCGGCCCGGGTCCACCACCGCACGCGAACAGGGATCTTCAACCGCACCGGCGTACCCGCCGCGGCTCGCAGGGCCGTACCCAGCGCGTCGTCCAGCCGCCGGTAATCATCAAAGCTCGACCGCACGTGCGGGTGTTCCCGCACCAGGCTCTCCAGCAGCGCCCGCTCCGCCGGGGTCGCTTCCTGGTCGATCACCCGCGAGAAGAGGTGCTCCAGTCTGTCATTGCCAGCGGTCATAGCTCAACCTTGCCTTGCAACATCTCGCGCAGCATCCGCCGCGCGCGTACCAGCCTCGTTTCAACCGTCTCCGTCGTCAGGCCCAGGACTTCGCCGATCTCCGCGTAACTCCAATCCTGGAGATGCCGCAGGACGAACGGCTCGCGGTACAGGGCCGGCAGCGACTGCACCGCCCGCAGCAGCGTCGCGTGCAGCTCGTTTTCCGCGGCGGTCGCGGCCGGGCCGCGCTGCGGCGGGTCCGGCAGTTCCGTCGTCCGCTCCAAGGCCGTGGTCCGCACGCGCCGCCGTCGTTCCGCGGTACCGACGTCGATCGCCGTGTTGCGGGCGATCGTGTACAGCCAGGCGCGGAACTGCGCCGGGTTTTCGAGCGTGTCGAGCCGGTCCCAGGCCCGCGCCCAAACCTGCTGCGCGAGGTCGTCGGCCTCATCGCGCCGGCCGCTGACGGCATAAATTGCGCTGCGCACCCAGCCTTCGTGCGCTCGCACCAGTCGCTCCGCGGCCCGGCGGTCGCCCTGCCGGGCCCGCGTGATCTGGTCTTTCAGCGACTCCGCGTCGATCGTCACGGCCGTCATGCACCTATTGAGGACGCCAAGGGACAATCCTACCCGACAAGAATTCGGCTCCTGGCGGCGGGAATTTCACCGCCAAGTCGCCAAGCACCGCCAAGGATGCCAAGAAATACGCTGAAAACGCCGCGCGGTGCGCGCTCCTGAATCGCTTGGCGAACTTGGCGGTCCTTGGCGACTTGGCGGTTTCTCGATCGCGGCACTACGATTCACCCGTCGTCAGAAAGTCACATTGTGAGGTCCGCCGTGCCCCTGCCCAAACTGCTGAAAGACGTGCTCAGCCTGCCGACCGCCCCGTTCTGCGAGTCCGCCGTCCAGGTTTACGTCGCCAACGCCTGCCGCCGCATCCCCGGCGTCACGCTCACGACCGACCGCTACGGCAACCTGCTCGCACATTATCAGCACCAGCCCCCCGACCGCACGCCGCTGGCCTTTGTCGCCCACCTCGACCACCCCGGCTTCGTCGCGCTTGAGATGACCGACCGCAAGACTCTGCGGGCCGCTTTCCGCGGCGGCGTGCGACCGGAGTACTTCTCCGGCGCGCGCGTCCGCTTCTGGAACGGCAAGCACACGACGAAGGCTGCGATTACCAAGGTCACGCGCATCGACCCGCCCGTCGTGAAGGGCGGCCTCGCCCACCCAGAGGAGATCCTGCTCCGCGTCGCCGGCAATGTGCCCCCCGGCACGCCGGGAATGTGGGACCTGCCCGACCCCGCCCTGCGCGGCGACCGCGTCACCGCCCGGGCCTGCGACGACCTCGCCGGCGTCGCCGCCCTGCTCGATCTGCTCACGCGGCTCGGCCGCCAGCGTGTCCCCGGCGAGGTCTTCTGCCTCTTCACGCGCGGCGAGGAGGTCGGTTTCGCCGGCGCGCTGGCCGCGGCCCGCGACCGCGTGCTGCCACACCACGCCGCCGTGCTATCCATCGAAACCAGCAGCACCCTGCCGCACGCCCCGCTCGGCGCCGGGCCGATCGTGCGTGTCGGCGACCGCGTGTCGGTCTTTGCCCCCGCACTGACCGCGTTCCTCGTCCGCGTCGCCCAACGCCGAGCCGAACGGCACAAGACTTTTCGTTTTCAACGCAAACTGATGGACGGCGGCGCATGCGAAGCCAACGCGTTCCTCATCCACGGCTACGCCGCGACGGGCATCTGCCTGGCGCTCGGGAACTACCACAACATGGACACGACCCGCCGACGGATCGCCAGCGAGTACATCAGCTTGAAGGACTGGCAGATGATGGTGGATCTGTTCGAGGCGCTGGTCCGCAACGAGCAGGGCCCCAGCGATGACGACCCCGCTCTCGGTCAGCGGCTCGGCAAGCTGCTTGAGAAGTACGAACCGCTGCTCCTGGAACCCACCGCCCGTTGAACGGGCGCCGTTGCCGCGTGGACCGCCGCATGTCTGACCCGCTCGACATCATTTTCGCGATGCCGCACCCCGACGACGTCGAGATCACCTGCGGCGGCACGATCGCGAAACTCGTCAAACTCGGACACCGCGTAGGCATTCTGCATCTGACCACCGGCGAACCGACGCCCCGCGGCTCGCCGGAGTTGCGGGCACACGAAGCCGCCGCCGCGGCCGCCATCCTCGGCGTGCAGCACGTCGAGACGCTCGCGCTGCCCAACCGCGAACTGCTGGACGGCCCCCCGGCTCGCTATGCCGTCGCGACGGTCTTTCGGCGTCATCGTCCGCGGATCGTCGTCGGCATGGCGGGAAAGACGCCGGGCGCGTCTCCGGACCATTACCAGGCGCAGTTGATTGTGGAGGGCGCGCGCTTTTACTCGCAGCTCACGAAATGGGATGACCGGTTCGCGGGCACGCCGCCCCACCGCGTCGACTGGCTGTGGTACCGCCCGATCGCCGGCTCGTCCGAACACGGCCCCTGGCCCGCGACGTTCGTCGTTGACACCTCCGATGTTCACGAGCAGAAGCTGGCCGCCATTGCCTGCTACCGCTCGCAGTTTGACGACGAGCGCCTCGCCCGGCTGTTGCACCGCGTGCGCGCCATCGACGCGGCGGACGGGGCGCGCTGCGGCTGCGCCTACGGCGAGCTATTCGCGCTGCCACACCCGCTGCCGATCGTGGACCCGCTTATGCACTTTTCCGCCCTGCCCCCGTCGGCCCAGGCGAGCTACCCGCCGCGTGCCGGCTAGAAAAAAGGCGAGCTTCCAAGCTCGCCTCAGCAGCCTTCCGCCGCTTCCTCTCCGGCCCTAACGGCCCTGCCCCAACCCTTCGATTCAGCTCTGAGATAAATGGTACCATAAAAATACGACTAGTCAACAAAAAAGTGTACATCCATGTCCAGGTTTACCCTGACTACGCGCAAGATCAAATGAAACAACATGTTACGTCGCCTGAGGATTATGCCCCACCAGCCGGAGTCCGGCTATCGGACCTGTCGGATGCCGATCAGCGTCCTCAACAGCCCCTCCAGCGCGCCGAGCGGCCAAACCGTCGCCGCGTCGCTCTTCGCCCGCGGCGGATCGTCGTGGACTTCCATGAACAGCGCGTCGATCCCCGCCGCGACCGCCGCCCGCGCCAGCAGCGGGATGAACTCGCGTCGCCCTCCCGTAACCAGTCCCGAACCGCCGGGATACTGAACCGAATGCGTCGCGTCGAACACGACCGGTGCGAAGGCGCGCATCACTTCCAGGCCGGTCAGGTCATTGACAAGCCGTTCATAGCCGAAGAACGTGCCGCGCTCCGTCACGAGCACGTTGCTGCAACCCGCGTCGCGGACCTTCTCAACCGCCAGGGCCATCTTCTCCGCAGCCAGAAACTGCCCCTTCTTCACGTTCACGCACCGTCCGTGCTTCCCACACGCGACCAGCAAGTCCGTCTGGCGACACAGAAACGCCGGCACCTGAAGCACGTCCAGCACCGGCCCCGCCGCCGCCGCCTGCGCCGGGTCATGCACGTCCGACAGCACCGGCACGCCGACCCGTTCGCGGACGCGGTTCAGGATGCGCAGCCCCTCGTCCAGCCCCGGCCCACGAAACGAATGCCCGCTCGACCGGTTCGCCTTGTCGTAGCTCGCCTTGAAAACGTACGGCAAGTCCAACCGCCGGGAAATCGTTGCGATCTGTTCCGCCATCCGCAGCGAATGGTCTTCCGACTCAATCACGCACGGCCCGGCGATCAACAGCAACGGCTGCCCAGGACCGACGGCGTGCGAACCAACGCGAGCTTCGGGCGAAGACATGGCACGCATCATAATCGACGCCGCGCCCTCACCGTAGCGGCCGACCCCGGCCGGTCCGCCGCGGCCCGCGACCCGCCGGCCGCACACGGTTGAAGAACCCGGGGGCTGGGGTGCAGACTCACAATAGCTGCGACGTATCAGAGGGTGGCGCAGCAGGCGTCCCGGTCGGCGGGCAGGCGCGGAGGCCCGCCCCACTGTCCCCGAGAAGATCAGTTTCTTGTGAGTCGCTACACGAGTGTGGTGACTCAGAGTTACCGCATCGTATCTGGGTGGGGAGCATGGGCCGCCGGCCCGTGCGAATCCCGGCGCGCCGGGACACGGGCCGGAGGACCAAAATCCCCCCCCGGGATGCGATTATTGTGAGGCAGTACACCAAATCAACGTGCGCGAATGGGCGGCGCCTGTCCGAGCCGCGAGCGCCGGCTCGCGGACATACTTGCGACCGCTCGCGCGGTCGGCTCGGACCTGCGCTGCCGAATCGCGCACGGTGATTTAGTATTCCACGTGCTGGAAATGCCGTATGCCGATCCGCAGGCCCGCGCAGGCCACAAGAACGCTGAACGCCAGCAGGACCAGCGCCACCGCCGCCAGCCGCAGCGTCGACGGCGGACCCGCGTCCCCCGCGCCGAAATGCAGCAGCCCCGCGTACGCCAGCCCGGCCATCTCGACGGCGACGAACAACATGCTGGCGACCAAGTTCACGGTACCGCCGAAGCCCGACGCGATGCGGGCCGGGTTCCGCTGCCCGAGCACGGGAAACCGTGCCCCCAGACCGACGGACAACCCCGACAAGCCGACGCAGATGCCCAGCGCGACGACGATCTGAACGTACGCCCACTCCATCGGCAGTTCCAGCGCCCGCACCGCCAAGGCCATGACCAGCACCGCCGCCAGCCCCGTCACCGTTAGCGAAAAGACGAACTTCACCCACAGGATGTCCCGCCGCTGCACCGGCAGCAGGCCCAGCAGCCAGAGCTGCTGGCTTTCGAGCGAAAGCAGGGGAAACACGAAGCGGCTGGTGAACGTCGCGAGGATCAGGCTCACCGTCGTCAAGTTGAGAAACGCGACGACCGCTCTCATGCCGGCGCCGCCGAGGTCGATCGGCAGGCGTTTGAGGTTCAGCGCGTACGCCGCGAGCAGCCCGAGCATGATGACCATCTGGGTCCATTGCGTGGCGTCGCGCGCGAAGCTGCGCAGGTCCTTGAGCATCAGCGTCCGTGTGGCCGGCCGCAGGTAGGGGAACAGCACGCCGCAGACGGTGGCGGTGAACCACCCGTTGAGGACGGTGCGGTGCGTGGTGCCCTGCGTCGCCCGGCTGTAGGCCTGGCCCCAGGTCGGGCCGATCAGGTTGACGGTCAGCCAGCCGAGGAAGGCGCCGTTGGCCAGCACCACGCCGAGATAGAGCAGGCTGCGGTCCGCGCGCCCCTCCAACGCCGCGAACACGCCCTTCGCCGACCACGCGCTCGGCAGGAGCGGCCAGCGGGCCAGCCCCAACTGGCCGTAAAAACGTTGGACCCAGAGGTCGCTGTCACCGCCGTGGTGGACGAGGTTCCACGCCCACAGTCCGGCGGCCGCGACGAGCATGGCGACGACGCCGATCAGAACGGTTCGTGGTCGGCGCGGGGCCCACATCGCGACGGCCCACGCGGCGAGCAGCCCGAGCGTCGAGGGGATGATGACGAAGCCGAAGAAATGGCCGACGAAGAGCGGGTAGTAATACCACGCGACGCTGGTGCTGCTGCCCATCGCGAGCATCAGCGGCACGCCCAATAGCAGGAACGCCCAGCTCGACAGCCCCAGCCCCTACAGCCATTTCATGCACACGACCTGCCGCGGCGGTGCGGGCGTGGCGAGCAGATGCCCCGCCTCCTGCCGGCCGAAGAGGCTGCCGAACGCGAGGATCGCGTTGGAGAACGCGAGCATGACCGCCAGAACGAGGAACAAGTGCGCGAAGATCTGCTGCTTTGCGACCAACGCCACCAGTTCGTAGCGTGCCACCTGCCGCAGGACCTGCCGGAAGACCTCGTACAGGGCCGCCCAAATGAGCAGGAGGAGCACCAGGACCATGAACGTTCGGCCCGGGGCCTCACGGAGCTGTTGGTCCAGGACGTTTCGCACTTGCCGCAACCGCGCGCCGCACAGGACAACCCAGGCCCAGCGTGACGATCCAACTGGCGCGGCGGAGGAGGCGGGTTCCACGCAGTAAGTGTATGGATACGTGGCCAGGCGACCAGCCCCGCCCGACCGCACAGTTGGTCGGCGCGGTATTGGGGCGTATAATTCAGACATCGTTGCCAGAGGACTACGGTTGCTGAGCGGCTTGACCCAGCGCAGACCGATCGCGACGCGCGTGTTTCGCGTGGCGGTGTTGGTCCACGCGCTGCCGGCGCTGCTCATGGCGCCCGCGCGGACCGAGCTGGTCCTGTGGCACGCGCACGGCACGCCCCACGCGCACTGCCTCGAACTGGAGGCGCTCGACCACTGGGATGCGCGACATGTCCACGAGCACGATCAGGAAAGCGGCGACCCGTGTGTTGGGAACGAGTCCGATGGTGAACTCACCGCGTCGCACGCTGAGGCCGCCGCCGTGATGCGGGTCAATCAGCTTGGCCCGGTGCGCCCGCCGGGACGCGCCGCCGCCTTGCACCACTTCGTGCTCGTGCGGCCGCCGCTCCCGACCAACGCCGAGCCGGTCGGAGTGACGTCCCCCCGGCCGGCGTGGCCGGCGATGCCCGCGATTCGCGGCCCTGACCCGCTTTCCACACTTCTGACGAGCAGCCACGCCCTGCTGCTCTGATTTCCCGCCCCATCACGTCGCATTGAACTCCACGGCGTCAGCCCGCGCGCGACGCCGGCTGGATCTCCGCTACGTCCCAGCTTGCATTGAGGACACATATGCTCAAGTTGTCATCCGCCGCGTGCGCGGCATTGATCGGCCTGGCCCTGGTCGCGGGCTGCTCGCGAGCGCGCCAACCGGCCCAGCACGAGCACGGCACGGCCGCCGCCCACGATGCGCACGACCACGCCCCCGCGGAAGGCCCGCCGCCGGTCGTCGTGACGCTGTTCACCGATGAGGTCGAGCTATTCATGGAGTATCCCGCCCTGGTGGTCGGGGAACCGGCCCGGTTCCTGGCGCACTGGACAGTTCTGGCCACCGGCGAGCCGGTCCGCGCGGGGTCACTGGAGATCGAAGCCACCAGCGCGGACGGACACGTGGTGCGCTTCGTGGCGCACGAGCCGGCCCGCGACGGCCTGTTCATCCCCGCGCACACGTTCGCGCAGCCGGGGACGTACCGCGCACAGCTCCGCCTGGATAGCCCTCAGATCCGGGCGACGCTCGAGTTGGACGCCCTGCAAGTGCATCCGACCGCCGCGGCGGCCGCTGCGGCGGGGTCCGCGGCCCCCGACCCGCCGGATGCCGTCCCCTTTCTGATGGAGCAGCAATGGAAGCTCGGTCTGCTGCTCGACCGCGTCGAGCGCCGCACGCTGACCCGGCGGCTGCAACTGCCGGGTGAGATCGAGCCGCAACATCACGCCGCCGCGGTGGTCAGTGCGCCCGTCTCGGGACGTCTCCTGCGGGCTGGCTCGGCGAAGCTCCCGCAAGTCGGCGATTCCGTCCAGGCGGGCGCCGTGCTCGCGCTGATCGAGCCGCCGCTGCCCGCGACCGAGGCCGCGGCGCTGAGCGCCAACCGGGCGCAGCTCCAGGCGCTGGATACGGAACTGGTGCTCCGCAGCCTGGATCTCGGGGTGAAGGGACTGGAGGTGCAGCGGGCCTTCCGGCAGGCCGAAGCCCGGCTCGACTTTGCCCGGCGCGCGCTGGCGCGCGCGGAGGAGCTGCGGAGCAAGGGCGTCGGCTCGGACCAGCAATACGACCAGGCCCAGCAGGATATGCAGGTCGCGCAGGCGGAGTTGGACGCCGCCCAGGCCACACAGCGGTTCTACGAGGAATCGGCGGCCCGGCTGCGCGACGTACAGGCCCGGCTCGAGTCGCGCGGCGGGCCGGCCGCGGGCGACGCCGACACGCTGCAACTGCCGCTGGTGGCGCCGATCTCCGGGCGCATCGTCGAGGTGGAGTCGGTGGAAGGCGAGCACGTCGAAGCGCTGGAGAAGGTCTACGCGCTGGTCAACCTGGACACCGTGTGGGTGCTGGCGCGCATTTCGGAGTTCGACCTGGGCGGCCTCGCGGACACGCCCAACGCGAGCCTGGAGCTGCCCGCCTTGCCAGGCCGGCGGTTCGACGTGCGCGCGTCGGGCGGGCGGCTGGTGCATATCGGCACGCGCGTGGATCCACAGACGCGCACGCTGCCGATCCGTTTTGAGCTGCCGAACCCGGAGGGCGTCTTCCGAGCCGGGCAGTTCGCCAACGTGTACCTGGAGACGCAGCGCACACAAGAAGGGGTCGCCGTACCGGAGTCGGCCATCGTCCTGGACAACGGCCGGCCGCTGGTCTACGTGCTGCTGACGGGCGAGGCGTTTCAACGCCGGGAGGTCGAGCTGGGCATTCGGGACAACGGCTGGGTCGAGGTGCTGGCGGGCGTGCAGGCCGGCGAACGCGTCGCGACGCGCGGCGCGTACGCCATCAAGCTGGCGTCGCTGTCCCCGGCCTCGTTCGGGCACGGTCACGGTCACTAGGCGGAGCGCGCAACCCCATGATTAACGCACTGATTCGCTGGTCGCTCGCCAACCGTCTGGCCGTGCTGATCATCTGTGTCGCCCTGCTGCTGGGCGGCGGTTACCTGACCGCCACGATGCCCGTGGACGTGTTTCCCGACCTGACGGCCCCGCTGGTCACGATCCTGGTCGAGGGCCACGGCCTGGCCCCCGAGGAGATGGAAACGCTCGTCACGTTTCCGCTCGAGACGGCCGTCAACGGCGCCGCCGACGTACGCCGCGTGCGGTCCTCCACGGCGGTGGGCTTCTCCACCATCTGGGTGGAGTTCGAATGGGGCACGGACGTGTACCGGGCGCGGCAGACCGTCGCGGAGCGCATCGCCGCCGTGGCGGACCGCCTGCCGGAGAACGTCGAGCCGCCGATCCTCGCGCCGATGTCGTCCGTCATGGGCGAGATCCTGTTCGCGTCGCTCACCTCGTCGCGCCACAGCCTTCAGGAACTGCACACCTTGGCCGGCACGAACATCCGCCGGCGCATTCTCGCCGTGCCCGGCGTGGCCGAGGTCGCGTTGTTCGGCGGCGATGTGAAGCAGTATCAGGTCGTGCTGTCGCCGGCGTTGCTACAGGCGTACCGGATCAGCGTTACCGAAGTCGCCGACGCCGTGCGCCGCTCGAACGAAAACGTCGCCGCGGGCTTTCTGGTCGAAGGCGGGCAGGAAGCGATCCTCCAGGGCGTCGGCCGGATCGGGTCGGTGACCGAGATCGCCGCGACTGTCGTTGCCGTC
>CAYMXT010000005.1:39025-45362 GCA_964394415.1 uncultured Planctomycetales bacterium
AGACCTGGGTACCGTGCTGCTCGGGTCGGCCATTCGCCGCGGGACGGGCTGGGCATCGCGGCGGGGTCCGAACTGGGAGCCGCTCATCGAGCCGGCGGTCGTCCTGGCCGTGCTCCGGCAGCCCAGCGCCAACACGCTCGACGTGACCGCGAAGCTGGACCGGGCGTTCGACGAAATCCAGGCGACCGTCCCGGAGGGGATGGTCATCAACAGGCAGCTCTTCCGGCAGGCAGATTTCATCAATGCCTCGGTCACGAACACGATTCATGCCCTGCGCGACGGCGGCCTGTTCGTGATCGTCGTGGTCGTGTTGTTTCTGGCCAGCCTGCGCGCCAGCGTCATTACGCTGCTGGCCATCCCCCTCGCGCTCGTGACGGCCATTTTGACGCTGCGCGCCTGCGGGGCCAGCATCAACACGATGACGCTGGGCGGCATGGCGATCGCAATCGGCGCCCTGGTGGACGACGCGATCATCGACGTCGAGAACATCATCCGCCGTTTGCGGGAAAACCGGGCCCGCCGCGCGGAACAGCGCCGGCCGGCGCTCGAAGTCATCTACGGGGCCAGCGTCGAGGTCCGCGCCTCGATCGTCTTCGCCACGCTGATCATCATGCTGGTGTTCGTCCCCTTGCTCTTCTTGTCCGGCGTCGAAGGTCGCCTGCTGCGTCCGCTGGGGGTCGCCTTCGCGGTCGCGCTCGCCGCGTCCCTGGTCGCGGCGCTGACGCTCACGCCCGCGCTGGCGTACTACCTGCTGCCCACGAGCCGCACCGTCGCCAGCGGGCGCGAACCCCTCGTGGTGCGCGGGCTGAAGCGGCTCTATGACCGGCCGCTGACGTGGGCCCTGCGCCGGCCGGGGTGGGTCATCGCCCCCACGGCGCTTTTGCTCGGCACCGCGGTCTATGGCGTCAGCGCGCTGGGCCGCAGCTTCCTGCCCGAATTCAGCGAGGGGGCGCTGGTGGTCGGGCTGGTGAGCGTGCCGGGCATTTCGCTGGAGGAGAGCGACCGCCTCGCCCACGTCGTCGAGACCACGCTCATGCAGCATCCGGAGATTGCCGCCATCGGCCGCCGCACCGGCCGCGGCGAGGCCGACGCCCACGGCATGAACACCGAGGGCAGCGAAATCGACCTGACCCTGGACATGGATGCCCCGACGCGCCTCGGCTTGCCGCGCCGCACGCGAGCCGAGCTGCTCGAAGCCCTCCGCGCCGACGTGGCCATCATCCCCGGCGTGCAAGCCACGTTCGGCCAACCCATCGGCCACCGCATCGATCACATGCTGTCCGGCACGCGGGCCAACATCGCGGTCAAGATCTTCGGCGAAGACCTGCTGAGGCTCCGCGAGCTGGCCAAGCAGGTCGTCGCCGTCATGCAGACCGTGCCCGGCGTCGTGGACTTGTCCGCGGAGCAGCAGAACGCCATCCCCATCCACCGCGTCGAATTCAACCGGGCGGCGCTCGCCCAACACGGGCTGCGGGTGGCGGACGTCGCCGCGGCCCTCCAGGCGGCCTTCCGTGGCGACGCGGTCAGCCAGGTGCTCGAGGGGCGCAACGCGTTCGACCTGGTCGTGCGCGTCGGCGACGCCGCAAACGCGAGTTCGTGGACGAACGCCTCCGCGGAGATGGTCGAGCAGGTACTTGTCGATACCCCGGCGGGCGCGAAGGTGCCGCTCAAGGCGCTCGCCCGCATCAGCCGCGAGCAGGGACCGAACATGATCAGCCGCGAGAATGCGCAGCGCAAGATCGTGGTCATGTGCAACGTTGCCGACCGCGCGCTGGGCGACGTGGTGGACGATATCCGGCGCGTCGTGGCGCAGCAGGTCGCGCTGCCGCACGGCTACTACGTCGAGTACGGCGGGCAGTTCGAAAGTGCCGAGGAAACGCGGCAGCGGCTGAGCGTCCTCGGCGTGGTCGTGGTTCTGGGCATCGGGTTTCTGTTGTACGTCGTCTTCCGCTCGCACCGCGACGCCCTCCTCATCATGGTCAATCTGCCGCTGGCACTAATCGGCGGCGTGGCCGGCGTGTATCTCTCGGGCGGCATCCTGTCGGTCGCATCCGTCATCGGGTTCATCAGCGTGTTCGGCATCGCCGCCCGCAACGGCATCATGCTCGTGTCGCATATCCGGCACCTCCAGCGCTACGAAGGCGTGGCCGACTTCGCCGAGGCGGTCCGCCGGGGGGCCACCGAGCGGTTGGCCCCCATCCTGATGACCGCCCTGGCGGCCGGCCTGGCGCTGGTCCCGCTGGCGGTCGGCGGTGAGCAACCCGGCCGCGAAATCCTCACGCCGATGGCGATTGTGATCCTCTGCGGGTTGTTATCGTCCACGTTCCTGAACATGCTGGTCGTCCCGGCGCTGTTCATTCGATTCGGTCGGCCGGAGGCGGGTCCGCAGGGTGAAGCCGCGCCGGCGGATTGACAGCCGCCGGGCGGGCGGGTACACACCCACGTGACAACAGCGTCCGCACTCCAACCCCCTGCGCCACCGGCAGTTTACGCGGCGGGTCGGGGGTGTCGGTCGGGAGATACCGTGTGAAGCCGCCGATTCTTGTGGGCGTCGCGTTGGGGGTCGTATTCCTGGCCGCCGGCCTGGCTGCCCCGCTGCTGCGGTCCGGGGCTTCGAAGACCGCTGAACAGGCCCAGGACCAAGCCGCTCTAGCCCGGCGCGAATTGGCCCGCTACAACCAGATGTTGCCCCAGGTCCAGCCGCTCGCCAACGCGGTCGAGTTGAAGACGCGGGATGAGTCGCTCGCCGCGGCTGCCACGTCCGCGGAGAAGCAGCTCAAAGACCTCGCCGGCGAGTATGCCAAACGCACGCGCGGCGCCCAGGAGCTTGCCCGCCAAGGCGGCCGGCCGGCCCCGACGTTCCCCGCCCCGGCGACCGACGCGGCGGGCGCCCGCAAGGCCCTCGATGGCTTCGACGCTGCCGTCAAGGCGAATGAGAGTCTGCTAAAGGCCGCGCTCAAAGACGCCCAGGACGCCGCGGGGCTGGACAACAACGCGATCGGCGTCGCGCATAGCGTCGGCATGGCCGAGTACGTGCGGGCCGTGGGGCTGCTCAGCCAGGCTACCGCGGCCGGGCAGCAACTGCTCGAAGCGCAGGCCCACCTGGTTGACCGCGCCTCGCAAATCAAACGCACCGGCGGGCTGGCGACCCATTACAAAACCCTGGATGCCACCGAGCGGGTCCGGCAACTGCGCGGCGACTTGGACGAGATCGCGCGGTTGCACCACGATGCCGGAGCCGACCTGAAGACGCTGACGGAACAGGTCGAGGAGCAGACCCGCCAGCTTGCGACGACGGACGGGGCGCTTCAGAAAGCGACCGCGGAGCGGCTGGCGCTCGAACAACAGGGTTTCACCGTCGGCGACGACGCCTCGTTCCGAGCGTACCGCACACGCTATCTGGCCCTCACCGACGAGCTGCGCGGCTTGCAGGAGCGGCAGCAGACGCTGCGGCACGGGGCCCAGGAAGGCGCCGAGTTTCGCGGTGAGGATCTGGAGATCGCCCGGTTGGAAGGCGGACGCCCGGTCGTCGGCGTGGAGACGCTTCAGCAGCGGCTGGCCGCGGCGCAGGAGCGCGTCCGACGGCTCGACGCGGCGCGGGCGACGCTCGAAGAGCAAATCAAACACACCGGCACTCAGAACCAGGAGGCCCAGCGCGAGGCCGCGCGATATGAGCAGCAGCTTGCCGAGTTGCAGACCGCGGCCCGCACCGCGGCCGAGTCCGTGAAGACGCTCGCCGCCGAGGCCCTCGAAAAGGAAGAGCAAGCGCTCGGCGCCGCGAAGAAGGCGGCGGCGGCCTTTGGCCAGACGCAACGGTCGCTGGAAACGTGGCTGCGCGGAGTGCGCGAGCTACAGAGCACGAAGGACGTGGCCCGGCGCAACGAGCGCTTGCGCCTGATCCTCCAGGATCCGTTCCTGGAACAGCTTGGACGCAGCGCTGAGGCTGCGGCCCAGGTTCTGGCCGGTCGCGTGTATGCGCAGCGCGTGGCGCGGATCGACGCCCTCGTGCGGGACGTGGAACTCGCCACACATCTGGGCGTGGATTGCGCGTTTGACATGGCGGCCGCGGAGACGCAGTTCGCCGCGGCTCAGACCGACGGCGTGGCAGTCGTTGAGAAGGCCGCTGAGACCTATCAGCGCATGGGCGAGCGGTCCGGACCGACGACCTGGATTCCGCAGGGCGCCTTGGCCGCGGCGCATCACCTGCTCGCGCAGATCGACGACACGCAGCGCGACGTGCGTTTCGACCAGGCGCGCGAGGCGCTCGCCAAGGCGCTCGAAAAGAACGAGAAATCGCCCTACGCCCAGCCGCTGATTCGCTTCCGCGACGCGCTGGCGGCGACGAAGGCCCCACCGCCGCCCGCGGAAAAGACGGACGAAACGGGCGCCGGCGGCGAAGAGCCGGAGAAAGACTTCTTCCTCGATGATGAGGAGGAGCCGTAGCGTCGGACCTCCGAGTCCGACGCACAGACTATCTGTGCTCTACGGCTCACAACACAGACTGATAGTCTGTGCTCCACAACACACGGCATGGGGGCTACCCGCCGCGCGTGTGCATTTCCAAGTGCTGATCGTGCGCGAGCGTCTGGCGCAACAGCCAGGGGCCGCGGTCGCGCTCGGCCAGGCGCCGCTCGGCCCCGCGATCCGTGCGAGTGCTCCAGGCCGACGCTAACATGCTGACGAGCTCGTCGGCCGTCGCGCCGCCGCGCAGCGCGGCCCGCAAGTCGAGCCCCGCGGTCGCGTACAAGCACAAGTACCAGTGCCCGTCCGCAGTCAGCCGGCTGCGATCGCACGTGCCGCAGAACGGGGCGGTCGTTGACGACACGATCCCGAACGTCTGACCGCTCGGCAGCACAAATCGGTCCGCCGGCGCCCAGGCGGTTTCCGCCAGCGGCGTGATCTCGCCGAGCCGGGCCGCAAGACGCTCCAACAGCTCCGCCCGCGACACGACCGCCGCTGCGGTCCATTCCGTCGCGCCGCCCACGTCCATGTACTCGATGAAACGCAGCTCCGCGTCCTGCTGCATGGCGAAGTTCAGGAGGTCGAACAGCTCGTCATCGTTGAATCCGCGGATGACGACCGTATTCAATTTCAGCCGTTGAAAACCCGCCCGCCGCGCAGCTTCCAGCCCGGCCAGCACGCGCGGCAGAACGTCGTCTCCGGTCAGCGCCTGCATCCGCTTAGGCCGCAGCGTGTCCAGGCTGACCGTCACCCGCCGCAGGCCGGCTTGACGCAGTGTGTCCGCCTGCTGCGGCAGCAGCACGCCGTTGGTCGTCAGCGCCAGGTCTTCCACGCCCGGCTCGTCAGCGAGCATCCGCACCAGCACCGGCAGGTCACGCCGCAGGAGCGGTTCGCCGCCGGTCAGCCGAAAGCGCTGCACGCCGAGCCGGATGAACACGCGGGCGAGCGTCCGCAGCTCCTCGAACGTCAGGATGTCGGCGTGCGGGAGCCAGGTGTAGTCGTGCGCAGGCATACAATAGCGGCAGCGCAGATTGCAGCGGTCGGTGACCGAGACGCGCAGGCTGCGCAGCGGGCGGGAATTTTGGTCCGCTGGTGACATCATGCAAATGAAAACGGCCCACGGGGGCCACGTCGGATTATACCGCTCCGCCGGCGGGTATACTCACGCGCATGCCCGGCCGGTTTTCCGTTGCGATTCTCACCGTCAGCGACCGCTGTGCGCGGGGTGCGACGCTCGACACGGCGGGTCCCGCGCTCGCGGACCTCGTGCGGACGGAGCTGCCCGCCGAGGTCGTGGTGACCGCCTGTGTGCCGGACGAGCGGGCGCAGATCGCCGCTCAGCTTCGTGGCTGGGCCCTGGATGCGCCGCGCCCGGACTTGATTCTCACGACGGGCGGGACCGGTCTTGCGCCGCGCGACGTGACGCCCGAAGCCACACGCGACGTGCTCGAACGCCGGCACGCCGGCCTGCACGAGCTGATGCGGCTGCGCTGCTACCCGCAAACGCCGCGGGCGTTCCTCTCGCGCGGCGAGGCCGGCACGCTCGGGCGGACGCTGATTGTCAACCTGCCCGGCTCGCCGCGCGGCAGTGCCGAGTTCCTGCGAGCGATACTGGACATCCTCCCCCACGCGCTTGAAGCCGTGCGTGGCGAAGAGCACCATCACGACGAGCGGTCCGCGCTGTGCTAATCCGAACCCCGGACGCAAGTCCGGGGCCAGCCGGCAACGTGCGCCGCGGCACGCCGTTCGCGCCGCGGCACGCCGTTCCTGCCGCGGCCCACCACTTGCGTGGTGGGTTCGGATACACGGCCAGCGGCCCGCATCCGAACCCCGGACGCAAGTCCGGGGCCAGCCGGCAACGTGCGCCGCGGCACGC
>CAYMXT010000005.1:45462-47436 GCA_964394415.1 uncultured Planctomycetales bacterium
TTCCTGCCGCGGCCCACCACTTGCGTGGTGGGTTCGGATACACGGCCAGCGGCCCCCATCCGAACCCCGGACGCAAGTCCGCGGCCAGCCGGCAACGTGCGCCGCGGCACGCCGTTCGTGCCGCGGCCCACCACTGGCGTGGTGGGTTCGGTCACAGCGCGGACGCACGCTTCAGGCCCGCCAAATCCGCCGGCGTGTTCACGTTGGTCCACGCCGCCGCCAGCTCCGCCGGCGCCGTCGGCGTGTACACGTGCGGCCGCCCGGCCAAACGCCGCGGCGAATCCCCGCCCCGCGTCAGCAGGTCTTCGACCAGCCCGGCGGCCTGCGGCTCATACACCGCCAACAGCGGCTCCACCCGCTCGTCGCTCACCTGCGGCAGAATCGCCCACCGTCCCGGTGCCCGCTGCGCGAGCAGCCATTCCGCGGCCACCGCATTCAACCGCGGCAGATCACACGCCGCGACGATCCAGGCGCATTGCGGCGCCCACCGCAACGCGGCGAGGAGGCCCGCCAGCGGCCCCCGCACGCCGGGCACGTCCGGCAGTCGCTCGACCTGAGCGAGCGCCCGCGGTCGGCGCCCCGCGCCCAACAGCACAACGCTTGCGACGGTTGTTTGCAGCGCTCCATGCACGCGCTCGACGAACGTCACGCCCTCGTGCAACAGGAGCGACTTCGTCCGCCGCATCCGCGTGCTCCGGCCGCCGATCAGCACGCCGCCGCGCACGGGGCGCCGCGACCAGCTTTCGGTGACACGCCGTCGGATGAGGTCAAGCAGCGGTGGCGTCTCACGCTCTGCCCACGGGACCGCCAGCTCCACGCCGCTGACGTCCGCCGGCGTCTGCGGATCGTCGCGGTGGGCAACCCAGACCTTCGGCAGCGGCGTCGCTTTGTGCCCCTCGACCAGGACGACATCGTGGTCGCGGGCCAGCCGCGCCACGACCGGCCGCAGGTCCCAATCCGCGGCCTGATGCGCGCGGTGCGTCGATTCGGTGGGCGTCTCGATCGTTACGTTCGCCCCCGCGCGGAACAGCCGGTCCGAGTCCTTGCCGGCCCGGTCCAGGTCGGCCCCGTGTCCGCAGTGCTTCACCACCGCGACCGCCAGCCCGTCCGCAACCAACGGCGGAATCACCGTCTCGAGCAGTGTCGTTTTCCCGGACCCGCTCCAGCCGCAGACGGCTAGCACGGGGGTCGTGCAAGCATCCGGCGTGTGCGTGGGGGCCAGGCTTTCCGGGGACATCGCGATGCGCAACCTCGCTTGCAGCCACGTGCGGGGCAGAGCATACTGGCGGGCGAAACGAACGCAACCGCCGCCGCGTCTCACCATGACGACCCGCTTCACGATCAAGCTCTTCGGTCCGCCGGCCCTCGCCCTGGGTGTCGGCGAAGTGGTCGTTGAAGTCGCCGGGGCCGACCCAACGGTGGCCGACCTCCGCACGCGCCTCGGCGAAGCTGCGCCGGCCCTGGCGCCGTTTCTGCCCGCCGCCCGTTTCGCGGTGAATCAAGCGTTTGCCGGCGCTACGCACCCCGTGCAGCCCGCCGACGAGATCGCACTCATTACGCTGGTGTCAGGCGGATGAGCAGCGTCGTACACATCCTCGATGGACCGCTGCCGCCTGCGGACGCCAGCGCGGACGAGCCCGGCGTTGCCGGTGCGGTGGTGTGCTTCGACGGCGTCGTGCGGGCGACGGAGAATGGCCGGCCCATCGCGGCGCTGGCCTACGAAGTCTACGAGCCGATGGCGTCGCAGCAGCTTCGCGGCCTGTGCGCCGACGTGCAGCAACGTTTCGATCTACTCAGCGTGTGCGCATGGCACAGCCGCGGGCGAGTCCCGGTTGGGGCTTGCTCGTTCCGCCTGCGCATCACCGCCCCCCACCGTGCCGCGGCGCTTCAAGCAATGGCGGAGTTCATCGATCGCTTGAAGCAAGACGTGCCGATCTGGAAAACGCCCGTGTACGCCGGCGGCGCGGCGAAAGT
>CAYMXT010000006.1:0-5681 GCA_964394415.1 uncultured Planctomycetales bacterium
CGCATCGCCGCGCTGTCCGTGCCCGGCTGCATCTCGCGCAGCGCGGCGATCGGGACCGCCGGCACCTCGACGTGGATGTCGATCCGTTCGAGCAGCGGGCCGGAGACGCGGGCGAGGTAGCGGTCGATCTGCGGGGCCGAGCACTTGCACGGCTTGCGCGGGTCGGTGAAATAGCCGCAGGGACAGGGGTTCATAGCGGCCACCAGCATGAAATCGGCCGGGAAATCGACGGCACTGTGGGCGCGCGAGATGGTGACGACGTGGTCTTCGATCACTTGCCGCATCGACTCGAGCACGCTGCGGTTGAATTCGGGGAATTCGTCGAGGAACAGCACGCCGTGATGGGCGAGCGACACCTCGCCCGCGTTGGGGATCGTCCCGCCGCCGACGAGGGCCGCGGTGCTGATCGAATGGTGCGGCTGGCGGACGGGACGGGTCGCGAGCAGGCTCGTTTGCCCCGGCAGCTTGCCCGACGCGGAGTAGACGCGCGTCGCTTCCAGCGCCTCCTGAAGCGACAGTGGCGGCAGAATCGTCGGCAGCCGCTTCGCGAGCATCGTCTTGCCCGTCCCCGGCGGGCCGATCATCAGGACGTTGTGCCGGCCCGCGGCGGCGACGAGCAGCGCCCGCTTGACGTGTTCCTGACCGCGCACGTCGGCAAAGTCCACGTCATACTTCGCCGCCCGGGCAAACAGGGCGTCCAGATCGACGGCGGTCGGCTCGAGCGGCAGCTCGCCGGCCAGGAATCCCACGCCCTGGGCCAGCGAGTCGATGCCGTAAACCTCGACCCCGTTGACGACCGCGGCTTCCTCGGCGTTCTCGCGCGGCACGAGCAGGCCGCGGAAGCCGCGGTCACGCGCCAACAGCGACAGCGACAAGGCCCCCTTGATCGACCGCACGCGGCCGTCGAGGGCCAGCTCGCCCGCGACGAGGTACTGTTCGATGCTGTCGCCGCGAAGCTGGTCATCGCCCATGAGCACGCCGAGCGCAATGGGCAGGTCGAACGCCGGGCCTTCCTTCTTGATGTCGGCGGGGGCGAGGTTGATGGTGCTGCGGCAGCGCGGCATGGCGTAGCCGGAGTTGGTGAGCGCGCTGCGGATGCGGTCGATGGACTCTTTGACGGCGGAGTCGGGCAGTCCGACGATGGTCGGGCCGCTGAAGCCGCGTCCGGTGACATCGACCTCGACCTCACACAGCCGGGCCTCGATGCCCGCCAGGGCCATGCTGTGAATGCGGGCGAACATGGGCGGCATGGTAGCCGCACGGCGGTGGATGTCACGGCCCGCCCTGGACCGCGGCCGCTCACGACCCCGGGGGGGCCGCCTCGTTCCCCGTTCGCGGTCCCCACCTGTCCGTCACCCGCTCATGGCCCGGTTTCCTGCTGGCCCGCGCGTCATAGATGTGCTATAATATCTAGCATGAGCCACCCCGCCTCCAGCGACCGCGCCGGCCCCCCCGCACCCGCCTTCCGCTTCCTCAACGACGCCCCGCCCCCGCACGTCCGCTGGCTCTGGCCCCAACGCCTGCCGCTCGGCGCCCTCTCGCTGCTCGTCGGCGACCCCGCCGTCGGCAAATCCCTCCTCACGATCGACCTCGCCGCACGCCTCTCCACCGCCGGCCCCTGGCCCGACGCTTTCACCCCCCTCCCTGCCAGCGCGGGGCGCGGGGGAGGGTCGCAACAGTCCGCTTCCAAACCCGGCGCACCCTTCAGCGACGCGCCGCGCTTCCCCACCGGCGTCGTCTTCGCCGCCCCCGAGGATGACGCGGCCCTCGCCGGCCGGCTCGCCGCGGCCGGCGCCGACCTGCGTTACATCTCCGTCCTCGACGGCGTCCGCCCGCCGTTTACGCAAGACCTGCTCCCGCTTCGCCTCCCGGCCCACGCCGAGCAGCTCGAAGAGGCCATCCGCGCCCACGACCACCCCCGCCTTGTCGTCCTCGACCCCATCCACCGCCTGCTCGACGACGGCGTCTGTTGCAGCCCCGATCTCCAGGCCGGCCTCCTCGCCTGCCTCGCCGACCTCGCCCACCGCACCGGCGTCGCCCTCCTCGCGGTCGGCCACTTCGCCAAGACCACCGCGCGCCGCGTCCTTTACCGCATCCGTGGCTCCTTCAGCCTCGTGGCGGCGGCCCGCTCGATTCTCTTGCTCACCGCCGACCCCGACTGCCCCGACCGCCGCATTCTCACGCAGGTCAAGAACACCTACGGCCCGCCCGCGCCCCCGCTCGCCTTCCGCATAGAAACCCCCCTCCCTCCGTTGAAAATGGGGACTGGCTCCGCCGCGGTAGACCTTCACGGTTGCGCCGGTCGGGCTTCTGGCGGTGCCTGTACCCTTTTTCAACGTGGCCACGAGGGACAAGGGGAGGGTCCGCGCCTCGTCTGGGATGACCCCGCCCGCGCCGACTGGCGTCTGTCCACCGGCGTGCTCGACCTTTCGCCCGAATCGTTCTCCGTCCTGTCAGAGACCTGCGACTGGCTCACCGACTTCCTCTCCGCCGGCCCGCGTCCCGCCCGCGAAGTCCTCGCGGCGGCCCGCGCGGCGGGCATCCCCCGCGTCTCACTCTTCCGTGCCAAACGCCTGCTGAACATCCCCTCCCGCCGAGCCAACAACGCCTGGACCTGGCTCCCAGCCCCCGCGTAGCACCCGGGTCGCGACAGAAGATTCGCCGTGGCGAACGCCGTACCGGCCGATCCGAGCCGCGAGCGCCAGCGAGCAATCCGCGCAGCGCACCCAGATCGCAGCGGCCGGGCTCCGCAATCCCCCTCCCTCGCAGGGAGGGGCTAGGGGAGGGTTTAACGCAGCAGCCGTCGACCGCGCTTGCCTGCCCGCGGTGGCCGATGATTCGCCGTGCCAAACTTCCTACCGGCCCTCACCGATCGGTTTGAACACATCTGTGTTCACCTCGGCGTCCCCTGCCAGATTGACAGGTGGTCAGGCAGTATCCACCGCAGAATAATCGGCTTGCGAAGTACATCAATGCAATCTGTGGTGATGGGATCGCGCAAGGCATTTCCTCATCTGAATTTACAAAACACCCCGAACAGCGTCGGTCTTTCATCGGTCCGGCACGGCGGTTGCTCGCCCTCAACCGGACCGTCCCGACGTGGACGGCTGGCAGAATTACCGTGACGTGGGGACCGCGTCGGCGCCCCAGAGATTGGGACTCTGGATCGGCGGCGTACGGCAAAGCCACGTCCTAAGTGTCTGGACGGCGCGACGCCGGACCACGCCCAAGTGGAAACCGCAGCTTTCGCCGGTCAGGAGCGCACTCGAATTGCGGAGATAGGCGCCATGCCAGATCTCGAAATCGTCGACGCGTTTTCCAAACAAATTGCACGGAGTGTTGTTCACATCTCAGTGCAAGTTATTGGAGAACAGCTGAGATACGGAACGGGAACAATCTTTGGATGCGTGACAAACGCCGAGCACGGCATTGGCGCTTTCATAGCCACCGCGAAACACGTGGTCGAAGTACCTGTAGGACAAGAAGCCGTCTATACAGTATCCAGGATCGCACCGGATTACACAGTACGGCAAGCATCGTTTAAGAATGCACCGTCGAAGGACGGCGCCGGCCCGAGAGCATTGTGGTATATCGGCAAGGGTGGACTGGATAGTGGAGCCTTGATCGCGCCGGCCAGGTTCGATGACGGAGCGCCATTCTTGACGCAGGGTGAGTGCGACCAATGTGAGGGTACGCCGGTGGGTGTGGCGCTCTTGCCGAGAAAGCTGTTTCTTGGCGAGGGCACGCGTGTCGCGTGGGCTGGCTTTCCAGAAGTTGCGTGTCGTCTTTTCGATAAGTGGGCGCTCTGTTATTACGAAGGCGTTGTTTCGCACGCGTTCAACGACAAAGTCAATCCCCGCTACCTACTCGACGGTCATAACGATCGCGGCGTTAGCGGAGGCCCGGTGTGGTGGTGGAATGATAGAACGAAACGTGCTGAGATGGTCGGCGTTATTACCCACTACTGCCGAGTTTCGCTCTCCGGATTCGCGGTGGCTACGGCAATCAACCCGTTCTGTGTGATGCTCGAGAACGTCTGGAAGCTGAAGCCGGCAGTTCGGGATGATCGGGGGTAGCCCGTGGGCGGCCTAGCTCGCCCCGGGCTCAGCGCGGCATGGCAACGCCGCCCCCCGTTCCCCGATCGCCGTTCCCCAATCCCCGGTCATTCCGCCAGATTCCGCCAATTTCCGCCCATCCCTAATAAAGTTGCGTCGCGAATCCCCGCCGCTTCATTCGTGTGCTATTCTCCATCAGAGGTGCAATGCCCAATGCCCGCCCTGCTTCGTGCCTCCGTGCCTTCGTGCCTTCGTGCCTTCGTCGCTTCGGTTGCGGGCGATAGCTCGCGCCGCGTCTCTGCGGTTAGATTCTCCGCTGCCGCCTTCCCAAGTTCCCCATCTTCCCGCCCTGCGCGGCGAAGTGCGCAACAGTCTCATTTACGCCCCCCAAGACCTTGAGACTCTTGAGACCCTTGGCTTTCCCGCTGCCCGGCCCCGCCCCGCACGAGACGGGCCGACCATGGCCCCTGACTCCCGCTCAGCAGCGCGACGATCGGGCGGTTGTCGTCAAAGTCCACGTCGTGCTTCGCCGACCTTGTGAACCGTGCGTCCAGGTCGAGCGCGGTTGGTTCAAGCGGCAGCTCGCCGGCGCGAGACCCCACGCCCTGGGTCGGCGCGTCGATGCCGCAGATCTCGACCACGGTGACGACCGCGGCCTCTTCGGCGTTATCACGCGGGACCAGTTCGAGTACCCCGTCGGCCACGCCAGGCGGGCGTCGCGACGCTACTATCTGGAGTCACTGCCCGAACCCGCCACGCAGTTGGCGGGCCGGCGGGCCCCGCACTTGCGTGCGGGGTTCCGAGGCGCGCTCTGGCAAGAAAACGAAGAACCGCTGGACGGTCCGATGACTGTGCAACCGCCCCTGCCGCCGGAATACGCCGAACGGCCGGAGTCCGAACTTGCGGCCCGCATCGCCGCCGCCAAGGCCGCACTCGGCCGCCGTGTCGTCATCCTCGGCCACCACTACCAACAGGACGAGATCATCGCCTGCGCCGACTTCACCGGCGACAGCCTCAAGCTCTCCCAACTCGCCGCCGAGCAGACGCAGGCGGAGTTCATCGTCTTCTGCGGCGTCCATTTCATGGCGGAGTCCGCGGACATCCTCACCAGCGACGCCCAGCAGGTCATCCTGCCCGACCTGACCGCCGGGTGCAGCATGGCGGACATGGCGCACATCGACCAGGTCGAGCCGGCGTGGGAAACCCTGAGGCGGGCGATTGATGGGCCGATAACCCCGATCACGTACGTGAATTCGTCCGCGGCGGTCAAGGCGTTTGTGGGCCGGCACGACGGCGCGTGTTGCACCAGCTCGAACGCGAAACAGGTGCTCGCATGGGCGCTGCACGGGGCCGGGCCCGCGGGCGACCCGGGCGCGGGGCACAAGATCGTCTTTTTGCCCGATCAACACCTTGGACGCAACACCGCCGGCGCGCTCGGCTGGCCGCTGGACAGCATGGTCGTGTACGACCCGCACCAGCCGTGCGGCGGCGTGTCGCCGGAGCGGCTGCGTGCGGCCCGGTTCATCCTGTGGAAGGGCCACTGCTCCGTTCACGCGCTCTTCAAGGTGCCGATGGCGGAGGCCCTGCGCAAGGCCCCCGAGCCTTGGAACATCATCGTGCATCCGG
>CAYMXT010000006.1:5691-25703 GCA_964394415.1 uncultured Planctomycetales bacterium
ATGGGAAGTGTGCCAGCTCGCGGACCACGTCGGCAGTACGGAGTACATCCTCAAGACGGTGCGCGCGGCCCCGCCGGGCACGTACTGGGCCATCGGCACCGAGTTGCATTTGGTGAACCGCCTCGCGAACACGCTGACCGACAAGTACGTCCGCTCGCTGGCCGGCGTACAGTGTCTGTGCAGCACGATGTACCGCATTGATCTCAGGCATCTCTGCTGGGCGTTGGAGAACCTGGTCGCCGGCCGGGTGGTCAACCGCATTCTCGTGGACGACGAGACCAAACGCTGGTCGCGCATCGCGCTCGACCGGATGTTGGCCCTGCGGCCGGCCCAGCCCGTTTCGGCCCGTTGATCGACGATCACCGCAGAGACGCAGAGAGCGCAGAGGTTGCGGAGAAGAGGGGAGAAGGCAACAAGGCACGAAGGCACGAAGGCACGGAGGCACGAAGGCACGAAGGCACGGAGGCACGAAGGGGGCGAACCGAGGCGCATCCACGACCAAGCTGCCTTGTTGCCTTTCTTCTCTGCGACCTCTGCGCTCTCTGCGTCTCTGCGGTTTCTGCGGTTTCTGCGGGCGCTCAGCTCCCGGCGGGCTCGCGGGCGGGCGGATATACCGTCCGCAGGGCCGTGAGGATTGTCCGCGCCGCGGGCGACTTGTTGAGCGTGTAGAAATGAATGCCGGGGGCGCCGCGATGCAGCAATTCCAGACATTGGGCCGTCGCGTGGGCCACGCCGAGCGACAGGACCGCGTGGTGCTCATCCCGGCAACGCCGCAGCTCGCCCAGCAGCGGCTCCGGGATCGTCGCCCCGCAGATCGTCGTAAACCGCTCGATCTGATTCACGTTGGTGATCGGCATGATGCCGGGAATGATGGGCACCCCGATGCCCGCCGCGCGGGCCTTGCCGACGAAATCGAAGTACTTCTGATTGTCGAAGAAGAGCTGCGTGATGAGGTACTCGCAGCCCGCGGCCACCTTGTGCTTGAGGTGCAGGATGTCGGCTTCGATGCTCGGCGATTCGACGTGCTTCTCGGGGTAACACGCCCCGCCCAGGCAGAAGTGGAAGTACCGCCGGGTGAACGCGGCCAGCTCGCTGGCGTACGTGAACCCCTGCGGGTGCGGCTCGAACTGCTCGCACCCCGCGGAGGCGTCGCCGCGCAGGACGAGCACGTTTTCAACTCCGCCGTCCGCCAGGTTCTCGAGCACCGCCAGCAGCTCGGCTCGCGAGGAGCCGGCACAGGTGAGGTGGGCGAGCGGCTCCAGCTCGTACTCGCGCCGCAGGCTCGAGACCAGCTCGATGGTCTGCCGCCGGGCGCTCCCGCCGGCGCCGTACGTCACGGACACGAACGTGGGTTGGAGGTCGCGCAGCGCCGTTAGCGTCGCGCGGAGCTGTCCCCAGCCGTCGTCGTCGCGTGGCGGGAAGAACTCGAACGAGAAGCTGGGACGCCCGGTCGACAGCAATTCCCGAATGCGCATGGCACCTCGGCGGCAGAGTACACGTGCGGCCCGGCCACCCGCGGGCCGGTTTCAATCCGCGGTAGCATAACGGGTTACATCCCCACCCGGCCAGCGGCCGACGGCGCAGGGGGCTGCTGTTGCCCCCCGATGCTCGCGCTCGCCCATAGTCATCGGCACCATGAAACTCCGCCATCAACTGGCGGAATTTCATGGTGAATTATTCCGCCCGAATTCACGCGGCGGCATCAGCGGGACCGCACAGCGCTACATCCCGATCAGCGTCCCGTTCACGAGTTCCAGCACACGCGGCGGAGCGTACCTATCCGCCACCACGGCACCATTGAATTTGCAGATGCCGATGGCGACGCCGCCGCGCTCCAGCCCGCCCTGAATAACCCAGTAGTCAGGCTCAAGCACGTTCGCACCGAGCAGGACGAACTGGAAGTACACATCCTGGAGCTGATACGCCGCGCCGTTGTACGTGCCGGTCGAGCCGACGCCGATCTTGGTGCGCAGCACCAGGTTGACCATCTTTGAGTCGAAGACCTCGAAGACGTTGACGCTGCCGCCGGCGGCTTGCACCGTGCCGCGGATGCTCGAGGCGCCGCCGACCTCCCACGTGCTGTTGAACCACGCGGTTTTCACCTCCGAGTCCGCGTACTCCCCGCCGCCCTCCACGATATCCACGTCCGCGGTCCCGCGCGGCAGCGTGATCGTGCCGGTGCATCGCCGGGTGAAGTTCCCGTAGTTGTTGCTGCTCACGATCCGCACGTTTTCCGTGGCCGTGGCGACGCGGAAGGTCAGGTTGGTGTGGTAGTCCGTGAACGCCGCGACGCCGCTCCAGTTGCCGTCGAACGCCTCGTAGGTGAACTCGACCGGGCCGTTGGGGTCCACGACGACCAGGCGGTTGGAGGGCGCGGGGTCGTACCCCAGCACCGACCAGGTCGCGCTAAGCTGAAGCGTCCCGGCGAAGGTGACGCCCTGGCCGGTCTGGTTGCCGGCGACGAAGGCGAAGTAGATGGCGTTGGGGACGCGGTTGTCGGCGATTTCGCGTGCGTTCCGCCCCGCGACGGTCATGGCTTCGATGAACGCCAGCTCACTTTCGCCGCCGATCGTGGGCGGACCACCGCCGGTGTTGCCACCGCCATTGTTTCCGCCACCGTTGTTCCCGCCGCCGGTGTTTCCGCCGCCGCCGCCGTTCGTGCCGCCGCCGGTGTTGACGCCGGTCCCGGCGCCGGCTCCGCCTGCGCCGCCCGCGCCGCCACCACCACCGGTAGCGTGTCCGCTTGCGCCTGCGCCGCCGTCCTCGCCACCGCTGGTCGTCTGGTTGCCGTCGGTCCCGCGGCCGGAGTCGTTCTCGCCGACCGCGCCGTTGGGGTCGGCCTCGGCGTCGCCGGCGCCCGTGTGGTCGCCGCTGGCCTGTCCACCGTCGTCCGTGGCGTCGTTGGGGTCCGTTGCAGCCGTGGAGTTAGGGTCCGTCTTCTTCACAACTTCCGGCGTCGGACACCCGGCGAGGGACAAAACGCCACACGCGACCAACGCTACGAAGATACGACCGAGCATGTCTCGTCTCCTGTTCGTTGCAGCTTGCCTGCGAGGGCTACTGCCTCGTGTGCGTGTCACAGAGGCGCAGCCCGCCGCCGAGCGCCAGGCATACGAACTGTAACGCTATGACTTGAAACAGGTTGCGCACACCTGCGACCTCCAGCGGTTCACGACGCGATCGTCGCCGGGCGGCCCGGTAGCCGCGCAGCCGGATCTACGAGGGGGATATGGCCCGACCGGCCGGATTTGGACGCCAACGAAGAGAGAATCTCGCCCCGACACGCCGAATCTGCCGTCCTTTGGTCGGGACTGGACGCGTGGACGGCATTCGCTCCGCCTCCGACGCGAGGACGTCGGACCGTCGTCCGTGGTTCCGCACGCTGCGCGCGGACGCGCGGGCGCATAAGCTCGAATCGGGTACTTTTCTCCATAACAGCCCGCCGTTATGATCGTCGGTTCGAGCTTCGACCCGCCCGCCGGGCCAGGAGTAATGCATGAAGATTCTCGTCGTTGTTCGGCAGGTTCCCGATTCCACCACCACCATCAAGATCCGCGCGGACGCGAAAGACATCGACCGCGGCGGGGTCAAAATGGTGGTCAACCCGTTCGACGAATTCGCGATCGAACAGGCGGTCCAACTCCGCGAGAAGCGACCCGACGTGCAAGGCGTCACCGCCCTCATTGTCGGACCCGCCGCTGCCGCCGAGGCCCTGCGGACCGCCCTCGCGGTCGGCGCCGACGATGGTATTCACCTCCAGGACGCAGCCTTCGACCAACTCGATGAGCTTCAAACCGCAGCGCTGATTGCCGCGGTCGTGAAAGACGGCGGCTACGACCTGATTCTGATCGGTAAGCAGGAGATCGACCTCGACAGTGGACAGCTCGGGCCAGCGCTGGCGGAGTTGCTCGACGTGGCCCACGTCGGGGCGACCGTCAAGTTCGACCTGGCCGCAGACGGGAAGTCATTCACCGCCCGCCGGCGAATCGAGGGGGCCGAGGAAGTGCTGGAAGTGCCGCTTCCCGCGTTGGTTACGTGCGACAAGGGCCTGTGCGAGATGCGCTATCCCTCGCTGCCGAACCTGATGAAAGCCAAGAAGAAACCCGTGAAGAACGTCAAAGCGTCCGACCTGCCAGGCTTCGCCGACGTCGTCGGTCGGCTCGGCGGCACCGCATTGCACAGCTTCCAGCCCCCGCCGGAGCGTCCGCCGGGCAAGCTCATCGCCGGTGAACCGGATCAGGCTGCTAAAGAACTGGTGCGGCTACTGCGGGAAGAGGCGAAGGTAGTGTGATGTGCTGCGGCATGACGGGGAGCATCGGCGTCCCGCCGGTGCGCACCGGCTGGAAGCCGATGCTCCCCATGCGAAACGTCGCGCCTGGCAGCCCCCCAGCCCCGCACTCGCATGCGGGGTACTGATACTGAGAACGTGTTATGAACAACGATATCGTCGTCTTTATCGAACAGCGTAATGACACCGTCCACCCCGCCGCCCTCCAGTGCGTTACGCCGGCGAAGGCGCTTGCCGCCAAGACGGGCGGCCAAGTGGTGGCTTGCCTCATCGGCGAGAAACTCGATAACGCCATCGCGGCCGTCGAGAGGACCGGCGTCGCCCGCGTCCTGACGATCAGCGACCCCAAGCTGAGCCTGTACTCGGCCCTGCGGTATCGCACCGCCCTGGCCGCCGCGATTGCCCAGCTCAACCCACGGATCGTCTTGCTGGCCGCCACGTTCATGGGCCGCGACCTCGCCCCGCGCGTCGCGACCCGCTGTCAAGCCGGGCTGGCGACCGACGTGGTCGCGCTGAACTTCACCGTCGAAGGCGCGCTGGATGCGCGACGTCCGGTCTACAACGGCAAGGCTTTTTGCCACGTCAGCTTCTCGAAGGACCGGCCGGCGATCGCATCCGTCCGGCCCAACACCTTCGCGGCACCGACCGGCGGAAGCGGAGCCGCCCGCGAGACGCTGACCTATACCCCAACCCCCGCCGATGACCGGGTCAACGTAAGGGAAATCGCCCGCACCGGCGGAACGGTCAAGGACGTCACCGAAGCGGACGTGATCGTTTCCGGCGGGCGGGCTTTGAAGAGCGAGGATAACTTCAAGATCCTGTACGAGCTGGCCCAGGAGCTCGACGCTGCCGTGGGCGCATCCCGGGCCGCCTGCGACGCCGGTTATCAGCCACACAGCCGCCAGGTCGGCTTGACCGGCAAGGTTGTAACTCCGCGGCTGTACATCGCTTGCGGCATCAGCGGGGCGATCCAACACCTGGCGGGCATGCGCGGCAGCAAGGTAATCGTGGCGATCAATACCGACAAAGAAGCCCCGATTTTCAAGCTCGCGGACTACGGCATCGTCGCGGACCTGTTCAAGGTTGTGCCATTGATCACGGCCGATGTGCAGCGGCTCAAGGGCTAAATGGACGTGCGCGAATGTGCGGTGCCTGTCCGATCCGCGAGCGCAAGCTCGCGGACATACTCGCGACCGCTCGCGCGGTCGGCTCGGATCTGCGCTGCCGAATCGCGCACGGCGGTTCAGGACCGCCGAGCACAACCTGTGGTACAGGCTTACCGCCTGTGTTCTCATTGGCGAGATGTTAGTGCCACAAGGGTCGTTTCAGGAGCTCTAAGTCTGCCCCCCACTCCCGCGTCGCGGCCGTTGCTTCGCCGCGGCCGCCAATTGCCCTAAACCGATGCCTGGGGGGGCTTCCGGTCTGGGCGGCGAAATGGTAAGCTACCCAGGCTATCAGTCGGCGTTCGGCCCCGAGTACTTCAAGGTCGTTTCTGTCTCGTCAGCGCAGCTTGACAGGGACAACCGTGGGGCTTGCCGAGTGTGGCAAGAATAGTGGCGAGCGATGAGAGGCACCTCGTGAAACACAACTCGTTGACCAGCTTGCACCGGTCGGGCGTGCTCCTACTCCCCCTGCTTGCCGTGCCCGCCGCGTGGGCGCAGAGTGACGCCGGGGGTGTCGTCGGGTGGGGCAATCAAGTCGTGGGGGTCCAGCTCGACGGCGGATTTGCCGCGGTCGCGAGCGGCGTGTTTCACAGTCTGGGTCTGAAAGCCAACGGCGACATCGTGGCCTGGGGCGGCAACGCGCTAGCTCAGTGCGATGTGCCCGTGTCGTCGGGCGGTTTCACCGCCGCTGCCGCCGGAGCATATCACAGCCTCGGTCTGCGCTCCGACGGCTCAGTGCTGGCGTGGGGCTGGAACGACTTCGGCCAATGCCTGGTTCCCGCGCCAAACGCGGGCTTTCTCGCGGTCGCCGGCGGGGGCTTTCATTCCCTTGCGTTGCGCGGTATGGGGGAAGTTGCGGCGTGGGGTGACGACAGCCACGGGCAGTGTGACGTGCCGGTGCCCAATGCGAACTTCGTCGCCGTTTCCGCCGGCAACTGGCACAGTCTCGCGCTGCGAACCGACGGGACGATTGTCGCGTGGGGCGACAACGAGTTTGGTCAGTGCAATGTGCCCGCGCCGAACGCCGGGTTCGTGGCCGTCGCAGCCGGGGCGTATCACAGCTTGGGATTGAGAACCGATGGCACCGTCGTCGCGTGGGGAGCCAACAACTACGGTCAGAGCGCCGCGCCGACGCCCAACGTGAACTTCACGCAGATCGGCGCTGGTTCCTACCACAGCCTCGCCCGCCGCAGCGATGGGACGGTTGCGGCGTGGGGCGCGAACCACTTTGGCCAAGCCGCGGTACCCGCGCCCAACGCGGACTTCGTGGCGGTCGCCGGGGGCGGGTATCACAGCCTCGGTATGAAGGCGGACGGTTCGGTCGTGCCCTGGGGCAGCAACACGCACGCCCAGAGCAACGGCCCGTTGCCGAACGAGGGCTTCATGCAGTTGGCCGCGGGGCTGCACCACACGCTCGGCTTGAAGCTCGACACCACCCTGGCCGCGTGGGGTCGAAACGACTACGGACAGTGCAATCTGCCGTCGCCCAATGCCGACTTTCTGGCGGTCGCGGCTGGGGAAGCGCACAGCCTGGGCCTGCGGGCGACGGGTTCGGTCGCGGCGTGGGGGCGAAACAACATGGGCCAATGCACCGTGCCGCCCCCCAATAGCGGCTTTCGCGCGATCGCCGCCGGCTACGAGCACAGCCTTGGCCTGAAGACCACCGGTGTGATCGTCGCGTGGGGCAACAACGGGTACGGGCAATGCACCGTGCCGCCGCCGAACGCGGATTTCGTGGCCATTGCGGCGAACGGCTGGCACAGCCTGGGCGTGAAGGTGGACGGGACGGTCGTCGCGTGGGGTTGGAATGAGTACGGGCAATGTGACCTGCCGACGCCGAACGCGGGCTTCGTCGGCGTGTCCGCGGGCGAGCTGCACAGCTTGGGGCTGAAGGCGGACGGCTCGGTCGTGGGTTGGGGGCACAACAACAACGGGCAGTGCGACGTGCCCGCCCCCAACAGTGGTTTCGTCGCCATCTCGGGCGGCGCATATCACAGTCTCGGCCTCCGCGCGGACGGAGCCGTCATCGCCTGGGGCTGGGATGAGCACGGCGAGAGCAGCCCGCCTCCGCCGAACGTCGTCTGCGTGGCGATTGCCGCGGGCAAAGACCGCAGCCTGTCCGTCAGGTTCCGCGTGCGGGGCGACTTGAACTGTGACGACCTGATCAGTTTTGACGACGTGGTCCCGTTTGTGCTGGCGCTCACCGATCCCGCCAGCTACGCGGCCTTGTATCCCGACTGCCTCATTCTGAATGCGGACTGCGACGGCGACGGGGACATCGACCTGGACGACATCCCCGCCTTCGTTGGGCTGCTCACGCGCTAGTGTACTATCTCAGAAAAACGCACCCCTAATTGCGCCGGGGAGCATCGGCGTCCCGCCGGTGCGACCGGCGTTCAGAGGCGCCCGTCGCGGTTTCGCGCACCGGCGGGACGCCGATGAAGATGTCTGAAGCTGGGGCGTCCCTGGCGTCGGTTGGGTATCGGGTGGAAAAAGGGGACAGGTGGAAAAAGGGGACACTGCTGATTCGTGGGAAAAAGGGGAAAAAGGGGACACTACTGATTCTTGATGCCATCCACCATTCGGCGAGAGCGTTCAGAAATCAGTAGTGTCCCCTTTTTCCCGGCCCCCTTTTTCCCGGCGAGAGCGTTCAGAAATCAGTAGTGTCCCCTTTTCCCCCCCCCCCCTTTTTCCCCCTTTTTCTCATCTTCCTTCTCGCTATGCGCCGGGCGCTACTCGTTCGTGCGTTCCATCGCACCAGGGCGGCGTGCTGCTCTGGTGACATTGACACACCCACCGCGGCCCGGGATCCGCGATCTCCACCTTAAACGACCGGCAACCCGTCTCCAGCCGGTTGTGCGACCCATCGCAGTAGGGCAGTCTCTCCGACCAGCCGCAGGTGCAATACGATTTCTTGCCCGCCGTCTCCTCAACGTGGATGGGGCCGGGGCCGTGTTTGGGAGGTGTCATGAGAAGCCTCGTCGAGCCGCCGCCTTGTCCGGTGCGGCGGCCCGCTGGGCGATTATAGGCAGCATGGCGACTCTGAAAGAGCGCGACTTCTCCGGGTGGGGGGGCGTGGCAGGGCATCGCATCCAAACGCGTCGAACCCTGCCGGCGTTACCAAGAACGCGGGTGGCGCACAGGCGCCGTCTTCACACGGTGACACGAAGATCGCGTTTTCGACCCCAAGAACGCGGTTTGGAGTTTAGATGCGATAGCCCCGGGAAGCATGGGCCACCGGCCCGTGCGCGATCCGCACGGGCCGGAGGCCCATGCTCCCCAGCCGTTGCAGATCTTGCGAGTCACCGAAGCAGGTGTCTGGTCGCCGGCGGTCCGGCTTGTAACCCCGTGGCCAGCCCCCTATAAACTGTTACGTGTCCCGCTGAGGTACCAGGCGGATGACGAACACCGACGTTGCCCGGGCATTCAACGAACTCGCGAACCTCCTCGATTTCAAGGGCGAGGATACGTTTCGCGTGCAGGCGTACCGGCGCGTCGCGCGCACGGTCGCCGAGTTGCCCGAGAGCATCGACGCGGTCGGCGAGCGGGGCGAGCTGGCGAGCCTGCCCGGCGTGGGGGACGCGATGGCCGAGAAGCTCAAAGAGCTGCTGGGCACCGGCCGGCTGGCCCTGCGGGCCGAACTGGCCGCCGAGGTGCCGGAGACGCTCCTGCGCCTGCTCGATGTGCCCACGCTCGGTCCCAAGAAGATCGCTCTGCTCTGGAAAGAACGCGGCATCCGCTCGCTCGAAGACCTCAAAGCCGCCCTCGACAACGGCACGCTCATCGGCTTGCGCGGCTTCGGCGCCAAGAGCCTCGAACACATCGAGCGCGGCGTCGAATTCCTCGAACGCAGTGCCGGCCTGACCCGCCTCGGTGACGCCTGGCGGGTCTCCACGCAAATCCGCGAGGCCGTGCTGGCGATCCCCGGCGTGCAGCAGGTGGCCCGCTCGGGGGCGCTGCGGCGGGGCTGCGAGACGGTCCGCGGGCTGGACATGCTGTGCGTGACGGACAATCCCGCGCCGGTGCTGCACCATTTCACGGGGCTGCCGTTCGTGAAGCAGGTGTTGGCCGTCGGGGCGACCTGGGCGTCGGTCATGATCGACGTCTACGTCGGCCACGCCATGCAGGTCGCCCTGCGCGTCGTACCGGAGAAGACGTTCGGGGCCGCGTGGCAGTATTTCACCGGCAACGGCGCGCACAACGCCCGGCTGCGCGAGTTGGCGGCCCGCCGCGGGTGGACGCTCAGCGAACAGGGCTTGAATTCCGGCAAGCGTCTGGTCGCGGCGAAGACGGAGGAAGAGATTTACGCCGCGCTGAATCTGCCCTGGATTCCGCCGGAGATGCGCGAGGACACGGGCGAGCTGAGCCTGGATGAGGTGCCGGCGGACCTGGTGAGCGTGGAGCGGATGCGTGGCGATCTGCACATGCACACGACCGCCAGCGACGGGCGCGACACGGTCGAGGGGATGGCGCTGGCGGCCCGCGAGCGCGGGTACCAGTACATTTGCATCACCGAGCATTCGCAAAGCAGCCTCATCGCGGGCGGGTTGCGGGTTCCGGAGCTGCTGGAACACGTCGCGGCGATTCGGGCCGCCGGCGCGAAGCTGGAGGGGATTCAGCTCTTGGCGGGCACCGAAGTGGACATTCTCGCCGATGGTCGTCTGGACTACCCCGACGAGATGCTGGCGAAGCTGGACTTCGTGGTCGCCTCGATTCATGCCGGGCTGGGTTACGACATCGAATCGAACACCCGCCGGACGATTGCCGCGATGCACAACCCGTTTGTGAACTGCATCGGCCACCCGACCGGGCGGCTGATTAACGAGCGTGATTCAATCCCCCTGGACATCGAGGCGGTCTGCCGGGAGGCGGTGCGGACCGGTACGGCGCTGGAGATCAACGCGAACTACTATCGCCTCGATCTGCGCGATCAGCACGCCCGCGTCGCACGCGACCACGGCGCGACGCTGGTCATCAACACCGACGCCCACGCCATCGATCAGCTCGACCAGATGCACTTCGGCGTGCTGACCGCCCGACGGGCCTGGCTGCGCGATCACGACGTGTTGAACACGCGCACGATCCGCGAAGTCGGGCACTTCGTCGCTCTGAAGCGCAGCCGCCAGCCGGCGCCCAGCCCGACGACGTGAGCCGCGCGGGTCAGGTCTCGCGGCCGTGCCGGACGATGCGGCCGGTCGCCGCGTAGATCACGTCTTCGGCGATGTTGATCGCGTGATCGCTGATGCGTTCCAGGTTCTTGGCGACGGACAGCAGGTCGAGGTAGCCGGCCAGTTCGCTACCCACGCTCTCCGAGTGCTGTACGACGCTGCGGACGATTTGGCGGTAGAGCGCGTCGATCGCCTGCTCCTGGGCTTTCAGGCCGTGGGCGCCCGCCGGGTCGCTCGCTGCGTACGCCTGGCACGCACCGCGCAATACCTGCCGCACGACCGGGCACATCTGCTTCAGTTCGGGCGACTGTTGCGCCAAGATCTGCAATTCGCCGTGCCGGGCGCGCTCGGCGATGTTCACCGCGCAGTCGGCGACCCGCTCGAGGTCGTTGTTGACCTTCAACACCGTACACAGCGTTCGTAAATCGATCCCCACCGGCTGATACAGCGCCAGCAGGCGAATGACCTCGGTCTCAACCGCGATCTCCGCCGCATCCACTTCGCCGTCGCGCTCGATCACCCGCTGTGCCAGCGGCGCGTCGGCGGCGAAGACCGCCTCGCACGCCTCCTGCACCATGTCCTCGACCTGGCTGGCCATGCGCAGCGAGTTGCGGCGGAGGTCGTCGAGCAAGTTGACGAAGTGTGCCGTCATGGCGTCCTCACGCGGCCGCGGCTGGCGCGGCTCAACCGAAGCGCCCCGTGATGTAGTCCTGCGTCCGTGCATCGCCAGGGTTGGTGAAGATCTCGTTCGTCGAGGCGCGCTCGACCAGTTCGCCCATGAGCATGAACGCGGTCCAGTCGGACACGCGGGCGGCCTGCTGCATGTTATGCGTGACGAGCACGACCGTGTAGTGTGCCTTCAGGCGGTCGATCAGGTCCTCGATGTGCCGGGTGGCGATCGGGTCCAGCGCCGAGCACGGTTCGTCCATTAGCAGCACGTCGGGCTGCATCGCGACCGCCCGCGCGATGCACAACCGCTGTTGCTGGCCGCCGGACAGGGCCAGGGCGCTTTGGTGCAGTTTGTCGCGCACCTCGTCCCACAGGGCCGCCGCGCGCAGCGAGCGCTCGACCAGCTCGTCGAGGTCGCCGCGGTATCCGTTGATTTTCGGGCCCCAGGCCACGTTCTTGTAGATCGACTTCGGAAACGGATTGGGGCGTTGGAACACCATTCCCACGCGCCGCCGCAGCTCGACCGAGTCCCAGTCGCGATACACGTCCCGGTCCTGGTAGATCAGGCGACCGGTGACCGAGGTACCGGGAATGAAGTCGTTCATGCGGTTCATCGCGCGCAGCAGCGTGCTCTTGCCGCAGCCGGACGGACCGATGATCGCGGTCACCTGCCGCGCGGGGATCGCCAGCGACACCCCGCGCACCGCCGCGAAATCGCCGTAGCGAATCGTCAATTGCTCGGCGACGAGCACCGGCGCCGCGGTCGCCGGCAGCGCGGCCGCCGGTCGCGGCGTGACCATGACCACGTTCAGCGGGCGTGTTGCGGGGGTCGTGACTCGACTCATCAGCAGCTCTTGTGTCGCTGTTGCCATGCGCGAATCCCGGCGGCCAGGGCGTTCATCGAAAGCAGCACGATCAGCAGCACAACGATCCCCGCGGCGGCCAGCTCGCGGAACACGTCGTCAGGCTGGCTGGCCCAGTTGTAAATCTGAATCGGGAGGGCCGTGAACTGGCTGTCCAGCGCGTCGCTGAGCCACTGCCACAGGCCGCTCGGCGTAAACGCGTGCTTTTCCAGCCACTCACCCGGCGCGCGGCGGACCAGTGTCAGGGCCCCCAGCATGATGAGCGGCGCAGTTTCGCCGATGGCCCGCGAGAGCGCCAGGATCACGCCGGTGAGAATGCCGGGCAGCGCGGCGGGCAACACGTGGTGCCGCACGGTCTGCCAGCGCGTCGCGCCCACCGCGTACGCGGCCTCGCGGATGGTCTGCGGCACGGCGAGGAGCGCCTCGCGCGCGGCGATGATGATGACCGGGAGGACCAGCAGGCTGAGCGTCAGCGCGCCCGCCAGCACGCTGCGGCTACCCAGCAGCCAGCGGACAAACAGCGCCAACCCGAGAATCCCGTAGACGATCGACGGCACGCCGGCGAGGTTGGCGATGTTCAGGTGGATCAGCCGCGTGAAGCGGCTCGGGCGCGCGTATTCCTGGAGGTACACCGCCGCGCCGACGCCGGTCGGCACGGCCAGCAGCGTCGTCAACCCCATCAGCCAGAGCGTCCCCCAGAAGGCGGACTTGACGCCGCCCTTTTCCGGCGTGAGCTGCGACGGCGGGCGCTGGAGAAACTCCCAACTGACGAACTTGTGCCCCTGTGACGCAACCTGTGCGAGCAGCACCGCCAACACCACGACCGCGACGACGCCTGCCAGCAGACACGCCGCGTGAAACGCGCGGCCCCACAGCCGGCGGCGTGCGAGGCGCGGGTGGAACTGCTCGCCGGTGGTCATTCGTAGACCTCCCGGAACCGCCGCAGGACACGCTGCGCGATCAGGTTCACGCCGAGCGTGATCAGGAACAGCAGCAAGGCCACGGCGAAGATCGAGTGATACTCGATCGTCCCGGCGGGGGTGTCGCCGAGGCTGACCTGCACAATGTAGGCGGTCATCGTCTGGAGGCTTTCGAGCGGGTTGAACGTCAGTTTGGGGGTCATGCCCGCGGCGAGCACCACGGCCATGGTCTCGCCGATCGCGCGGGCCAGCGCCAGCAGCACGGCGGCGACCACGCCGGACATCGCCGCCGGCAGCACGATCCGCGTGGAAACCTCCAGCTTCGTGGCCGAAACCGCGTACGCGGCCTCGCGCAGGCTCCGCGGCACCGCCCGCAGGGCGTCGTCGCACAGCGAACTAATCGTCGGAATGACCATGATCCCGACGACTACGGCCGCACTTGCCCCGTTGAAGATCTCCGTCTGCGGCAACAGTGGACGCAGGACGTGCGGCGTAATGAAGACCAGGGCGAAGTAGCCGTACACCACCGTCGGAATCCCCGCCAGAATCTCGAGCACCGGCTTGGCGACCTGCCGGACCCAACCGGGGGCGTATTCCGCCAGGTACACAGCCGTACACAGCCCGATCGGCACGGCGACGAGCAAGGCGCCGCCCGCGATCAGCACGGTGCCGGCCAGCAGCGGCACGACGCCGTACGCGCGCGGCTCCAGGAGCGGCGTCCAGCGTGTGCCGGTCAGGAACTCGATGACGCCGGTGTGCTGGAAGAACGGAATCGAATCGCGGACCAGGACGAAGATGATGCCGAACGTCGTGCCGACGGAGAGCAGCGCGCAGGCAAGGAGGAACGCGTGTATGGCTCCTTCGCTGATGCGGCGAATCGACATCACGGATTCGTCACAGACTGATAGTCTGTGCTCCACACACAGACTGATAGTCTGTGCTCCACGCACAGACTGATAGTCTGTGCTGCACACACAGACTGATAGTCTGTGCTCCACGCACAGACTGATAGTCTGTGCTCCACACACAGACTGATAGTCTGTGCTCCACACATAGACTGATAGTCTGTGCTCCACACATAGACTGATAGTCTGTGCTCCACACACAGACTGATAGTCTGTGCTGCACTACTCCGCGGCGACGCCGTACAGCTCGTAGAGGCTCTTTGTCTGCGCATCCGGCGCGGCGTAGGCCGTGCCGACGGTGCCCTTGGCCAATCGCTCGCGGGCCATCGCATAGAGTTTGTCGCTGAGGGCGATGTAGTTGACCTTGGGGTGCTCGACCAGCTTCCGCGCGTTGCCCAGGTAAAACTCGAGAAACGCCTGGACCTCGGGCCGCGCCAGCGATGCCTTGTTGACGTACAGAAACAACGGGCGGGCCAGCGGTCGATATGTCAGCTTGCGGATCGTGGCCGCTTTCGGCTTGAGCGGCCGGCCGTCGCCGCCGTCAATCGCGAGCAGCTTCAACTTGCCCTTGTTGGCTTCGTAGTATGAATAGCCGAAGTAGCCCAGCGAACCGACGTCGCCCTCGACGCCCTTGACGAGGACGTTGTCATCCTCGCTCGGCGTGAAATCGGCCCGGCAGGCCTTCGACTTGCCGACCACCACATCGGTGAAATAGTCGAACGTGCCGCTGTCCGTGCCGGGGCCATAGAGCTTGAGCGGCAAATCCGGAAAGCCCGCCCGCACGTCCTTCCAGTTGTTGAGCTTGCTGTCCGGGCCCCAGATCTTCTTCAGCTCCGCGACCGTCAGGTGGTCACAGAATTTGTTGCTCGGATGCACGACGACCGCCAACCCGTCGTACGCGATCGGCAGTTCGATGAACTCGACGCCGAGCTTCGCGGCCCGCTCGACTTCCGCCGTCGTGATCGGCCGCGAGGCGTTCTGGAGGTCCGTGCGCAGCTCGGCCTTTTCCTCCAGGAACTTCTTGAAGCCCCCGCCGGTGCCCGAGATGCCGACGGTCACGTTGACCTTCGGCTGCGGCTCACTGAACAGCTCCGCCGCGGCGGCCGTAATCGGGTACACGGTGCTGGATCCGTCCGCCCGGACGTTGCCGGAGAGCGACTGGGCCAGACTCGCCGCGGCGCCGGCGAGCGTCACGAGCACGGCGATCAGCTTCACTGGTCTTGCGATTCTCATCAAGGTTCCTCACCAACAGAGCAGGTTGGGCGTGTGCTGAACATCTGCCCGCACGGTAGGGCGTCTGTGTTAACGTAGTGTTAAGGGCGTCTCGCCCGACCCCGGACGCAAGGCCGGGGCCGGGGGACCGCGAAGCGCTGCTTCGCGCGCCGGCCCGAGCCCCGCACTTGCGCGCGGGGTTCGGATGATGGTGCTACGGCTGCGCTGCTGCTTGCGGGATTACGACCAGCACCCGCGTCCCCCGCCCCACTTCGCTCTCCAGCCGCACCGTGCCGCCCAGCGCCGCCACCGCGTGCCGAACGATGGACAACCCCAACCCGGTGCCGCGCTCGGCCCCCGAGCGTGCCCGCTCCACCTGGTAGAACCGCTCGAAGACGCGCTCCTGATCCTCCGACGGAATGCCGCAGCCGGTGTCGCTGATGACAAAGGTCGCCGCGTCCGGCTGCACGTCCACCTCCAGGCTGATCCGTCCGCCGGGCTCCGTGAACTTCACCGCGTTATCGAGCAGGTTGCCCAGCGCCAAGTTCAGCAAGTACGCGTTCACGTGGACGGTCGCCGCGGGCGGCGTGCAAGCAGCGGACCACTGCAACCGCCGCGCCGCCACACGCTCCGCGAAACTCGCGTCCAGATCGGCCAGCAGCCGCGCCGCGTCCAGCCTCTCCGGCGCGAAACGCGCCGCCCGGCCTTCGATGCGCGAGAGGTCGAGCAGGTCCTCGACAAGCCGCTCCAACCGCTGCGTGTGCCGGTCGAGCTTGTCGAGAAAGCCGCGGGCGGTATCGGCGTCCACAACGAGGTCCAGGCTCAGCACGGCCTCGACCGCGGCCCGGATCGTCGTCAGCGGCGTACGCAGCTCGTGCGACGCGTTGGCGACGAAATCGGTTCGCACCTGAAGCAGCCGCTGCAAATCGGAGACATCCGCGAGCACGACCGCCCGACTGCGAACCGGTCCCGCTCCGCGGACGTCCGGGTCGATCCACACCACCGTGGACCCCCGCGCCAGCAGGTGCGTGGTCGCGCCGCCGGTCTCGATGTCCACGCGCTGCGCACCGGTCGGCTCCGGCGCACCGGCCGGCGCGTGCAGGAGTTGCTGGAGGGTATGATCGGCAATGACGGTTTCGAGCGGCTGACCGAGCAATGCGGACTGCCGCGCGCGGGACTCCAGCCTCAGCAGTCGCAGGGCCGCCGGGTTGATGAGTACGATGCGGCCGTCGTCGCGGGCGACGACCACCCCCTCTTGCAACCCATCCAGCAGCGCGGCCAGCAGGTGCCGTTGCCGCTCCAGACGCTCCAACTGCACGGTGAAACCCTGGCCGAGCGCGTCCACCGCCGCCGACAGGTGGACGAACGCATCGCCGGCGTGCGCGGGCGCTTCCGCGCCCCAGCGCTGCGACACCGCCCGCACGCGGCGGGCCAACTCCAGCACCGCCCGGCGTTGTACCAGGTGAAAGACCGCCGCCGCAAAGATCGTCCCCGCCGCCGCCACGACACTCGCCAGCCCAAGCCGGCGGGCCAGGGCCAGCCGTGTGTTCACGGCGGCGACGGATTCAGCCGCAGGCGGCAGCGCCGCCAGCACCAGCCCGCAGCCGAGCACGAGGAGCAAGCCGACAAGTCCGATGAGTCGCCAAGCTCGTCCCGGTGAGTTCATTCGTTGGAATCTGGCGGCGTCGGCGTCTCCGGCGTGCGGAAAGCATAGCCTACCCCGCGGATCGTGTGAATCCACGGCCCGGCGGGGCCGAGCTTCTTCCGCAAGGCGGCAATGTGAACGTCCATCGCCCGGCTGGTGACGGGGGCGCCCTGCCCCAAGGCCGCGGCAATCAGTTGATCGCGGCTGAGCACGCGGCCGCGGGCGCCCATCAGGACCGCAAGAATGCGAAACTCTGTCGCCGTCAGCGCGACCGGCTGTTCGGCGACCGTGACCTCGTGCCGGCCGTGGTCGAGCACGACCGGGCCGGCCGCCAGCACCTGCGGCGTGGTCTTCTCCGCCGCCTTTCGCCGCAACAGGGCCGTGACGCGCGCCAGCAGCAGCTTCACCGCGAACGGTTTGCGGACGTAGTCGTCGGCCCCCAAAGCGAAGCCGACGAGTTCGTCCTCGTCCGCCGCCTTCGCCGTGAGCATGAGGATGGGCACGCCCGCGGTGCGCGGGTCGCGCTTCAAGCGCTGGGCCACCTCGTCGCCGGACAGCCGCGGCAACATGCGGTCCAGGACGACGAGGTCCGGCGGTTGCCGCTGGGCCTCGGCGACGGCGCGTTCGCCGTCCGCGGCCCGGCGGCACTGGTACCCGTCGCGGCTCAGGTGAAAGCAGACCAGTTCCGCGAGGTCGGTTTCGTCTTCGACGATCAGGATGCTGGCTTTTGTCATGCGTGGGCGTCGCTGCCAATGCGCTCCGAGCAAGTCGGTCGATCAAATGGTACCCACGGGTGTGTAAAGATGGTGTTAAGTGTGCGTATCCGAACCGCGGACGCAAGTCCGCGGCCGCCGGCTGCGTGCCCCCCGGCCCGCCACTTGCGTGGCGGGTTCGGATAGCAAGGGTCGCTTCTACGCCGGATTTCCCGACGCGAGCGCACGTCCAAAAATATCCGCCGCCAGGCCCACGCGCTGGCCAGGCTTGCCCCGACGGCTAATTCGCACCCAGTGTGCGTTCGTGCTTTGCCTACTCCTCAAGGTACTCGAGCACAGCCGTCCAGAACTCGGCCCGTGGCGAATCGCCGTTGGCCAGCACTTCCGCGATCTGGATGAATGTGGCCAGGCGCGGCTCGGAGAGATTCGCGCTGAAAAGCCGGGCCACGGTCTCGGGATCAAGCTCGGGCGGATCGCCGCCGGGTGCATCACCGCCGCAGTCGGCCGTCTCGCACTCTGGGTGGTCCCCGCCCAGGCAGGCAATGAACGCGTCTACGTCATCGTAGTCTACGTCGTCATCACAGTCGCAGTCAGCGTGGTAAATTCTTGAACCGGTAAGCCCCGGGAACTCGGCCGCGTAGTCCTCCGCCGACATCGCGGCCACAAACGGATCGATGTCCTCGTTATCGCATTCGCCTGTGTTGTTGCAATCGCCCTTCCTGCAAGTCACGCTGTACACCGGGTTTGGATCATTTCCGTCCGGCGGGTGGTTGCCCGTATACTCGGTCTGGCCGACCAGCACCTTCGCGCCGCTGGCCCACGTATCGTCAGCATCGTCACCGTTCCAGTCGACCGTAAATGCCGCGCCGACGCCATTTCGTCAATCACCACCTCGGCCGAGGCGTTCGGGTTGTTGTCCAGCGACCGCCACAGTCGCACCTCGCCGGTCAGCGTGCCGATGTTGATCGCGGGCGCCGTGCCCGCCCCGTACACGTCGTTATCGAACACGAGCAGGCCGTGCAGCTCGCCGATCTCGACCTTGCCGGTCATCGTGTAGCTGGTGGTATACACCAAGATATTATTCGCGCTGCCGCCCACGTGCAGTTTGCCGGTCAGCTTGCACCCCGTGCAATCCTCGTGCCCGACCTGAGTGTCTCCTTGCGCGCTGCCGGCGATGTTCAGCTCGTACGGGGTCCCCATGAGGTTTCGTTCGATCGTGCTGACTGAGATCGTGCCGGCGTGCGACGCACTCGCATTTGGCAAGAATACGCTTCCGCCGGTCATGAAGCCAAAAACAAGGCTGCCGCCGCTGGCCACGGCATCGTAGATGTACACGTCCTTGAGCACGTGCTCGGCGGCGATAAATGGTCCCGTCACGGTGCTCACGCGCGTCGCGGCGGTGGCGCTGTAGCCCAGGTCTTTATACACGCGCAGCTCCGCAATCTGCAACGTGGTTCCGGCGGGCGGGAACGAAGCGAACCCGACCATGCCCACATAGGCCGCGCCCCAGTGGGTATCGGGGTCGTTCGGATCGTAACCTTGTCCGTAAGGGTCATTCGGGTCGGTCACAATGTGGAGCTCGACCGCACCCTGAACAGAGCCAACGCTGACTGCGGCGATCTCGCCTAGCCCGCCCCAGTCGCAGTCGTCGCAGGTTGCCCCGATCTTGAACGCCCCGGGGCTCGTGATTTCGACGGTTCTGTTAGGTTGGCTGAGCGTGTAGCTGCCACTCGCCTGCCAGACGTGGATCTCGTTGCCCGCCTGTACGCCGACGCTCATCCCGATGGCACACATCAAACTTGTCTTCCAACGGTGCCACATTGTATTACTCCTTCTGGCTGCGCTCGCGCCGAGCTATCCGCGCCTGGTACCGCGCCAAGCAAGTGTCCACAGCAACAGCTCGACCGCGAGTAGCGAACATTGTCTCATGTGCCGATTGTCACGCGCCTCGCATTCGTGTTGCGTCCGCCGATTCGGGCCTTGGGTCACCAAGCGCCTTCGCCGAGGAAGGCAACGAACGAATTGATGTCATCAAGATCAACGTCGCCATCGTTATCGCAATCGGCAGCCCGCCAGAACCAGCCAGGGTGCTGGGCCTGAAATTCATCCTCCTCCAGGGTCAAGGCCTCGATAAAGGGATCGATGTCATCGAAAGTGACCGACCCGTCCTGGTTGACGTCTCCCAGCCTGACTGTCTCGAAGCGGATGAAGTCCCAGCGATGAAGGCTGGCCGCCCCCTGGACACCATCTCCCCAGGCCACATGCGCGTGGAAGCTCGCGTGTACGAAAGCCCCGTGGCGCGTGAGCTGATTATCGACGTATAAGTCGTACTCACGCATGCATGCGGAAACTACGCGGTAGTCGTGCCAGACACCCACAGTGAACGGGATGGAAAGATACCCCTCAAAGACGCTCACGATGTGGTCCTGTGCGTATTCGAGGCCCAAGCACCAGCCCTCTTCGCTC